>JASJDD010000103.1 GCA_030065735.1 Crocosphaera sp.
AACATAAAGATAATCAATGGTATATTCATTTATCCACTTATGTACAAGCGGTTCCTTATATTTCTCATCACAGAAATGGTTGTTTAGGCATTGACTTAAATGCTGAATCCATTGACCTTGTTTATGTAAAAAGGGATGGTAACTTACATCAAATTGAGGGAAAGAAAACTTTATTTTCTTGGGAAATTCCTAGGGGAACGACTGGACAAGTTGAAGCTAAATTGAGGGATATTGTAGCTAAAATTGTCAGAATAGCTGAAAGTTTTCAATGTTCGATAGCTTGTGAAGACTTAGATTTTAGTAAAAAGAAAGCAACTTTAAGACATTCTTCTAAGAAATATAATCGGATGCTTAGTGGTTTTGTTTATGATAAATTTAGAGCTTTCTTAGTAGCTAGAGCCGAAAAATATGGCATTGAAGTAATTTTCAAGAATCCTTTTGCCACATCAGTTATTGGTATGGTGAAATATATGGCTAAATATGGGCTTAATTCAGCCTATGCTGCGGCTATGGTCATTGCCAGACGAGCATTAGGATTCTCTGAGAGAATACCTCGTGCTTATTGGTCAATAATAGGAATTTGCACTGAATCGCCAGAGGATGGTTTAGTGCAGTCATGGGGTCAATGGGGGAAAATTTGTAAACTTTTTCGTGAGCAGAAAATCTCCCGACACCAAATGTTTGAATCAGCGAAAGTCCTAGAGGCATTGCATCATGCAGTTTCCCGAACTATAAGGGGGAAATCTTCACCTAGACAGGGAAGGAAAGTTAAATCTGCTTCAAAACCAGTAGTTTTTTCAAACAGTAAAATCCAGGGGGAGTCACCGATGCCCCAAAACTGTTAGTCTAATAACACATTATTAGATATTAATAGGTTTTTAGTAGGTGTTAGTTCCCTTAGTGAAACCTTAGAAGACCTATGAAAAAACTTCATACCATTGAACACAATCACCATAACACACTATCTTTTGTCAAAATTCTCCACGGAACCGTCAAAGGAAGATGTCGTTGCAAAGTTCAAGGATTACTTTATTCCCACCAACTCAAGCAATATTTAGAGTTCAATTTATCGATCCACAAAGATATTACATCTGTCAAAGCGAACCCAACCACCAGCAATATCCTTTTATACTTTGATCCCAACAAAAAAGTTAAAGAAATTGTGGTTATTATTAACCAATACGTCAAGGAATATCATCAATACCCACAAAGGTCGATGGAATTCCTTAATCAGCACAAGAAATCTCTCTTAACCTCATCCACTGCTTGGCACCGGCAAGAGATAGAAACCATAGTCTCACAACTCAAAACCTCAAAAGACACAGGACTCTCCCATTCAGACGTTGAACAGAAGTTAAGAGAATACGGGATCAACGCCCTTAGCGAAACAGAACCCCGTTCAGGAGTGACCATTTTCATTGACTACTTTAAATCCGTTCCCGTTGCCCTGTTAAGCAGTGCAGCCTTACTCTCAGTGTTAACCGGTGGCATCGCTGATGCCGTGGTTATTATGGGGGTAGTCACCATTAACGCCATTTTGGGTTACGCCACGGAAAGTAACTCAGAACGGATCATTAACTCTCTGAAAAACTTTGTCAACCCCTCAGCTTGGGTGCTTCGGGAGGGAGAATTAATCGAAATTGACACCAAAAACATTGTTCAAGGAGATATTTTATCCTTGCAACCCGGTTCTTATGTGCCGGCCGATGCGCGATTAATGGAAGCCCAACGGTTAACCTTGGATGAATCAGCCTTAACTGGGGAAAGCCTCCCCATCAAGAAACAACAAGGGATAATCACCTCCAATAAACCCATCATTCCCTTAGCAGAACGAAACAATATGGTGTATCGGGGAACCTTTGTGACAGGGGGACAAGGAACAGGAGTGGTTGTGTCTACAGGCAATTTAACAGAAATGGGCAAAATCCAAGCCTTAGTGGGAGAAACCAGCCAACCCTCAACCCCCATGGAACGACAACTAGAACAGGCCGGTAGTCAACTGGTGTGGCTTTCCAGTGCCGTTTGTGGGGTGGTGTTCGCAATGGGGTTATTGCGAGGTTACGGGCTATTAGAAATGGTGAAAACCTCCATTTCTCTGGCGGTAGCTGCGGTTCCCGAAGGCTTACCCACGGTTGCCACCACAACCTTAGCCTTGGGTATCCTCAAGATGCGTCAACAAAAAGTCCTCATTCGTCGTTTAGAGGCGATCGAAGCCCTGGGGTCTATTCAAGCCATCTGTCTCGATAAAACCGGAACCCTCACCAGTAACCGAATGTCCGTGTTAAAACTGTGTTGGGATGGTCGACATATTGATCTGACGGACGGTCGTTTTCGGTCAGACAAGCAAGAAATTAACCCCTATGGCTGCGACGAATTACTAAAACTGATCCATATCTGTGTGTTATGTAACGATAGTCAAGTCAGCTACAATCACGATCAAACCTACATCATTGACGGGTCTTCCACCGAAAACGCCCTGATGGAAATGGCCATCGCTGCTGGGGTAGACATCACAGAACTTAATGACAAATACCCTCGCTTAGTGACCCATCATCGTTCCGAGTCCCGTAACCTGATGGCCACCATTCATCACATCCATGAATCAGCCTACTTGATCGCCGTTAAAGGTAATCCCAGAGAAGTTTTAGAACGGTGTTCTACTAAGATGGAAAAGGGTCAGCCCATCCCCTTAACCGAGACAGAAAAAGAAGCGATCGCAACTCAAAACGAAACCATGGCTGGTCAAGCGTTACGGGTATTAGGGGTAGCATATACACAAGGAGAAAGCAACAATCCTAATTCCGTAACCCTTTCTAATTTGATTTGGGTGGGATTAGTGGGTATGGCTGATCCCATTCGGCCTGGGGTCAAAGAAACCATGAGCAATTTTCACCAAGCTGGTATCAATACCCTGATGATTACCGGGGATCAAAGTCCAACGGCCTACGCCATTGCCAAGGAGTTGCGTCTCAGTCAAGAAGAACCCCTAAAAATTCTCGATTCCACGGAATTAAGCGATCTAAGTTCAGAGGTTTTACCTGGTTTGTGTGAACAGGTTCACGTCTTTGCCCGCATTAGCCCGGCCCATAAATTACAGATTGTGCAAGCCCTACAAGAGAGAGGATTGGTGGTGGCTATGACGGGGGATGGCATTAATGATACCCCGGCCCTCAAAGCAGCCGAAGTGGGCATTGCTATGGGTCATACAGGGACCGATGTGGCCAGGGAAGTGGCGGACGTGGTACTAGAAGACGATAATCTGGAAACCATGATTATTGCCGTGAGTCAGGGTCGTACCATTTACAATAATATTCGCAAATCCGTTCATTTTCTCCTTTCCACTAACCTCAGCGAAATTATGGTCATGTTGTTGGCCAATATGGGAGGGTTGGGTCAACCCCTCAACGCCATGCAGTTACTGTGGTTGAATTTAGTAACGGATATTTTCCCCGGATTAGCGTTAGCTTTAGAGGCCCCTGAACCAGATGTTTTAAGCCTTCCGCCTCGTTCTCCCGATGAACCCATTATTAAATCTTCTGACTTTCAACGCACTCTCTTCGAGTCCACTAACTTATCAGTCAGTGCCTTAACTGCCTATGGTTATGGCATCTGGCGTTATGGCATTAGTCCCCAAGCCAGTACCATTGCTTTTATGAGTTTGGTCAGTGGACAATTACTCCATGCCTTGAGTTGTCGTTCTAACAAACCTTTATCTGCCCAGAAACTCCCTGATAATCATTATTTAACCGCAGCCCTGGGGGGTTCTTTCGCTCTACAGTGGATTTCTTTGGCAGTTCCTGGCCTGAGAAATCTCCTCCATATTACCCCCATTAATCTTGCTGATACTGTGGTCATTGGTAGTAGTGCCATTTTACCCTTACTCATCAGCGAAGCCACAAAAGAGAATGCTCCCTCGACGGTTGTTCCTGTCAACAGTCTCATTCAAGCTGATATGGCAACAAGGACTAACCTCCCCAGTGTCTAGCACTTTCATCAAATCAGAAGTCAGAACACTGAAAAAACTGATAACTGATAACTGATAACTGATAATTTTCCTAAATAACCATGAAAAAAGATTTTATATTTATCTCAGAATCTGTAACCCAAGGCCATCCCGATAAACTCTGTGATCAGATTAGTGATGCGATCGTCGATCAATTCTTGCGTCAAGATCCTTACTCACGGGTGGTAACTGAATGCGCTGTAGCAACCGCCATTGTCTTTATTGCTGCTCGTTTTCAATCCGATGCGGTGGTGGATTTTCCTAAAATTGCCCGACAAGTGATTAAACAAGCGGGTTATGAACAATCGTCCTTTAGTGCTAAAACCTGTAGCATTGTCACCAGTCTTCAGGAAATTCCCTTTGAGAAGGATCGTTGTTTTGACGAAAGAACTATCTCAGACGCAGAAATTGAGTCCATTACGGTTAAAAATCAAGCCACCGTTTTTGGCTTTGCTTGTAACCAGACCCCCACGCTGATGCCGTTACCCATCTGGTTAGCTCATCAATTGGCCCGACGGTTGACCCAAGTTCGAGAGGATAACGCCCTTCCCTATCTTACCCCCGATGGCAAAACCCAAGTAGGGATCGAATATGTGGATCGTCGTCCCCATCGTCTTCACAGTATCACCATCATTGCCAGTCAAAATCCCGATTCTCTCACCCCGACTCCTAAGTTTGAGCAATTTCAGCAGGATATTCGAGAAGCGGTGATTGATGTGGTTTGCGCCGATCATTCCCTTCCTATCAAACCCGATGACAATACCCAAATCTTTATCAACCCAGAGGGACCGTTGTTTATTGGTGGTCCGGCGGTTCATTCTGGTTTGACGGGGCGCAAAAACGCCATTGATACTTACGGAGAATATGCTCGACATAGTGGGGCTGCCCTCAGTGGCAAAGATCCCACCCGGATCGATCGCATTGGGGCCTATGCTGCTCGTTATGCGGCTAAAAATATCGTTGCTGCAGGTTTAGCCGATGAATGTGAAGTGCAATTAAGTTACTCTATTGGTAAGGCACGACCGGTTAGTATTCAAGTGCAAACCTTTGGTACAGGAAAAATTCCAGATGAGGATTTAACTGCTATTCTCGAAGAACAGTTTGAGTTTCGCTTAGCAGGTATTATTCGCCAGTTTAACCTAAGATTTTTGCCCGATCTCTTTAAAGGAGGGTTTTATAAACGCTTAGCTACCTATGGCCATGTCGGACGCACAGATCTGGGTTTAATTCCTTGGGAAGATACAGATAAAGCAATGCGGATCAATTGTTAATTGTTAACCCCCCTGGCGAGAAATCCCCGATTGAGCAAGCAAGCTCGCGGAGGTTTCCTCCGCAAGAGCCGGTCTTGCTTGAGGGACGAAAATCGAGGGATGAAAGCCAGGGCAGGGGTTTTGTGATACACTGATTAGGCTTTAAACTGTTCTGTAATACGTTTCATGGCTTCTTCCACATTTTCCCGACTATTAAAGGCAGAAATGCGAAAATAGCCTTCTCCGGCTGCCCCAAACCCCGATCCAGGGGTTCCTACCACATTCGTCGTTTGTAACAGTTTATCGAAGAAATCCCAACTAGACAGGTTATGGGGGGTTTTTAACCAAATGTAAGGGGCATTGACTCCACCATACACCTCAAATCCTGCGCTGGTCAGCTTGTCACAGATGATTTGGGCATTTTCGAGGTAAAAGTCAACTAACGCCTTGATTTGGGCTTTTCCTGCCTCGGAATAGACCGCTTCTGCCCCCCGTTGCACTACATAGGAAACCCCATTAAATTTGGTGGACTGACGACGGTTCCACAGTTTCCATAATTCTACCTCAGATCCGTCGGAGGCTTTGGCGGTTAATTGTTTGGGAACCACGGTAAAGGCGCAACGAGTACCGGTAAATCCTGCATTTTTGGAAAAGGAACGAAACTCAATGGCGCAGTCTTTGGCTCCTTCGATTTCGTAGATAGAATGGGGTAAACTATCATCGGTGATAAAGGCTTCGTAAGCAGCATCAAAAAAGATAATGGAGTCGTTGGCTTTTGCATAGTCTACCCAAGCTTTGAGATAGGCTTTCGTGGCTGTGGCCCCGGTAGGGTTGTTGGGGAAACAGAGATAAATAAGGTCAACTTTTTCCCTGGGAATGTCTGCAATAAAGTTGTTATCTGCACTGATGGGCAGATACACTAAACCATTATATTCTCCTTTGTCATTGGTTTCTCCTGTATGGCCGGCCATAACATTGGTATCCACATAAACGGGGTATACAGGGTCAGTTACGGCAATTTTGTTGTTTTTGCCAAAAATGTCGAGAATGTTGCCGGTATCGCATTTTGCGCCGTCTGAGACGAAGATTTCAGAGGCATCAATATCACAACCTCTGGCTTGGAAGTCTTGGGCTGCGATTTTTTCCCGTAACCAACCGTAACCTTGTTCGGGACCATAGCCTTTGAAGGTACTGCGATCGCCCATATCTTCTACCGCTTTAATCATAGCAGTGCGACAGGCTTCGGGCAAGGGTTCGGTGACATCCCCAATACCCAGTTTAATGATTTTGGCTTCGGGGTTGCCTTCCACAAAGGTGTTTACCCGTCTTGCGATTTCGGGAAAGAGGTATCCTGCTTTGAGTTTGAGATAGTTATCGTTAATAGTTGCCATATTTTATGTCGTTACAAATGCCTTTAACTAGCTTACTCTGCTTTCTGTCCTTAATTTTTAAGATTAACTAAAATCTTCTATTTTTTTGCTAGCATAAAATGCTTAAGCCATACTAATAACGATACCTTTTTCTTGGATCACTGCTTCTAAAGCCACTTCTGAATCACTGAATGGTAAGGAAACATCATAGTAGTGAATCCAATCTTCTTCTTCATCTAATGCGTTATACCAAAAGTCAAGGGTTTGGTTTTCTTGCCATTTTTGGACTAATATTTTCCAATCGACTAAATAAGTAATAATCTCAACACTCATAAAATTTACCTAATTTCAATTTAACATATAATTAGATTAAGCCGATAATTGTTTTTTGACTATGTAGTTTTCTTCTACTTCTAAAATTATTTTACCAGGAAAAGAAGAAGTCCGCGATCGCCTGGGTGCATCAATTAAATTAACCGTCGCTTCTATTTGCTCAAAATTCGGTTTCGTTATCATAATTCTAGCTAAAAATTGACGCATGACTCGTCTTTGTAACGCTAAAGGGACACTTTTTAAAACATCTCTATTTAATCTAGAGTTATTGTGATCAAATGCTGCTTCTAAAATCTGGTTAGCTTCTGCTTCTAAATAATCAGATTCTGCTTTTAAAACGTCTGCGGTTTGAGATAAGGTAGTTTCTACATTGGGGTTAAATTTTTCTTTTAAATAAGGTAATAATTCCTGACGAATACGGTTACGAGCATAATCTAAATTAGCATTAACTGCGTCTTCGCAAATGGGTAGATTAAACTGTTGACAAAATGCTAAAGTTTCAGCACGAGAAACCTTCAATAAAGGACGCACTAAATTAATTTGATTGGTTAGGGGACGTTTCCAGGTTAACGCACCCAATCCCTCACTACCGGCTCCTCTAATTAAATTATATAATAACGTTTCAGCGCGATCGCTTAAAGTATGACCAGTTACCACTTCAGTAAACTGGTTTTCTTCAGCTATTTCAACTAAACTTTGATATCGCCATTCTCTCGCTGCTGCTTCGGTTTCTTTCATGGCTTTAGCTACTTTTAAATAAAAGGGAATTCTCCAATTATGAGCCAATTCTCTGACATGATCGGCAATTCCTATATCAGAAGCCCAACCATGATCACAATGAGCAATAGCAATATACCAACCCCATTTTGATTGTAAATCTATCAATAATTTTAATAAACATAACGAATCTTGTCCCCCTGAAACCGCAATTACTAGCTTACTTTTATGAGGCAAAATTAAACTATATTTTAGCGTTTTATGTACCCTAGCATGAAGATTTGTCCACATTGAATATGACTCATTTTTATCATTAATTATCGATTATTTGATTCAATCAAGTCTCATACTTAAATCTAACCAAGTTGAACGAGTAATAGGCGCACTACTAGAAATATAATTCACTCCTGTTAAAGCAACTTTTCGGATATTATCAAGGGTAATATTACCTGATGCTTCAATTTTTATCTGTTTATTTTTACTCCGAATATAAGTAACAGATTCCTGCATTAAATCTAAACCCATGTTATCTAGCATAATAATATCTGCGCCATACTCTAACGCTTCTTTTACTTCTTGAAGTGTGGTTGTTTCTACTTCAATGGTAAGGGGATAGGGAATGGTTTGACGAATAGATTTGATCGCCCCTTGAATACTGCCCACGGCTTTGATATGATTGTCCTTGATCATCACCCCATCATCTAAGCCCATACGGTGATTTTTTGCCCCTCCTACCTGAGTCGCATACTTTTCTAGTATCCTCAATCCTGGAGTGGTTTTGCGGGTGTCTACCAATTGGCTTGGTAAATCAGCTATCATTTCTGTATATTGTCGCGTCATGGTGGCAATACCACTTAAGCGCATGGCTAAGTTTAAAGCCACTCTTTCCCCTGTTAACAAGGCATTTAAGGGTCCTTTGATTGTGGCAATCGCTTGACCGGTTTTGACCCTTTCCCCCTCTGCTACCACTGGGTTCAAGGTAACTTCAGGATTTAATAAGTGAAAGACCCTTTGAGCAATGGATAAGCCAGCTATCACCCCTTCCGCTTTAGCCACCCATTGACCTGACCCCATAGACTCAAGTGATAAGCCCTCCGTTGTGCGATCGCCTCGTCCAATGTCTTCTTGTAACCAGGCTGTTAATAACGGATCGATAATTATTGTAGAAGGTATCACAATTGTCGTCTTTTTTCAAGTTATTTTCTGTTTTTCATCATAACCTAGTCACTGATAACTAATTTATAAAATTGTTATAAAACTATAAAGAGGATTACAAAACTAAATAAAAGAACCATTCAGGTTGATCAAAGTGCATTTTGTCTGTATGATGCTTTACATTTTTTCTCATCAATGAATATGACAATGATGATTGTCTGGATTATTATTCAGAAAACTCATTAATGGTTGCATTATTAGGATAAAATCCCGCTCCAACTGGATAACATTAACCCGAAAGAAAAGACACAGTTATAGTAGAATGTTCATGATAAACATAAGCGGAAACGTTTATTAAATACCATAACAACAGTGAGAAGTGTTAGATCATAACCTGGCACAATACCAGTGAATTCATAGTAAGTGCATAGAATTTTTACTATCCAAAAAATTGATAGATAATATCAGGATAGTATCTTTGTTGTGTGAGAAATAAATAAAGTATTGTGCTAAACATACTGCATCATGGAACAATTGCCAGATTGATCATTAATCTAGTAATTGAACGATATGATCCTATTTTGCTTCATTTGTCACTCTTCATAAATCGCCATGTCTTATACAATTTCTGAGAGTTGTCCAACTTGTAATAATTGTCAAATTAACTGCCCAACCGATGCCATTAAATCAGAAAATGGTGAATATTGGATTGATCAAAAAAGATGTAATAATTGCGAAGGTTATTATCAAGAACCTCAGTGTATTGTGCAATGTCCTATTAGTAGTCCAACTCCCACACAAGCCAAAAAAGGAAGATATAAAAATGTCACGAGAATTCCCACATCTCCTGAACTATTTATTAATGGAAAAAATACCCCTTTTGCTTCATCCATGATTATTTGGGAAGCTTGTACAGTGCTAACTCAAGCTTCAGTCCTTTCTTGGGAAAAGGATAGGGAAGGAAACCTTTATTATGAACGGACAGTGAAACAAGGAAGGGGAACAATTGTCTTCCGATTAAATGATACTTTAGACTCACAATTATCAGACCCAGTCCACTATTTATCAGACCCGAGTCAACTAGAAAAGATCGATATTAGAGCAGCTTGCTTACATCTTTTATTTGCTGGCTATGCAACCCTATTAGAAAAACCTTGGGAAGAAAAATTTATTATTAGTGATCAACAAATTGAACAATATTTAGGACTAGATAAACGAAAAGATATCAGTAAAGCCTCCAAATTAAGCCTGATTAAACTATTAATACAACAAAGCTGTCAATTATTAGCCACCATTGATTGGCCACAGCAAGGAAAAGTCAAAAGCTTTACTGTACCAGAAAGTCCGATTTGGAACTTAGTAGACATTCAACATCACTTCCAAGAAGATAATTTAGGGTGTCAACATTTAATCGGGTTAACCTTTACTTTACAACCCGGAATATGGGCGAAATACTTCTTAAATAAACAAGGTTATAGTCAAAGAATTGCCTTCTATCAATATGGTTCCTTACCTCAATTTATTTTAAGTAGTGTGATGAGTATTTGGCAACAACATCCAGGAGCAGTTAGAATCATGCTCTGGTTACTTTTTAAGAGTAAGATGGGCCGTAAACAATGTATTACTGTTCCCACCTTAATGCGGGTGGCCTATGGTCAACAAAGAATTGCTCAAGCAGACATTCAACGAGAGCAACGAAAACGGCTCCTGCGAACCTTTGAAAGTGATTTAGAAGTTTTGAATCATTATGGATTAAAACCCGTGTTTGACCCCGTTTCTTACCCAGAAAAAATACAACCCTTATGGGTAAAATTAGATCAACTCCCCGATGATGCAGAAGAAGCGTTAGACTTTTGGATTAATGATGGTTGCCAAGAACACCGTTTAACCGATTCAGGACCGAGGGAAAAATGGAATTGGTTAATGAAGGCAAGAATTCTTAACTTTGAACTTCCTCAAGAATGGGAAGAACAATTAATTAAATTTGAACAAAAAAAACAACGCAAAAATCAGCGAAAAACTCGCACAAAAAAACCTCCTGAGTTATCTGCTCAGCAAATTTTAAACGCAAGAAAACGCAAAGGGTTAAGTCAAAGAGCTTTAGCCAAACAAATCGGAAAAAGCCAAAGTTGGATTCGAGACCTGGAAAATGGCCGCTTTTCTGCTAAACCAGGAGATCGCCAAATTCTCCAAACTGTTCTAGAATTGTAACTAACACTAAATTGTTGTCACAAAAGGCCAAAAAAGGTTTATTATAGTACCTATGTTCTGATAATTAGGGAAAACCTATGGAGCCTTTAACCCCTGCCCAACAAGAATTATACGACTGGCTAATCAAGTATATTCGCGAAAATCAACACGCTCCTTCCATTCGTCAAATGATGAAAGCGATGAATCTGCGATCGCCAGCACCGGTGCAAAGTCGCTTAGAAAGACTGAGAAACAAAGGCTATATCGACTGGATCGAAGGCAAAGCCCGTACCTTAAGAATTTTACAGCATCAGCCCAAAGGAATTCCCATTTTAGGAGCGATCGCAGCCGGGGGATTAGTAGAACCCTTCACCGATGAACAAGAACGCTTAGACCTCTCCCATCTCCTCCAGGGTAACAATTATTGGGGGTTAAGGGTAACAGGGGACAGCATGATTGAAGATTTAATCACCGATGGAGATTTAGCGATTATGCGATCGCTCTTACCGGATGAAACCTTAAAAAATGGTGAAATTGTCGCAGCCAGAGTAGAAGGAGTAGGAACCACCTTAAAACGGTTTTATCAGGAAGGAGAAATGGTGATGTTAAAACCTTCCAATCTTAACTATCAACCCATAGAAGTCAAAGCCAACCAAATAGAAGTTCAAGGAATCTTAATCGGAGTTTGGCGAGGTTATTAACTTGAATTTTTGTCAAACAAAGGGAACCTGTGTTAACGAAGTCAGAAGTTCCTCACTACTACCATCCCTTGATGACCATATGATTCTTAGGAAAGCACTATGCTATAATGAGGTAGAGTGCGTAAGCTGATATTGGCCTCGACTATTCAGGTAATTTGAAATATATGGAAAATATACCCAATCACCTCAGTAAAATAGATGGGCAGTTAGGAAAGTTAATCATATTAGGATTTCCCTTTGAAGAGCTTGCCATGAATGCGTCCTTTGAAGAGATGGTTTTCTTATTTTTGCATAATCATCTTCCTAACAAAAACGAACTGGATAACGTCACCAAAAAGCTATTATCCCATCGATATCTTGACGAAAAAATATTAGATGTTCTCAAAAAGGCAGCAGCTAACGACATTGAACTCATCGAAGGGGTAAGAATAGGGGTTAGCTGTCTCAGCATGGATATGCAATCCCATCGCATTGATAAAGAAGGGATCAACGGCGCGCTGAAAATTATTGCCTCACTCCCCATTATTACTGCTTCCTATTGGCGGTTACTCAATCATCAACCTATTGTCGAACCTCACCTGGAATTAGGCCATGCTGCCAACTATTTGTATATGCTGACGGGAGAAAAACCCTCCCCCGAAGATGTCAAAACCCTAGAGATTTACCTCAATACCGTCATCGAACATGGCATGAATGCCTCTACCTTTGCTGCACGGGTTGTGATGTCCACTCGCTCCGATTTTGTCTCTGCGGTAACGGCCGCCATTGGTGCCATGAAAGGGGTTCTACACGGAGGTGCGCCCGGTCCTGTGCTAGATATGTTGTTAGAGATGCAGAAATCCGGAGATATCGAAGGCTATTTGCGTCATAAGTTTGAAAACCGAGAACGGTTGATGGGGTTTGGTCATCGGGTATATCGAGTTAAAGATCCCCGAGCCATTTTACTGTCAAAAGTGTCAGCTGATGTCTGGAAACGTAGAGAAGATAAGCAGTTTTGGGGTTTAGCCGTTGACGTGGAAACCACGGCCCTGCGATTACTCAAGGAATATAAACCCAATCGCAGCATTGAAACCAATGTAGAATACTATACGGCCTTAGTGTTGCATGGGTTAGGACTGCCGTCTGCTTTGTTCACCTCAACCTTTACCGTCAGTCGAGTAGTGGGTTGGTTAGCCCATTGTTTAGAACAGTTGGAACTCGATCGCATTATTCGTCCTAGTTCTGTTTATACTGGCCCTAGTGAACAAACATGGTGTCCTATTGAAGAAAGATAAAGTTGAGACATAGGGGAGGAAAACGTTTCTCCCCTGAAAATTAAGGACTTATGAAAATGAGTGGAAAATCTCCTATAAATTGAGAGGTAATTATCAAAAAATAAAGAAAAATTTTAGGTTTGTTATCTAAAATTAGTCCGAGTTTTTTTTATAATAAATGTAGTTAACGACCTAACCTTGGCACAGGAACTTATCGAATGAGTAGTGATCACAGTGCAGAACTACCCCTTTGGGTACAAGATCGCAATACCGTCTTAGATCATGATCAAGGAGTGAAATGGCGCAACGGAGAAAAGCCCGACTACTCCCATACTGACCAATATTTACACAAAGAAAGCAAATATAATCATGCTCCTGGATCTTTAGAGGCGATCGCTCAAAATTTAGTGAGAACCTTTGAAATGGAAGCCTCCCATAAAGCTGATCCTCAACAATGGCTATCCATTGTGGTTGATAAATTTCAAATGAGTAGTAACGGCGGCCCCATTTACAGCGCAGAAGATGTCAGTGATCAAGGTACATATAACCTTTTTATTGATAAAACCCCAGGTTACGATCCCAACGCAGAAGACTTTGAATCCTCATTTGAACTGTTTCATAAAGCCTTTCCCAATGGCTTTTTATGGGAGTTAATTGAAGTGTTATCAGGTCCTCCTAATATTACCTTTAAATGGCGACACTGGGGAACCTTTAGCGGTCCTTATAAAGATCATCAACCCACAGGAGACACCATTGAAATTAGAGGCATGAGTGTGGCTAAAGTCACCGACGATCTCAAGATTTTATCCGTTGAACACTATTTTGATAATAGCACTTTCCTCAAAAAGTTAACCTCTGGTTGTCCGGTTGCTCATTAACTTTGACACTCTCCCGTTAACCGCTACTTAGTGTAACGGGAGTTCCCTTGCGACATTTAATGATTTAGCTTCTTCCGCAAGAAGCCCCACGCCATAAATACGCTCAAAAAAGCAACATTTTGGCGTGGGATGAATTGCGGGCAATAATTTTGATATAATACAAATAAGCGGTATAAGAGAGAGTAGCCGTGGTGGGCGAAC
>JASJDD010000104.1 GCA_030065735.1 Crocosphaera sp.
TTTCGATTTTCTTGCTCAAAGTATGCTCAATTTATCACCCCTGTCCCTTCACTCTACCTCCAGAGCCTCAAAATCAGAGTGGCTTTGTGAGCCAAATTTTCCAAAAATCGGCTAGTTGTGAGCAAGCCAATTTTTTTTAAGATCATTTGCACATTACGCCATTTTTTAATAAAAATGTTTTGACCCCCTTCCATGAGTCTCCCTTGAGCAAAATGCCCCTCTCAGAAAGATAACGAAGAAAGTTGATAATTTCTAGATGTGTGTTACAAAAATGTAGTGGTTTTGACTACAAAAACTACATTTTGTCACTTTTTGTAGCATAAGCAGAGGCTTAAACCATAAGTCCATAAACTTGAATCCACGTTGGGCGGAAAACGTGGATTCAAGTTTATGGACTACTGATGATGATATGCCTCCCAACCCAACGGCTTAATATTTTCAATCACCGCTAGAGGATAAGTAAAACCAAGCTTATCTTGCAGTTGAGGATCACCATCCACTTCTACAACCTTCCCTTTGAGTGTGACCATTCCGGTAACAGGATGGGTGATCTTGCCTTGTAAAATTTGACCAACTTGATAAGCGGGTGTTTGTGGAGTGGGTTTATTGGATGCTCTCTTTAAATCTTGATAGAACTCTATAGCAATCGGATTTCATTTGTGAAAAATAATGGGGCTGTAACCCCGCTCTTGACATCAACGAAGTTTCACGATTCAAGTCCGATTGCTATAGTAACTGATCATCGGTTAAATATTTTCGGGAACTAACCTTATAGGTACTAAGTAGATAATTTTTACCATCACTGCTAGACCACCCGCTCCTCCCCATCTCATAATCAGTCCGTTTTATTAATTCCACTCTGTCAATAATTTGAGGTTGTTGAGAATCACCGACGACCTCAAATTATTGACAGACGACCTTGGACAACCTCCTCAGACAACCCAATCCCAGATATAGACGGCTGCGACAACCTGGACGACCTTTTATCTGATTTACTAATACATTCACTTGAAGATCCGAAGACTTGATCCTCTTCACCAGAAAGGTTAGAAGTGTTTAGTTGATTAAATTTCAAATCGTCCTTTAAGTTGTCAGGGTTGTCTAGGTTGTCTCTGACTGGGTTTGAGTTGTCTGCTAAGTTGTCTGAGGTTGTCTGAGGTTGTCTGAGGGTAAGAACACTTGCTCTAGTAAGGGGGGATCTGAATCAGCATCCGTCCTTAGCCTCAAACCTCGGATAAATTTTCCGTGTCGGTGGTCTTTCTCGTCCTCTACCCCCTCTAATTTGAGTTGGTGCTGGCAAAGATCAATTAACCGTGAGCGAAAATGATTCTTAGATATCTGACCTAACCCTGCGCCAACCGCATGACGGCAGTAGTTAGGGTACAGCTTCAAGCCTGAATCTAAGTAGACGGGTTGGCCCTAGCGAAAAGGCCACCCCTAATAAAAATAACTTTGCCGAAAATGGCAGTGGACTATCTAAGCTCAAGAAGCTTCAAACCCTTATAGATTGGGATTTTTCAGATTAAACATTGCCTAAAAGGGGGTAAACTAGGCAATGTTTTTTTAGGCTGTATATACATGGTCAGTTACAAAACTTTACACCATGACCGATTTTGCACGTATTCTTTCCCAACCCCATTATTGTTCATTCCCAATAAGCCCTCTGGTTTTTGACAATTTTTAGGGCGATCACAACGGCTGAAACTCTCTTTCACTCAAGGTGTCACCCGGCTTGTCACCCCGTGAGGTCATTTCCTCCGTTACGTTTTTTCTTAGAACTAGCTAATGCTATTCCACCTATTGTTAGGAGACTTAAGATGGTTGAGGGTTCTGGAGTAGTTGCTGCTTCATCACAGAGACCATTTTGATTTGTGTCCTCACATTCTCCATTAGCGATATCAATGGCATCATCGATATCGTTATCATTGATATCTGGCTTCACACCTGATAATTGTACGAATATCTGTGATTGTAGAGGTCCATTAACAAACATTTGAAGGTCTGGATCAAAATATTGGGCATCTGGATCAGTGACAGTTGCCTCGAAATAAATTCGAGTCGAAGGGAAGAGTCCCAGAAATTGACCTTCAGAGCAGTACTCGACTTCTCCTATTGCTGAGTCTGGCACCGGTGGGGGTAAAATAATCCCGCGTTCACATTCAGGTGGTGCCTCAACAAGAAAATTAACGGCTCGTCCTTCAGCGGAGTTACCCATGATGACATCTATCGTATCGACAACTTGGAATATATCTTGGTCCGTCTGACGAACACCCCATGGATCTATAGACAACCCGTCTATTCCCAGTAGTGTTCCTCCAGATATCATCTCATTAATATCGACTGTTCGAGGAATATAGCGAATTAGGAAATCCGAAAGGATTAATTCACCTTCCTCTGGCTCTGGATTAGAGAAAGTGACATGAAAATCACCGGTATCAGGATCAAAGGAGCCACCAGTAGTATAATTTACTACTCTCGGGTTTAGTTGTAATGGAGCGCCGCCTGAAGTTAGCAAGGTGTCACGTACAAGATACTCAGTTGTGAGTCCTACACCAACATGAAACTCTTCCCCGGCTGGAATTTCACCATCAGGCCCATTGTTCCAGCTTTGAGGACTAATAAAATCAATTTTAAATCTGTTGTAGGTTATGCCATTGAAGCTCTCTGAACCATCAGCGGAGATATTCACATCGCTCCACGGGCTTAGCCCCCCTGTGTACACTGATGCCTTGCTAGGTGTTCCATCGGAAGGAAGGACTAGTACCGTAATCTGAAATCCATCAGCTGTTACGTTATTCGGGTTGACGAAATCCCAGTTACTAAGGGTCTGCTCAAATAACCCGATATTTGCTCCTAGAATCTCAAAACTAGTATCGCTGAAATGGCGATCCTGAGTCCGATCTTGACCAGTTAAACCAGTGCTCCCTGTTGCAAGCAAATGATTGTTTTGAGGATCTTCACTTGGTCGTGGAGCGGAATCTCCATGACGTAGTCCATAATTATGCCCAGCCTCATGAGATACCGTTCCAGCAATCGCATTAGACCATCTCTCGATTGTCGAATTTACCCCATTGAGGGCTCCACCCTCCCCACCATATAAAGCATCAAAAGTCCCTGCCCATACTCTACCAAAGTCAGCGGTGTTATTATTTCCGATATCTACAGCCTCTGCAATCCCAAACAAAGTCCCCGCGTCATCTGAACCAATTCCAACAACTTGCCAACTAGGATCTGATGGAGTTGGATTTGTTGTTCCGTTACTACTTGTGGTCTCAAGAGTTCGTACATTGAACTCACAGTAATCTACTCTTACACGTTCCGTAATCGCTGATCTCAATTGAGAAGTTGTTCCTATATTGGGATCTAGATTAGTAACATCAAATGGAGCCAGCGGTGACGTATTAATGGATGTAGTCCCAAATTCAGGGAAATTGCCATCATTTGCCGTTGGATAATAGAGATAGAGGACGTTACTAGCATCTGGTCTGTTAGCTTGGCAGTTGACAACTGCAGCATTGACCGCGGGCGAGAAAATTATGCCAGTGGCAGTAATTCCGATAGCTACTCCAGCTGAGGTTAGCTCACGTAACAAGGTTTTCATACTTCTACACCTTAACCAAGATTATAGAGCATATCTATAATTTTTCACATCACAATAAAAAGGTTTTTAACAAATATTTTATAGTCTTTTGTGAGAGTTTCCTTTGGTCTGTAAAAATATAGTTTTTCTGCTCATGTAAACAAGACAAGTTATAATTTATCTATTTAAATGATTAAATGAGCTGAACTTCACTTTTTTAATGACAACTTAAACATTAGTCAATAAACTTATAATATTTTCATCAAAATTAATGAAGTTAAGTTTGATGAAATTGGTTTAACAATCTGAGGAAAATTGCTACTATCTCCATAATCCAAGATAATCACCTGATCATCATCAGCAGTAGAGAGACTGCCGTCTGCTCCTGCATAAGTTAGAGTATAGACATGATCCTCACGCTGAATTTGACTATTTCCAAGTGATAAGGTGCAGGATTTCTTAAAATCCTTATCTGATAAGGGTTTCAGAAGTCAAAAAAATGGCGAGAGTGAACCCTCAAATATTGCAGTATCTAGCCACTTAAGGCAAAAGTAGTATTAGTCTCTGCACTTTAGGAAACGCTAAAAGCTATATCTAATAAGGCTTTGATCGATTATTGTTCAATGTATTCCAAGATCGCTTAATTTTGTGGAATGGTAGCAGATGGGCAGAATGACAATTTTCGTCACCATCATCCCCCCAGAAAGTACCTTTTCTCTTCATGGGTCGGAAGTCATCACAAGATTAAGCTATGTTTATATCTTCACTGTGTAACTCAATATATTTATCTTCTAGTTGCTCAATTAATAGATTCATATTAATTTTGTAGCAATTATCAATTGATAAATGTGTGTTAGGGATTGTTATAGCCTTTCCATTCCTATGAATTAAGCTTAGTTCCTTAAAATGACAAGTGACATCTTCTTCTTTATCTATAACTTTAGTCTCTTTTTTAAGATTAACAGCTAATAAATCATCGACTGGCAACAGCATAACATTTTGATTATTGAAGGCAAATAACATAGGATTTTTAATTTTATCAAACTCATTATAAACTCTTGTTTTTATCACTTCTAACAAGGACTTACAAGTATTGGTTAGACCTTTACACTTGAAATATTTATTATACTCTGAGTAAATAGCTGCTATAAGTAAAGATTGGCAGTCATATCTTCTTTTATTAAGTTTGATAAATTCCTGTTTTTTTAAAGTATCAACTTGACCGCCTGTTAGTCCTGTTAACTCTGCGATTTGTACTCTAGTAAACTTACGAGTAAATAAGACAGACATTACCAAGCACCTGTTAATCATTAATTTTTATTAAAAAATCAAATTTATAGAAAAATAATTTAATTTTTTATTGTAAACCTATAAGGGTAAGGCATTAGTAAATAAAGGAAACCATAATGCCATCCTTATTGTACAACAAAACCCCTAACGACCCGAAAACTCAAGCCATTGGAGAGATGGTAGAGATGTGGGTATCAGACAAGAAACCGAATAGTGAGGGTAAATATCCCTGTCCTCACTGTAATAATATCGGATTTAGCCGTAACAAGCGAGAGCCTTACCAATATAGCTGCTATAAGTGTAACGATGAGCCAAACGTCCTAAAATCCCTGATTGAGTTATTCGGTCAGGATAACGAGTTATTCCATCCTAAGAAGAAAGCGGTACGACCCAAAAAGGAACGTTCATGGATCTATCTGGATAGGCAGGGACAGTTTTTAATCAAAGTAACCCGAACCGACGACGGGAATGGAAAAAGAAGCTTCAATCAATATCATTGGAATGGTAAGGAGTGGATTAGTGGGTATGGGCCCGTCAACCGTGAAGACATTCCCATTTACAGATACCAAGAAATTAGGGAGGCGATCGCCAATGGTCAAACTATTTTTATCACTGAGGGTGAACCATGCGCGGATCTCCTATGGGAGATGGGCATCCCGGCCACTTGTAACATTGGGGGAAGTGGGAAGTGGCTACCCCATCACTCCCAAGATTTAGAAGGGGCTAAGGTTGTTATCTGCCCTGACCGTGACGTTTGTGGGGTCAACCACGCTGACACCATAATTAAAGACTTCCCCGATGCCCAATGGCTTTATGCTTTCCCTGATGCCCCCGTATGGCAAAATCTACCTGAAAATAAAGGATTAGACTTAGCTGATTGGGTAGAAGATTATAAATTAACCTTTGATGACATCAAAGCAGCCGTCAGTCCCAAACGAGAGACAGCAGCCCATAATCAGACGGGCAATACTGTGGGCGGTAACGGGAATCAGGGTAAAAACAATGTGGTCAACCATCCCAGATATAACCCTGACCCCATTGATCATGACGAGTTAATGGACAGGATTGATCAACTCATTGGGGATAATTTAGGTGAGGCGACCGCATCAATCGAACTTACCAACTTAGCCAAAGAGTTCGGGGTGTTTGTCCCGGATCTCAAGAAAATATATAGAGATCGCCTAAAACAATTAGAACAGATAGAAGACAGGGAAGACACTAAAAAACAGCTTGATTACCTTCTTAAAACTGAACACAGCGACATCAACTTAAGAGAGTATTTACCCCAAGAAATGGCAGAGCCTCTTACTTGGATTGCTGATGTTTTGGGTAGTAACCCATTGTCGATGTTAACTATCTTATTACCAGTAGTGGCCAGTCTGACCAACCCAGACACCAAACTAGAGTTAATTAAGTCAACCCAGTTTTACGCTAAACCTATTCTCTACACTGGGATTGTGGCCGAGAGTGGCTCTGCCAAGTCCCCAACGATGAAGACCATCATCAGCCCATTTAAGAAGCTACAGAATGAAGCTGACGCACGGCACTTAGAACAACTGGAAGAGTACCAGGAAGAGATGAGGGCATGGAAAGCCACCAAGAAAGATGACCGAGGCGAGGAACCACTTGAACCACCACCACCGAGGGAATATTTTATCAATGATGCCACAGCAGAAGCCGTGAGCATGATCCAATCAAACCAACCCGATAAGGGACTGTTAATGGAGTTTGATGAGTTGTCAGGACTGATTAAATCAGCTAACGCTTACAGAGGCGGTAAAGGTACAGATGCAGAGAAGATCCTAAGTGGCCGTGACGGGACAGGTATTAAGGTCAACCGTGCTAGTGGTAAACGACTAAGTAACCCTCGATCTACCTTCTCAATTACGGGTGGTATTCAAAGGGACGTACTGAAACAACAAATGGGCGATCGCAAAGATTCCCAAGGCCATTGGGCAAGATTCCTATGGGCTGTGATGCCCATAAAAGAGGCAAAGTTTCCCGACGATGAACCACCCATCTACATCGACAGCATCCTAGAGGACTTGTACAGAAAGATTGAAGCCTTACCAGCCATTGATTACAAATTATCCCCAGAAGCCCGTGAGATTTACGCCCAGTGGTTCCGTAAGTTGGAGAAATCTAAGATGGATGAGCCTAACCAGGCTTTAAGGGCTGCTTATGCCAAAATAAAGCAGTTTGTAGGAGATATTGCCTTATTGCTGGCTACCATTGAGAATGCCTTTTATGGGGAGCTTGAAGCTGTGATCTCAGAAAGGATAATGAGGATAGCCAGAAAATTGAGTGCTATCTACCTAAGACAGATCAAACTCGTCTACGGCGAAGCTGACACGGATAATGGCAATTTATCCCCAATCTTCAAGAAAATTATTGAATTATCGAACCGTAAAGGCCAAGTAACCGCTAGGGATGTAAGTATCAGTATCCGAGAAACCAGGAAAGGCTCTACGGATCAGATTCGGGAAATGTTTAATGAATTAAAAGAGATGGGCTATGGCGAAATCATTGGGAATGGTAGAAGGTTATCTTTTCTCTCCAATGATTACACCGAAAATGTTGGCCATTGTTGGCCAACTGTTGGCCAAAATGTAGGCCTTGTGTCAACAGTTCCTGAAACTATTACCAATAGTGAAATACAGGATATTAAGAATAAAAATGTTGGCCAAAATGTTGGCCAAAATGTTGGCCAGACTATAAACGCTGAAATGATTACCCAGACTGGGATAGGGGAAATCAATCATCAAAATGTTGGCCAAAAAGAAGAAAAAACACAACCGACCGAAAAAACTTCTCTTCCCAATGAAAAAATAGAAAGTAAGAATCATCGGCCAACAATGGCCAACAATGACAACAGTTTTTCTGAAAGCGAGTCACAGAGCCATATTGAACCGGCCAACAGTTTGGCCAACAATGGCCAACAATGGCCAACAATGGCCAACAATGACAACAGTTTTTCTGAGGACTCTCAAGAGAGCGACTTAGAGGCGGCCAACAACGGCCAACAATGGCCAACACTTTCCAATGAGTGGAAAATTGGAGACTTGATCGAAGGCAAAGTGATCGGACACATGGGGATGATTTCGGTTAAGGGAAAAATTGTTGACATTGATGGAGATCGCCAACTTCGAGACAAGAATGGGATTGATTATCCCCTAGCCGTTGTTGAGGATATTAAGCCGTTGAGTTGGGAGACATATTATCATCAGTAGTCATTCTGAGTTGATTGAGTTAGCTCTGGCCGACTCATTTTAAGCCTCACTTTCCCATCTAACCCGATGGCAGGAATAACTGAGGAATGTAGCCAATGGTATGACCGAGCGATAGCCAGTGGATTAGTGGAGAACGTACCGACTAACCACTTGCCACTGTATCAACATCTCTAACCAATGGTGAGGGTGTTGACTTCTCATGATAAATTTCCTTATGTCCTACTACGTTGGAGGAAGGCCAGGGAGCTTTACCCAATTTCCGTCCACATCCAATTTTGATTAACTTAGAGCGACTTAAATTGATACTACTAATTGTAGTATTGAAAAGTTTTGAAAGGGACTGTGATGAGTATAGAAATTTTCTCAAAGGTTGGGAGTAATGTGCAGGAAACTAATTTTAGAGATTTTCGGGGTTACTGAGGGGAATGAATGAGAAAAATGACAGTCGGTGTACAGTTTTGGTACAGCCGATGTACAGTACAAGTACAGACTACAATACAGTAACGGTACACTCTATGATCACCGATCTTAATTAAACTGTTGAGTGATTACGCTGAAAAGCTCTTTATATCTAGCTTTAGGGCTAAAATGACTGGGAACAAAACCAGGGGGAAATGGCCATTTTTCCTGAACTGACAAATGCCCTTAGCCAAAAAGTGAAAAATCGCTGTAATCATTATGGTAAGTACAATAGGGGCAATTATAAAAAGATCATAAATGACCGGTGACAGTCTCGGTACAGTTCGTGTACAGTCAGAAAAATTAGGAAGTTGATAAAAATAGAAATTAAGTAGCCGAAGATGAAACAGATAAGACTGTCTCTGAAGAAAAATAAAATAAGAAAAATCCGCGAGGGGGACTATCCTAAATTCTTTGACCTTATATTGAATGAAGATGAGAAAAGACAATTTCAAACCTCATGAGGGTAGCCTTATCCAGCGATCGCCATCAGGCTTGAACAGATCAAAGATGATCTGATTGCGTCCCCGTGGCTGACTTTCTCTGAGTCTCCACTTGCTGACTGTTTGGGGAGTGGTTCTGATGTTATATTTCTGCTTTAAAATTAAGCGTACTTCTTTATCGGTGAATCGTTGAGTTTCGCCGTTTTTAGATATGGCCTCTGTGGTGTCAGAATCAATGGAGTTAAGATCATTATGTTCTGATGGGGCTGATGAGGGATCTGACGATGGCAAAGTTTCAGGGGTAATAATTTCTTTCCCCTCACTAGAGATTAAAGTGACTTGGCGATCGTCCTCTCTATCAAACTGATTCTGATTGGTTTCTAGCTGTGACAGCCGATTGTCTAATTCTTTAAGTACAGGGCTGTCCTCGGTAAGTACATGACTAGATAAAAGACTAGGTAAAAGATTATTGACTGACTCCTGTATCAGTTCCTTTAACATCTCTTCTGATGGTACGTTATTAGGTGATTGACTAGGTAAAAGACTATTAAGGTAATCCTTGACCAGAGCCTCTACCATTCTCTTGTCTAGTCCAGTATCAGGTAATGGACTAGGTACATTGTCAGAGCTAAAGAAGAGTTTTAAGGCTTCAACGATACCAGTCCCCCAAGATGGGGATAACTCACCCTGTTTATTTTTTCGGGTGATCTCATGCTGAAAACAATAGTCACTAAGCTTTTCTGCTATCTCAGGGGGTAAATAGCAGGTAACGGTTTTATAATCTGGAGGGACTGCCATAACGATTAGTCTTTTACTTAAGTCAATTACTTAATACATTACCATCTTAGTTGACTTAGTAGTGGACTAATTGAATAAATACATTACTTAGTAATTGACTATGAGGAACCAATAGAACTCAGTGAAGCCAGTGGCTCAAACAGCACCGAGGGGTATGTCAGAATTTGAAGAGGGTACTATTAACTAACTACGACATTTAAGTGATTAATGATTAACGGTGAAAGAAGAAGAAGCCCATCCATTGTTATCAGGTGCAGGAGGTTATTGGCAAGTTATTGATGAAGTGGCCTCAACGATGGTCATTCAACAGCAAGATCGTTTATCTTGTGGCCCGGCTTGTGCTGAAATGGTGCTGAGAGATTTCGGGATCACCAATGTTTCTCAAGCTGTGATTGGGAGGCTTACGGGGGTTCCTGTGAATGTTCCGGCGTTAGCTGCTGTTCTTAACCAAGTCGATGAGAGTGGCTTGAGGACTTGGATTGGTGGGTTTTTTGAGATCGAAGGTGCGAGTGATGAGGACGTGCTAGGGGTATTAATGGAGACGGGGAGTTGGATCGCGGATTTAAGGGAAACGGGGGGACGTTTGGGGCATTTGGTGGTGGTTGATGGCTATGACGATCGACCGAGACTTTGTATTAGAGATCCGTGGGAAGGGACAACTTATAAAATAGAAACAGACGAATTCTTAAAATACTGGACGCTATCAGGCATCTATGCCAGAGCAATATGAAAACCCTTGTTAATGCCATCGAACCGATTAATGACAGCGATTCCCTGAAAGTGTGGCTATCAATTGACAGTAAGCAGCTAGAGGCGACCTTTTCCCGTAAAATAGATAATTTTGGTCAGCATCAGCTACAAATCATTACTTATGACAAAGAGTTTGGGGAAACGTTTAAATTTAACCAGCAAATTATTGGGTCTGTCATGAAGCTGGTTAAACAGGTTTATGGAGGGGAAGGGGTTGAATTACCTGCCAACGTAGGGGATTTCGGTACACCAGAATCGGCTTTAGAGAGGATCAAACCGTTTAAAGGGGAAAAGATCGTTTCTAATCGATAAATATAATATATTAAGTTTAAAATTCTAGTGTTTCAATGTCATTTTATTTGTGTTTATCGGTGACACCTAAATAACGTTCTAAAGCGGATAGAGTACGACGATGGCCAGAAAATAGCTTAAGTAGTATCCTAATCCGTCTAAGTAATTGACTAACCTTATAAACCGAGTGTCGAAAACAGCACTCTTAAGGGTATGGGGGATTTCTCCCCCCATATAAATAACATGAGCAATCAGCGATTTCTACTTTTTTCTACTTTTTTCTACTGAAAAGTGGAAAAAAAAAAAAAAATTACTACTTTTTTCCACTGACATTCCTGATTAATTTGTTATAGAGTTGGGATGTTGAAGGAAAGCAAAAGTATTTTAAGCTATTGTGCATTTAAACTAAGTATTTATGCTGTTTAGTACATAGATTCAAACTTTTTTTATTTGCTTTTATGCAGTCTTAACAAATTATTTTGAGGCTTAATAGTTTAATTTACTTGACTGAAGATTGGCAATTTTAAAATATGTAACGTGAGGAAAGTAAAATGCAAATGAAAACTATCTTAACAGCTTCATTAGGGGTTGTTTTTAGCCTTTCATTAGGTTCTATAGCTTTGTCAGAAGCTCTTAGCACTAAAACAATTAATTCAACAAAGCTTAGTTATCATCGTTCTTCCAATTGGGAAGGCGTAGCTTCTGGCAGATCAGAAACTTTCACTATGAGTTGTCCTGCCAATCAATATGTTATTTCTGGAGGTTTTGAAACTGCTGCAGAAGCTGCCAATTCCTCTGAAGGATTTACAGTCATTAAAAATAGTTTTAGAACTTCAAAAACATGGGAAGTAAGACTTAGAAATCAGGATGATATTCAACGTAGTGTTAAACTTTATATTGTTTGTGTTAATTAACTAGCATTCCAGGTTAATTATTTACAAGAGTATTATCCTAAGATTTTACTTACAGATATCATAACTAAATTATGGCAATCAGAAATTATTAATTGCTTATTGACTTAGCTTTTTACATCTGATTCCTGATTGCTATCTAGTTTGATAGTACAGTCATTACTAAAATATTGAGGATCATTTAATGTTTAAATCAAAAATTCAAACTTCTTCACTTTTTTTCGTAAGTATAGTTAGTTTAGTAAGTTTCCTAACTTCTATTTATCCTCCTGTTTCTGTAGTAAAGGCAGAAATTAAACCTCAAACTAAATTTTCAAATAATCAGATTTGTCAAACAAGTAGTATTCCTATTCGACGAAATAGTAACCTACAAAGTAATTATAATAATGCTCAACAAGGGCCTAGTAAAGAAGCCTATATTAAATGTGTAAAAAGATGTAGGGATAGTTTAAATAATTCAGCACAAATTGAACTATGTATTAAAGGTTGTAGTTCAATTAGTAGTGATGAACAAGCTATACCTACACCTAGGCCACAGTAAACAAAGAGAGATATTTTTGCTATAAGAACAAGGGGGTGAAGTCAAGTAAAGATATGGAGTTTGCTTCTAGTTCTTGATTGTCAAAAGCAAAGAAAAAAATATTGTCGTTGGCGAAGTAGTTGATCAAATTGAGAGAAATCCTAAACTAAAGGCTAAAGTTGTTAATGCTCTCAAAGCTGGAGGAACAGAAGCTTTTAAAGAAGCTGTTAATCATCCATTAGCTAATATTTTAATATCTACTATAGAAGGATGGCAATATGTTAAGTAAAAAATATTAATTCAATATTTTTTACTTTTTGTTTTCTAACAATTGTGCCTTAAATTCTAGCTCAAAGTCCTTTGAGTAGTGAGTCCCATGTAAAGGTTTCGGTGACGTAACTTTTGAACAAGTTTCTGAACCCATGTCAGTTTTGAGTGTACTGGGGCTGATAGTCGTAATCAAGCGTCATTTGTCTTTTGATTAATCCAATTCTAGACGATCACTGCTTGAATAATGATTCTATGGGACAATGTTATTTAGAAGCGCAGTTTTAAATCTTTATTTTTTTGACTAGATTGGGGGAATTTTTGGTCTATGTCCCGATCTTTAATCCATGATACTGCCAATAATTTGAAGCTGTCGGCCCCGGTTCCTTTGTCCCTTCATCCGGCGGCGGTTTACCTTCATACCCTTAGTCCTGGCTCGGTGATCACCATGAAGCAATCTTTGAATGTGATGGCTTCTTTGTTGACGGAAGGGGACTGTGATGCGATGACTTTGGACTGGGCTAAGTTACGTTATCACCATACGGCGACGATAAGACGGGAGCTTAAACAGAGGTATTCAGCGACGACGACTAATAAGATGCTTTGTGCGCTGCGACGGGTGTTAGAAGAGGCGTTACGGCTGGATTTAATGGACGCTGCGGATTATGCTAAGGCGGTTGATTTACCTAACGTTAAGGGTAAAAAGAGGCTACGGGGAAGGGCGTTAACCAGCGATGAAATTGAGGCGTTGATGGGGGTTTGTGTTAATGATAAGAGTGTCCTGGGGGTGAGGGATACGGCGTTAATGGGCATTTTACGGGGAACGGGGTTAAGACGGGCGGAGTTGGTGGCGTTGGAGATGTCAGATTTTACCAGCGAGGGTGGGGTGTTAGAAGTGAGAGGGGGTAAAGGGGATAAGGATAGGACGGTGTATTTACCTGAGTCGGTGATTGGCTTAGTGGAGAGTTGGTTAGAGGTGCGTGGGGAGTTTGAAGGGGCGTTGTTGTGTCCTCTTCGTAAGGGGGGACGCATTGAGCAGCGACACCTTAATCCTGATGCGGTGTTGAAGATTGTGAAGAAACGGGCCCTTATGGCAGGGATTGAGTCGTTTTCTCCCCATGATTTTCGACGGACGTTTTGTAGTGATTTATTGGATGCCGGAGTGGATCTGGTGACGGTGCAGAAGTTAGCCGGTCATGCTTCTCCTGAGACGACGGCTAAATATGATCGACGGGGTGAGGAAACTAAAAGAAGGGCTGTACAATGTTTGTCGATTTAAGTGAGTTATTCAGCACTTGTATACAAAATATACAAGTGAAGCTTTAGCCAACCGTTTCTACATTAATAATGTCGCTCCCCTTGCGAGCGATTTTTTGAGCCTTAACTCCCCTAAAAACTTGCTCAGACTTGACTCAAAAACCTCTAATTTTTCGATTTTCTTGCTCAAAGTATGCTCAATTTATCACCCCTGTCCCTTCACTCTACCTCCAGAGCCTC
>JASJDD010000105.1 GCA_030065735.1 Crocosphaera sp.
TATCGGACTTTGGAGAAAAAATTAGTCAATTCAGATATTAATGGTTCTGCTAACATTGGACGTAAAAGTAAAGCCAATCTCTTTGAAAAGAGAGAGGTATTAGAGGGGCTTTTGGACGCTCCAAGACGATACTTTATCGTGTAAAGAATCCCCATCGCCTTGCGTTGGGGTAGTTCAATCCACTTATAGAGAGAAAAGAGAATAAGTAAAACCCCGAATATACATAAGTTTTGGGACTGACATCACCCCTGATGACCTCATAAGAAGTATGTAACAAGCATTCGTGACAACTTAAGGCTGGAAGTCAGATGTCAAGCCAGTTTCGCCTCACAAGCTTAATTCCCGATCGGCAGCCAGAAATGGAGGAAAAAGGTTAGCGTACAAAATCCGCTAACCAAAAATATTAAAATTGCCTTTTTTTTGTTTCTTAATTGATAGGATTATTCAGTATTATTTCTCTTAATAACTATTCATCTTTCCCTCATTTTCAAGATTGGTTGTCAAAATTAACCTCAACATCAGATGGCATAAATTCGAGATTTAGCTGAAAAGAAAAACCCAGGAGTATTTCGTTGTTTTTCAGGAAAAGGTGCTATAATTAATCTAGTATTATTCTTTCGTTTCTGTTTGATAATTCCTAAATCTTTGTTCTCAGGAGAAGCAAAATACTTCACAGGGTCTGTCGCTTCGCCTTTTTGATTAGCTACTCCAAAATGATACAGACCACGATAAATCATTTCTAATGAAATGCGGTCAAAGGGTAAAGAAAGTTCATCAGCTACGGCATCTCCTAGATCAATTAAAATGGCATAAAATAGCCATGTTCCCCATATCTGTAGTTTGACGACCTTGTTAGACCCAACCCATAAATAACTCAAACCTAAAAGACGTTTAACCGTATTAAAAGCTTCTTCAATTCGCCATCTTTTCCCATATAAATCAGCCACAACGTAAGGAGGTAAAATCTCAGGTTCTAAAACCGAGGTAAGATAAGAATGCCAAACTTTTACGGGGAGTCTAGTCATTAAATCAACAACGACTCCAATTTTTCCAGCTAATTGACCTTTTGGTACATTTTCAAGACTTTTTAGTTTCTTAAATAAAGCTTCGAGAGTTGAGCCATCTGCTATCCATATTTTTTCAAATCTTGTTAAAGTAAACTGGACACTTTCTGGAAGTGGACGATGATTTCTACTTTGCCATTTCTCCTTTAATGATGGTAGGATTTCCTTCAAAACCATGCGCAAATAATTCTGCCGGAAAAATTAGAAATCTCGTTGATAAAGCTTGTTGCGAAACCTGTAAACGATCGCACCATAAAAAACCCTCTCTAGCCAGCATTCTTGTTAATTCTCTGACTCCAGCCACATCTCTCCACAACATGGTTAATACGGCAGCCACCATCAAGGGCAGTGTTAATATTCTGTCTCGCAGACCCAACTGACGACAAGATTTTTTCTGTTTTGCCAGTGCTGGAGTTAATAAAGCTGATATTTGTGCAGCGATCGCCTTATCTTCCATCATGGGACGTTGTTGCCGTTTGGCATGATCACGGTTCGTTTTTCGACTCATTTAAGTTAATTATAGCTTATCACTTCTTATTTTAGGATAAAGTCATTTCCTTCTTCCCCATCTGCCCAAAATCGCTCTTTAACACCTCTTGACATCGGCTTCATTCTCTTAATTTGTCACGAATGTGTTTCTGTATGTCCGACCATTTAATTAAAATTTTGACCGTTTTCTCTTGTTCTTTCCCCGTCATAAGACAGGGATTTCTTTGTGACACTTATCAAACTGTCCATCATCTGTTGAATCTCAAAAGTAATGATTTTAAGCTTGTTGTAAATCGATGCTTAATCGATGCTTCGTGGTGTGAGAGAGTTACTAGAAAAGCACTTGGGGTCGAAACACGGCAAGACTCCCAGGTGCTTTTCTCAGTATTGGAAGTTAGGCCTTCGGGAATTTTTAAGGGAATATATAACTGAACTTCCCCTTTGACAAAAGGCTATAACGTATGCTGTCCCTGGGAATGACAATTATTGTAAACTTATGTAAAGTAGTCAGTAAACAAGTGGACAAGTGTTATGTTACGCCGTCAAATTTTAGCTATATTGTTAGCGATCGCCGTTATTTTTTGTGGGACTCAAACCCCTGCATTAGCGTTAGGAGGGCCCCAACTGCCTTTAAATGAACCTGCGCCTAATTTTACCTTACCAACGAATACAGGAGACGGTGAAATTTCTTTATCTGATTATAAAGGACAGTGGGTGGTATTGTATTTCTATCCTCAAGATTTTACCCCAGGTTGTACCTTAGAAGCCCGTCGTTTTCAACAAGATTTACCGAAATATGAGGCTAAAAATACACAAATTTTAGGGGTTAGTGTGGATGATGTTGACTCCCATCGGGAGTTTTGTGATGCAGAGGGTTTGAAGTTTCCTTTATTAGCAGATACCAGTGGAGAAGTGAGTAAAACCTATGGTTCTTTTTTAACAGGAATGTCTTTGCGTCATACTTATTTAATCGACCCTGATGGTATTTTAAAAGAGCGATTTTTAGGGGTTAGGCCGGCAATTCATAGTCAAGAAATTTTAGCTTATCTTGATGAAGTTATCAGTGAACAATGAACAGTTAACAGTTAGCAGTTGTCAGTTAGGATATTGATAGCATCATAAAACCTTGTAGGGTGGGCAATGCCCACCTTACAATAATGTTATACTAATAAACAGTTAACAGTTAGCAGTGACCATTAAATATCTAAATCATCTTCAAGTTCTTCTAATGCTTCTAAACTTTGATTTTCATATAAATCTTGCAAGTTTTGATGCTTTTGTCGCCGAGAAGTTCGGCGATATTTTTTGCTTTCTAATTTAGGTTCATAATATTCTTGTCCAGATGCTTTCATTTTTACTTTAACGGTTGATTCTTGATCGGCCATTTGTTGAGTTGCTTCTTGTTGGGCGATCGCTTCTTCTAAAAAGGTTAAATAATGTTCATATCGTTCCCAATTTCTGTCAACCATACAGTTAGGTTCTCCCCGATGAAAACAATCACTAAACTGACAAGTTCCCTGTTCTAACTGTTGTCTTGCTTCAGGAAAATAGTGGATTAATTGACTAGGAGAACAATCTAAATGAGGTTGATTAAATCCAGGGGTATCGGCCAATAATCCCCCTTCGGGTAACTCAAATAATTCTACATGACGAGTGGTATGGCGGCCTTTTTGTAGCTTTCCCGAAACACGATTAACCCGTTGCTCAACCGCAGGAATTAACGTATTAATTAAACTAGATTTACCCACACCAGAAGGTCCAGCAAGAATGGTAATTTTTTCCTTTAAACTGTCTTTTAATGCTTCTAACCCCTGAAACGTCCTAACACTAATCAATAAAGAGTTGTAGCCCCATTTTTCTAGGCGTTGATGCCATGTTTTTTGTTGGGTAGAGGTTAATAAATCAGCCTTATTAAGACACAATAAAAAGGGAATGGCTGTAGACTCAGCTTTAACCAAAAAACGACTTAACTGCCAAGGTTCTAAAGGGGGTTCATCTAAGGCGAAAATTAGGAGAATTTGCTCCGCATTAGCCACCGGTGGCCGAGATAATTCGGTTTTGCGCGGTAAGACTTGTGCGATGGCCCCTCTAGCGTCTTGATAGTCTGGTTCTTCCACAATGACGCGATCGCCTACCATCACCGTTTGCCCAATTTTCTTCAAACGAGTACGTCGAGTACACAGTAAATGGGAGAGGGAAGAATGATTATGGTGTTTGAGGGGTTGATCTAAACGAACTTGATAAAAATTAGCCTGAACTGCTATCACTGTCCCAATAATCTTTGAGACGTTAGAAGGAGAGGGATGGTTCAGAGACGTTAGATCATGCACAGGATGACGGGGTGACAGGAGTTTTTCATTGAGTGTATCAAAATTGTCTCATTATTCACTGTTAAAATCCTTTTTGTTGAAAATATTGAGCAGGAGTTAGAATCAAGACTTCTTTTACTTTTCCCCCCAATAAATGCCCAAAATGCTTGATATCTCCTGTTAGAAGATAGGTTGCTTTAGCGTTAATAGCAGCCAGAAGAATCGGACGATCTTTTTCAACAAGCTCTATGTCAGGTGGAAATTCTCAAGAGGTAAACCTAATCCCAAAAGCATTCGAGTGATAGAAATGCAGATAATTAATAAGATTAATCCAAAACTTGCCAGAATGTCCTGCTTAATGGGGCATAAAGACTCCCGCCAAAGACCATAATTAGAAACAAGATAAGGCAAAATATGATTAAATGCAACACATATAATGACCCCTGGAAGTTTCATTAGATAATAAAATAAAGGCAGCATAGTCAACATATAGAAAAATTTTGAAGTATTAGACCATGCCAGATATTTGGGTTTATTAATGGCTAGTAAAGCATCTTTCATGGTCGAATTGAGCAGTTCAGGCCAAATACCAAGTGCCAATATAGGAAGCATCCAAGCAGCATCTTTATATCTATCATCATAAAAAGTTAAAATGATGAAATCTCCACTACAAAATAGCACAGCAACGATAACCCCTGATAAAATCAAAATAAACCAACGTTTTCTTAAAATCTTGTTGAGGAGTTCTTTTCGGGGTAAATGCTGGTTCTTAGCAACTAGAGGAAGAATGATTATATGAAGTCTCCCTAAAACTTGTTGAGGAAGACGAGAAAAGGTTATGGCTATGGTATAAATTCCTAGCATTTCCAAAGATAATAATTTTCCTAAAAGAAGGCGATCAGCTTGCTCAGCTAGAAAAGTCATTGCAGTAGAAACAAAAATCCAGCGACCAAAAGAAGTAATTTCTTTAATACATTCTTGGTCCCATACAAAACGGTTAGATATGTTTGGCTCAAGTCTGTGACTGATAGCCATCTTGATAAAAACAGAAACTAAGTTACCGACGACCAAAGCCCAAATTGATCTTTGGAAGTAAGCCCAAACAATCATTATAGTTAAGGTTAAGATTTGGATTCCTAAGCTAAGTCGAGTTATTCTGCCAATTTCTAATTTACGATTAAGGGTGGCTAAAGAAGTCGAATTAAAACCAGACACAATGGTGGTTAATCCAACTGTAGGAAGTAACCAGAGAAGTTGCTGATTGTTATAAAATTGGGAGAGTGGCCAAGCAATTAAACAACATCCTATCCATAACCCAAAACCTCTGATCACCTGTAATGTCCAAGCGGTATTCAGGAAAAGAGGCTCATCGCCCCTTGGACTGCGGATAATACTTGGATTAATCCCAATATCTGAGAAGAGCTGTAAACCTTGAATAAATGTATTAACTAAAGCCATCAAGCCAAATAGTTCCGGAACGAGAAGCCGAGTAAGGATAATATTCGATCCTAAACGAAGGGCTTGTCCTCCACCATATCCAACCATAGTCCAGATAGAACCTGAAATAGCTTTATTTTTCAGAAAAGACATTAATATTTGTAACCTTGAATTAATCTAGATGATTTTGACAAAGTATGTAGCTCACAGACTATTCTACAAGTTTTTTACATAAATCAACTAAATCTAAGTTCAGTAGATCAAAAAGCCACGAAAGAATGCGGGTTTCAGCCGACGAAGTGGGATTGTCAAATATATAGGTAGCGATCGCAGGGAAAGAAAAAAAGAGAATAATAATCATTCACCCGACTCTGCGATCGCTTATTGTCTCGTCTTATTGTACAGTCTGGCTCTTTATTGTACAGTCCAGTTAACCTCGCTCACCAATATAATGAGTATAAAAACTTACGCTTTTTGGCTATGTAGCATAACTTGCTACGTTTTGATTACTTTCGCCAACAAAGTCAAATCTATCAGAACCAGATAGGGCGCAGCTTGGACAAAAGTTTTTGATCTACTGAAGTTATTGCAAAAAAAAGCAAATTCTTCTAACATTAGCTAAGTTATTAAATCAATTAGATGATCTCTCAGAAGAAGAAACATATGCTCTATTAAATCAACTCTTAGCACAATCCTAATCATTTGAAATCTGAAATTAGGCCTACGTCCTTTTTGTTTATTTTTAGCCAAAAAGAGATTGCTTAGGGCTAATGAAAACTAAAAACTAGACAATATAAAAATATATAGTTAAACAAAATGGTTAATACAGTTAAAAATCTAGAGAAAATCAATTATCAGCATCAAATTGATAATTTAACTAACACGAATGTTAAATACGCCCCTTTATCTTTTGCTCAGGAGAGAATTTGGTTTTTAGAGCAATTAGAACCTAATAGTACAGCCTATAATATGCTTGAACCTTTCCGATTGGAAGGAAATCTCAATATAACGGCTTTAGAACAAAGCATTAATGCCATTATCAACCGACATGACAGTTTTCGCACTAGGTTTATTCTAGAAGGGGAAAACCCAGTTCAAGTTGTCATACCGAAATTATCTATAACTCTGCCATTAGTTGATTTAAGTCATCTCTCTCAACAGGAGCAACAGAAAACGATTGAGCAAATTGTTCGTGAAACCGTGGAACAAAAATTTGACTTAGAAGTTGCACCTTTGTTGAGGGTGACATTACTACGCTTGTCTTCCCAAGTTCATCAATTATTAGTAACCACTCATCATATTGTCATGGATGGTTGGTCTTATGATGTATTTATAAAAGATTTAGAGCAATTTTACAGAGCCTTTATTACAGATGAATCACCTGGCTTATCACAACTCCCCCTACAGTACCCAAACTATGCCAAGTCTCAGAAAAATAACTTTGTTGAAGACGCTCTCAACTCAAAACTAGCTTATTGGAAAGAGAATCTTCAAGGCAATCTTCCCCTGTTACAACTTCCCCTAGACTACCCTAGACAACCAGAACGGACATCTGCCAGTGGAAGGGAAGGATTCCATCTAGATGCTAGTTTAACAGAAAAACTCAAAGCCCTAAGTCGTCACGAGGGTGTCACCCTATATATGACTTTGTTAGCCACCGTTAATACCCTACTCTACCGCTATAGTCATCAAGAAGATATCATTGTAGGCACTCCCATTGCAGGAAGAAACGAGAAAAAAACCCGTGATTTAATCGGTTGTTTTATCAATACGTTGGCATTACGCAGCGATTTATCAGGAAATCCGACTTTTAAAGAATTATTAAAACGGGTGCGCCAAGTCGCTTTAGGCGCCTTTCGACATTTAGATACCCCCTTTGAAAAACTGGTGGAAACTCTAAAACCCGAACGACAATTAAACATTTCCCCTATATTTCAAGTTTTATTTTCCTTTCAAAATACCCCTTCCCCTCAACTAAGCTTACCAGAGTTAACCATCACCTCCCTTGACATTCAACGGGGAACCGCTATGTTGGACTTAATAGTGGAAATAAAAGAAACCCCATCAGGGTTAACAATTTGGTTTGATTATGATAGACAATTATTTACCTCAGCCACTATCCAAGGAATGCTGAATCACTTTAAGGTGTTGTTAAAAGGTATTATTGATAATCCTCAGCAGAATATTGGCTATTTGCCCCTTTTAACCGAAGCTGAACAACAGCAGATATTGATTAAGTGGAACCAAACTCTACGAAATTATCCCCAATCTAAGTGTATTCACCAGTTATTCGAGGAGCAGGTAGAAAAGACCCCTAATGCAGTAGCCGTGGTATTTGAAGAGCAAGAATTAACCTATAAAGAACTAAATGATCAAGCTAATCAATTAGGACATCATTTACGAGAATTGGGGATAAAACCAGAAAATCTAGTCGGGATATGTGTTGAGCGTTCCTTAGAGCTTGTGGTTGCTATTCTAGGGACGCTCAAAGCAGGAGGGGCTTACGTTCCTTTGGAGCCAACCTATCCCTTAGACAGACTAGACAACATCATCAAAACCTCTGAGATGTCAGTGGTTATTGCAGACGAACTCAATCAAAGCAAAATTTCATCTTTGGGAATTGTCCCGATTCCTCTTGACCCTAGAAAAGAACCCATTACGTCTCAAAGCCCAAAAAATCTAGAATTGCTGGTGTCTCCTGAGCAATTAGCTTATGTGATTTACACCTCGGGTTCAACGGGAACCCCAAAAGGGGTAATGATTGAACATAAAAGTGTAGTTAATCTGTCAGAACAACTAGAAAAAACGATTTATCTTGGGGAAGAAAAGCTGAGGATTGGCTTAAATGGCACCTTTGCCTTTGATACATCGGTCAAACAAATTATACAGTTATTAAAGGGACATACCCTAGCCATTATCCCCCAAGAAATTAGGCTAGATGAGAAAGAACTATTATCTTTTTTGAGTACCCATCATATTGATAGTATTGATTGTACTCCTAGTCAACTGGAAACTTGGCTAGAAGCAGGATTACTAGACTTATCTCATTCACCCCGTTCAATTCTAGTCGGTGGGGAAAATATTGGACAAAAAACATGGAAAATCTTGTCTGAAGCCGAGCAAATCCAGTTTTTTAATCTGTATGGTCCTACGGAATGTACAGTTGATGCAACCATCTGTCCTATCAAAAACTATCCAGAGCAACCGATTCTCGGTTATCCATTAGGAAATGTTAGGGTTTACCTCCTAGACCAATTTCTCCAACCCGTTCCTATGGGAGTGGCAGGGGAAATTCATATTGGGGGTGTGGGATTAGCAAGAGGGTATTTAAACCGAAAGGAGTTAACCGAAGAAAAATTTATTACCAATCCTTTTGGTCCTGGAAGACTCTATAAAACAGGAGATTTAGGAAAATATTTGCACAATGGAACCATTCAATACTTAGGGCGAATTGACCATCAGGTTAAAATCAGAGGGTTTAGAATTGAATTGGGGGAAATAGAAGCAGTATTAACTGCCCACCCTCCCATAAGAGAGGCGATTGTAATCACCTTAGAAAACCAAAAAGGAAATAAACGCCTGGTTGCTTATCTAGTAGGTGAAAATCTTTCTAATCAAGAATTAAGGTCTTATTTAGAGCATAAGTTACCTGATTATATGATACCAAATACCTTTATCTGGTTAGAAAAAATGCCCCTAACGGCCAATGGCAAAATTGATCGCAGAGGACTCCCTATTCCAGACTTGAGCCGCAATGAATCTTTAGAAACCTTAGTGACCCCCAGAAACGATATCGAAGGACAATTAGTCGCTATTTGGGAAGATATATTGGGGGTTCAACCCATTGGAATTCAAGATAATTTCTTCGAGTTAGGCGGACATTCTTTAATATCCGTGCGCTTATTTTCCCAGATTGAGCAGACATTTTCCGTCAAGTTGCCCCTTTCAACCCTATTTAAAGCTCCAACTATTCGACAATTAGCCCAAGAACTTCAAGAAATGACAAAGGGAAAGATATGGGAGTCTTTGGTTATGATCAGACCAGGTATCTCCAATCAGCCGGCTGTCTTTATTGTTCATGATGGAGATGGAGAAACTATTTTGTATCATACCTTAGCCCATCATCTTCACTCAGACCATCGGGTTTATGGACTGCGTCCCAACGGGAAAGTGGGCTGTCCTCTCCTGCAAACCACAATTAAGGCGATCGCTAGTCACTATATTGACCAGATACGTACTGTTCAACCCCAAGGGCCTTACCTATTAGGAGGATTTTGTTTAGGGGGAAATATTGCCTTTGAAATGGCAGAGCAATTACAACGTCAGGGAGAAGAGATTGCCCTACTGTTTTTAATAGATTCTCTTGAGATTCAAGCCAGGGGCGGGGAAGCAGTGACTAATCAAGCTCGTCGTCAGCGTCTTGGCCAATTGTTTAGTCAGACCGAACAAAAGGGAGCATTACAAAAATTTGCCTATCTGGGAGAGCAACTAAGTCGAAAGCTAAGAAATTTCATCATTTATCAGTCTCAACAGAGTTTAAAGCAAGTTATAAATAAAGTAAGAATTCCTTTGTATCGTCACTATATCGATAAAAACTGGGATTTGCCAGCATTTTTACAAAACATTTCCATCAGAGAACTGCTGGATTTTGATATCACCAGAAACTATTTCCCCCCCCATTATCAAGGCCAAGTCGTCCTTTTTAGTTCTACTGAGGTCATTATTAGCGATCATCCGACAATTAATGACACTCCAGTTCGTTATTTGAGTAAGGATCCTGATGCTTTGGGTTGGCAAAAATGGGTAAAGGAAGACATGACTATTTATGATGTTCCAGGAGGACATTCTAGTATGTTACAAGAGCCTTATGTTGACGTTTTGGCTGAAAAACTGCAAAATTCAATTAATCAAGCCCTTTCTTAGCTCCTATTAATCAATCGCCTTTAAATCATATGTTTAACGCCGAGGACAATGAAAATGTCAAATCTGTCCACTAATAGTCAGACTGCGACTTCAGTCGTTGTGGTGATAGTCAATTATAAGACACCCCAGTTGACCATTGACTGTCTAGATTCTTTAAAACCAGAAATTAAGGCTTTGTCAGGAAGTCGTGTTATCGTTGTGGATAATGCTTCTGGTGATGGCTCGGTTGAAACCATTCAAGCGGCTATTGACAAACAAGGATGGAGAGACTGGGTATCTCTAATACCATCAAATCACAACGGGGGCTACGCCTACGGAAATAATCTTGCCATTACCCCCTGCTTAAAATCCTCCAACCCCCCTAATTATTTTCTGATTCTCAATCCTGACGGTTTAGTTCGTCCCAATGCCCTGAAAGCTTTGTTGGACTTCATGGACAATCATCCCCAAGCGGGAATAGCTAGTGGTAGCTGGGAAGATTCTCAGGGTCAAGTGAGGCCAATGATGTTTCGTTTGCCCAATGTTTTTAATGAGTTGGATCGGGGCTTAAGATTAGGAATTGTCTCTAAACTGCTTTCCCCTTGGCAAATTACTCGTCCTTTTAGGGAGCAAGCTTGTCAAGTCGAATGGACTCCTGGTTGTGGTATGCTCGTTCGTCGTCAGGTCTTTGATTCAGTAGGATTAATGGATCAAGAGTATTTTTTGTACTATGAGGAGATGGATTTATGTAAACGAGCTAAACAAGCAGGGTGGGAGTGTTGGTTTGTCCCAAAAAGTCGCATGATGGTTATTGGAGGTCAAAGTACAGGTTGGACAGATACCCAAGGAAAACCCCAACGCCGTCCCCAATATTGGTTTGATTCAAGACGCAGATATTTTCTCAAAAATCATGGCTGGTTTTATGCGGTATTAGTAGATATAGCCTGGATTTTCGGGTTTTCTCTATGGCGATTACGAAGAATAATTCAACGGAAACCTGACCATGATCCGCCTCAATTTTTGGCAGATAGTATCCGTAATTTCTTCTTTTTACTCAGAAGTGGGTTTTTAGCTAAAAACCCATAGTGAACTTACAGTTTTCATTTTAAATTTAACCTAATGGAGTGATTAATCTGATGTCTATTTCCAAAAATTTAATCTCATCTTCCGTTCTTTATCTAATTAGTACAGGTATTTCTTTTTTCGGAGAAATTCCCTCCGCTTCAGCTATTACTTTTTATGATGATCGTGCTGACTGGGAGGAGGCAGTTAATCCTAATACTATTACCACAGAAACTTTTCCTGACTCAATAAGAAACAATGTCTCTATAGAATTTGAATCAGGAATTATCTCTACCCGTGAGGACAGTGAAGATATAACCTTGGGGAACAAAAATAGAGTGGTTAATTTATCTTGGGGAGCAAGAAGAATGGGGCATTTAGGATCTGAAGGATATTTTTATAACGGTCAACTCCATAATCCAGATAGTGAGCAAACTTACAGCACCGCAAATTTTGCTGATTACATTACTTGGCACTTTCCCAATCCAATCAAGGCCTTTTTTAGCGTGTTTGGCAGTGTACAAGAATCAGTGGTAATAACTCTCAATTTTGATGATTTCACTACTTACGAAATAGATTTAACTAATGAAGATGATGGTCCTTTCAATCAGATTGACGATGGGTTATTTGGATGGGTATCTGATAAGACTTTTAGTTCTATGACTTTTACTAATCCTTATGGTTCTTATGAGCAAGAGTGGGCTATGGATAACATTGCTTTGGCTACTGATACTGCTGCCACACCTGATACTAATGCTGTCCCTGAACCTCTAACCATGCTTGGTGCAGGAACGGCTATTGCTTTTGGAACTACCTTTAAGCGCAAGTTAGGTCAAACTAAGAAAAAGCCACCTGTAAATTTTCCCCACCTGTAAATTTTCCGTTGCTGAACACAGAACTTATCTAGTACAAAAAACGCGATCGCCAAAAAACTAAGGAGCGAGTGCGGCTGCACCGCGAAAATCCAACAGCGATCGCTAAAATCTTCCCTGCGATCGCCACGAAAATCCGTGCCTCAGTCTGTTCTCGGATGGGGCTAACGGTTCGCGGCGAATTTTCGCGAACCAGACTTAAAGACAAGTCCGAAATTGGCTCTTAAAATTGAATTATGAACCAAGAAAAATAAATTGATTAAATTGATTAAATGGCTGTTTGTGGGAACCAAAGTTGTTGCCATTGACCGTTTAGTTCAACGACTTTAAGTATAGCCAAGGCTTTACTCCCAAGGGAACTCCAACTCATACCTTTACGTTTCTGACGATGACCAACGACAATATCAACGGCTTTTTCCCCCCGTCCACTCCCAATCGATTTGCCCGCTTTTTGACGACGTTCATAGTCGATAATTTCTGATTCATGCTTACTCAAATAAGTCTTTAATTCTTCTTTGATTTGGTCTTGTTGATGCGATCTCTACCGTCTCCTTGCGGTAGTGTTGGCTGCGATCGCAGGGAAGTTTTTCGCGATCACGTTTTTTGTAGTAGATAAGTTCTGTGTTCAGCAACGGAAAATTTACAGGTGGAATTAATTTGAAGGACGACGAACTTTAAGAGAGAAAAACCCCTGACGATCATCAATGGTTTCTACTTGGTATCCCTCCATAGTTAGACTATCGGGAACTTGTTCGATGGGTTCCCCTGGGTCTAACCACACTTCTAGTAAGGAACCAGGGGGCATTTGCTCCAATTTTAGTTTAGTGCGAACAAAATTGATGGGGCAAGGGGTTCCCCGAAGATCCAGTAAAGCCGTATCAGAGGTTGGAAGGTTCATTTGTGAAATAAACTCCCTAAAAAGCCTTCTAAACCGCCTTTGCCGTGACTTTGGCCTTTAATGTGGGCTAATTTTTCTAGAAGTTCCCGTTCTTCTGCATTAATACGAGTGGGAATGTCAACTTTTACCGTAATCAGATGATCCCCTCGAATGGCATCATTCCCCAGTTTGGGAACCCCTAAATTTTCTAGGGTTAGGACGGTATTGGGTTGGGTTCCGGCGGGAATGGTTAATTCTTGTTCTCCGTCTACGGTATCTACTATTACGGTGCATCCTAGAATGGCCTGGAGATAGCTAATGGTGATCTCCGAGAGGATGTTCATCTTGTCGCGAGTAAATACCTTATCGGGTTCGACATATAAGTAAACGTAGAGGTCCCCTGCAGGGCCGCCTCGTAAACCAGCATCTCCTTTACGAGAGACTCTCAAACGGGTTCCATCATCAACTCCAGCCGGAATAGTAATTTTGACTTTTTCTGTAACTTGTCTGCGTCCGACTCCATTACAGACTTCACATTTTTCTTCGATCACTTGTCCTTGACCGTTACAAGCAGGACAAGTCGACACTTGAGCAAAACTACCAAAGGGAGTGCGGGTTGCCCGACGAACTTGACCTTGACCGTTACAAGTAGAACAGGTTTTTGCCCCGGTTCCGGGTTTTGCCCCATCTCCTTTACACACTTGACAGGTTTCTAGATGGGGAATGCGAATTTCTTTTTCTCCGCCAAAAATCGCTTCACGGAAATCTAGTTTGAGATCGAGGCGTAAATCATCTCCTTTGACTGGTCCAGTACGACGACGGGTTCCTCCGGTTCCCATCCCGCCCCCAAAACCACTAAATATTGTTTCAAAAATATCGGCAAAACCGCCCATATCCCCCATATCGCCGTAGTTGAAGCCTCCGGCACCACTGACTCCTGCTTCTCCAAACTGATCATAACGACTACGGGTTTCGGGTTCGGATAGCACTTCGTA
>JASJDD010000106.1 GCA_030065735.1 Crocosphaera sp.
AGTTTTACGTTTGGTTTGAGACTTACCCATAATGACTAAAAAGTTTGTTGACTTAGAAACATAGTAACATAATCAAGAACCACCAGAATAACGATGCTTCGCCTTTATTTATTGGTTTCGCTAACCCCACTAAATCACAGATTTTAGATGGGGACTGCGCGAAACGATTTTGTTCAAAGCTAAAGGAGAAACCTTATTAGGGAAAATTCAACGATCAGTGCAACTACAATTATTGATTTATACCAATTCTGCAATGTAAGACTACAGATCAAGGTTCTTCCACTTCCCACACCTCCCACAATTCCTCATCTTTAGCCAACTTTAAGGAAAATGGTATTATTTAGGAGCGATCGCAGTCTCATTTGATTATCAACAAGCTTGGTTTTTCTTATAACCGATGGTTATTGAAATTTTAATCTTGCTCTGATTAAAAGGTTTTTCTAAAGTAATTAAAAATTATTCTTTGTGAGTTATATGGAGGTCATTATGAAGACAAAATTATATAATAAAGATTATTGTTTATGGTTAGAAGAAACCGTACAATTATTACGAGAGGGAAAATTAACAGAATTAGATGTTAATCATTTAATAGAAGAAATAGAAGATATGGGAATTAGTCAAAAAAATGCTTTAGAAAGTAACTTAATTGTCCTATTAATGCACTTACTTAAATGGAAATATCAATCAGACAAACAAAGCGGTAGCTGGCGTAGAAGTATTCGGGAACACAGAAGACGTATTTTAAAAGCATTTAGAAATAGTCCTAGTTTAAAGCGATATTTTGAGGAGATTTTTAACGAAAGTTATCAAGAAGCAAGAAAACAAGCAGCCGATGAAACTGAACTTTCTTTAAATACATTTCCTGAAACTTGTCCTTTTAAAATTGAGCAAATTCTTGATCCTGAATACTTACCTAAATAAATAAACTTGAGAAAAACAACAAAGACTATTATTATTAACACCTTAATAAACCTTCTTTTCTCTAAATTATCCTTTAAGCCTTAACTTTTCTTAGGCAATACATGAATACTATATATGAAGATTTGTGAACTGAACTTGACAAAAAAATGTTACCCTTGGCTATGTAAAGATTACTCTGATTAAAAGCTTCTTCTGATGATTGAATAAATCCTTCCTGAATCTTGGTGAAAAAACCGCAAATCAGATATTCTAAGTAACAATGATCTGAGTGTATCGGTGAATTCATCAGCCATGCTGTCACGCCAAAATGAGGAGAAGTTATGAGTAAAGTTTATGTCCTACTCTTTAACGCCCGCACCGACAATGAAGGCATTCATACCGTGCAAATGGGCGATCGCAACAAAATCTTGATGTTCGAGTCAGAAGACGATGCTACTCGTTACGCTTTACTACTCGAAGCTCAAGACTTTCCCACTCCCACCGTCGAACCTTTTGACTCAGAAGAAATTGAAGAATTTTGCCGTCAAGCAGACTATGACTGGGAACTGATTGCCGCCGGAGAGTTAGCCATTCCCCCGGAACAAAACGTTGAAGAAATCACCTGGGGAGAGGAAGACGAACCCCCAAAATCAACAGAAACCGAAACAAATCCCTCAGAAATGTCCTCAGACGAATTAGAACAAATTCGCCGTAAATTAGAAGGCTTACTATAAACTTTATGGAAAATATACAAGAACGAGGTCATCTGTTAACCGAACAGATCAACCCCAATAGTCAAAATTTAGATCAACTTAGTACTCTTGAATTAGTAGAGTTGTTTAACCAAGAAGACGCTCAAACCTTAAAAGCGATCGCCCAAGCAAAGAGGGAACTGGCCCAGGCCATTGATGTCACCAGTGTAGCCTTGAGTCAAGGGGGTCGTTTATTTTACGTTGGAGCAGGGACTAGCGGACGTTTAGGAGTGTTAGACGCTGCAGAATGTCCCCCCACCTTCTGCACCGATCCAGACAGGGTACAGGGCATTATTGCAGGGGGGGCGGCTGCATTGGTTAGAAGTTCGGAAAACTTAGAAGATCGTCCCCAAGATGGGGCTGAAGCGATCGCCCAACGGAAAATAACAGAAAAGGATGTGGTGGTGGGTATCAGCGCAGGCGGTACCACCCCTTATGTTCATGGAGCGTTAAACGCAGCCAAACAAAGGGGTGCAACCACCATCGCCATGAGTTGCGTTCCGGCTGAGCAAGTCCCCATTATCGTCGATCTTGACATTCGCTTGTTAACGGGGCCGGAAATTTTAGCCGGTTCTACTCGCCTCAAAGCCGGAACGGTGACTAAAATGGCGTTAAATATCCTATCGACGGGGGTGATGGTCAAATTAGGCAAAGTTTACGGCAACCGCATGATCGACGTTTCTGTGACCAATACCAAGCTATATGACCGTGCTTTGCGTATTTTACAGGAATTAACAGAGTTAAGCCGTCAAGAGGCTGTTGAGTTACTCGATCGCAGTGGTAAACGGGTTAAACTAGCCTTATTGATGCACTGGACGGGGCTTGATCCTGAAGCGGGGCAGTTATTGCTAGATAATCATCAAGGAAATTTGCGCGCAGCCCTCGAAACTAGCAAAAATCCGTAGGGGCTTAATCATATTAAGCCCTTGCACCAGTCGAAATTATTGTTAATTCAACTATGTTAAATACATCGGAAACCACAACTATTTTAGTCATTATTTTAGTCGCCTTCGCCTTATTAGCTTGGGGTTATAATCGTGCCAAAGGTTACGGAAAATTAGGCATATTAGCCTGGTTACAATCGGTGAGTTTGATGGCTCCTTGGTTAATGTTTTTTGGTTTATTTGCTTTAGGAATTTATCTTAATATTGTTGGTATTCTCTTTTTATTAGTGAGTTCTATTGTTCTTTACATTTATTTGGGAAAACGGCTTAGGGCAGAGGGACAAGATGTTATGTTGCGGGAAAAAGCAGCGCAGCGAATTCAAGAAGAAGAGGTTAAAAAAGCTGAAAATAATCATGAAAATTTATCAACGAATTCAGAAGCGAAAACTATAAGTGATCTGATTCCTATTCCTGATGAAGATTTACAGTTAATTAAAGGAATTTTTAGTATTGATACTTTCTTCGCTACGGAAACGATTTCTTATCAAGAAGGAGCGATTTTTAGAGGAAATTTAAGAGGAGAAACAGATGAATCTTATCAACGGCTTTCTGAAAAACTTAAGGCTAATTTTGGTGAAAAATATCGTCTTTTTTTAGTGGAAGGAACCGAAGGAAAACCAGTGGTTATTATTTTACCTAGTAGTGATGATCCTCAACCGACAACCCTATTACAAAAAAATCTGGCTTTAGTGCTTTTTGTCGCAACAGTGGTGACAACATTAGAAGCAGCCAGCATTTTATTAGGCTTTGATTTATTTAATAATTGGAATCGTTATCTAGAAACGGTACCTATTAGTTTGGCTCTGTGGGGTGTATTAATTTTCCATGAAATAGGACACCGAATTGTGGCAAAAAAGTACGATATTAAAATAAGTGTGCCATTTTTCTTGCCTACTTGGCAAATTGGTTCTTTTGGTGCAATTACTCGGTTTGAATCCTTAATTCCTACTCGCAATGCTTTATTTGATGTCGCTTTAGCTGGACCTGCTTGTGGAGGAATTATCTCCTTTATTTTGTTAATTATTGGCTTAATATTATCTCATGAGGGTAGTCTTTTTCAAGTTCCCACTCAATTTTTTCAAGCTTCAATTTTAGTAGGAAGTTTAGCAAAAGTAATTTTAGGAGAACAGCTACAAAATACTATTGTTGATGTTCATCCATTAACGGTTGTCGGTTGGTTAGGATTAGTGATTACAGCCTTAAATTTAATGCCAGCAGGACAATTAGACGGTGGGAGAATTATTCAAGCTATTTATGGTAGAAAAACTGCTAGAAGAACTACAATTATTACTCTTGTCATTTTAGGCATTGTTACCATATTTAGCCCCGCTAATCCCATTCCTTTATACTGGGCTGTCGTCATTTTATTCTTACAAAGAGACTTAGAAAGACCAAGTCTTAATGAGTTAAGCGAACCCGATGATACTCGTGCTGGGTGGGGTTTATTAGCTCTATTTTTAATGTTAGCAACCTTGATTCCCTTAAGTCCAGGTTTAGCAGGAAGATTAGGCATAGGAGGTTAGACTGAGAAGATTCCATTTTGGCCAAAAGTTATTCTTTCACCCCTAACTGATGATGAACACTTGGATTGTCAAATGGGAACAATCTTCACGTTATTGTCTTACTTTCTCGTCTTTTATGCTGAAATTGTGTTGTTTTCAGAAAATTTATACCCATTAAAATTCTTGTTGGCTTATGCGTCGTTCCCCAGGTTTAAGTAAGTCTTTTCCTTTCCTAAAACAACTAAATCTTGTTGATTTATTCCATCCTGCAACTCATGATCTCTATCATTGGTTATTAGCCCTTCGTTGGCGACCTTTTTTAATGTTAATTAGTCTTTTTTATTTTAGCATTAACTGTCTGTTTGCCTTGGCTTATATGACTGCTAAAGATGGTATTGCCAATGCAGAACAGGGTTCCTTTAAAGATGCTTTCTTTTTCAGTATTCAAACTTTATCAACGGTGGGCTATGGCTCAATGTATCCTAAAAGTTTGTACGCTCAAATTTTAGTGACAGTTGAAATCTGGATTGGGTTATTGTTATTGACGATTTTAACAGGATTAATGTTTGCCCGTTTTTCTCGTCCAACTGCAAAAGTGCTTTTCAGTAATGTAGCCGTGATTTGCCCTTATAACGGAATTCCAACGTTAATGGTTCGGACAGCTAACCGACGAGATAATCGCATTTTAGAAGCGCAAATTAGACTCTGTTTTATTCTGAATGAAGTGAGTGAAGAAGGATATAAATTAAGGCGTTTTTATGACTTAAAATTATTGCGATCGCAAACCCCTGTGTTTGACTTAAGCTGGTTAGTCATGCACCCCATTGATCAAAATAGTCCACTGTATGGGGAAACGATAGAATCTTTAGCCGAAAAAGAAGGAGAAATTGGGGTAATATTAACAGGCCTTGATGAAACTTTCTCCCAAACGATTCATGCTCGTCATGTTTATACCCTTGTAAATATTTTACCCAATCAGCGATTTGTCGATATTTTTTCTCGTAATGCTCAAGGCAAAACTTACATTGATTTAGCTCATTTTCATGATGTTGTTCCTATTAACTGACCTCCTTTGTTTCCGAAAAGGAAAGACTTTAAACAGGATCACAAAAAACTCTTTTATTATGGCACTCACTATCTCCGAAGTAGCGATCGCTGTCTCATGACAGTATTGGCAAAAATAATTGATAATTAAGTCTCTGTAGTTTAAACTAAACAAAAGTTCTTATTTATATTCAATTTTGACAATTTATCTATGTTCCAGAAACCTTATTTAATTTTAATAACATTATTGTTAACCATGCCGTTAACTGCTTGTGGAGGAGGGAGTCAAACCTCTGAGACAACCCCGGCAAATACCAGTCGTCTTGATACCATTAAACAACGAGGAAGCCTGATCTGTGGCGTGAATGGAGAAGTTCCTGGGTTTAGTTTCGTAGACGAAAATGGCCAATATTCAGGGTTGGATGTGGATGTTTGTCGAGCGATCGCTGCTGCTTTATTCGATGATCCTGAAAAGGTAGAATACCGCAAATTAAGCGCACAGGAACGCTTTCCCGCCGTACAATCAGGGGAAGTGGACGTTCTCAATCGTAACACCACCTGGACCATTAGTCGGGACACCACCAACGGCATGGAATTTGCTCCAACAATCTTTTACGATGGTCAAGGGATTATGGTAACAACGGCTAGTGGTGTAACCGATATGGCAGGATTAGCAGGTAAATCTATCTGTGTCTTAGCAGGAACGACCACAGAGCAAAATTTGGCCGATCAAATGCAAAAAATTGGGGTAGCAGACTATAATCCCGTGACATTTGAAGACGTAGACGCACTTTACGCAGCCTATCAAGAGGGACGTTGCGAAGGGGTAACAGCCGATCGCTCCCAATTAGTCGCCCGTCGTTCCATTTTACCCAATCGCAATGACCACGCTATTTTAAATGTGGTCTTATCAAAAGAACCTTTAGGTCCAGCGGTGAAAAATAATGATTCTGGTTGGTTTGATGCAGTTAAATGGATCACTTTTTCTCTAATTCAAGCAGAAGAATTTGGTATTACTAAAGAAAACTTAGCCACTTTTGAAAATAGCGAAGATCCCAATATCAGACGCTTTTTAGGATTAGATGATAAATTGGGGGAAGGAATGGGATTACCCAATGATTTCGCAGCCCGAATTGTTAAGCACGTCGGTAATTATGGAGAAATTTATGAGCGAAATATTGGTCAACCATTAGGATTAGATCGTGGTCCTAATAAGCTATGGACTGAAGGAGGATTATTGTATTCTCCACCGTTTAGATAGAATAAATCAATGAAATGATTTAGGCTTTTAGGGCAAAGTTTAAAAGCCCTAAGAGCATTGATTATCTAAATCTTAGTGTTTATTTATATTGTAGCTAAAATTGGTTTGTATGGGATTGTTTATCATCATTTTCTGAATAGTCTTATGTCTAATATGGAACAAAAAGGAAAGAGTAAAATTTGTTTTGGTACTTTAGCACTAGGAGAAAACTATCGTAGTTTAGCTAAGCTTTTAAGCAAAGATATTGAAAAATATTCCCCTAACACTCCTCTGATTGTATTAACGGACAAACCACAAGACTTTGCCAATGATGCTAATGTCTTAGCGTTCAAACACCGACAGCAAAGTGTTGGCTGTTATCATGATAAAAGGTTCGTAATAGAGAAAGGTTTATCCTTATTTGATTCCTGTATCTTTATTGATGCGGATATGCGTATTCTAGCTCCTATTGAAGAAAAATTAGAATGGCAGCCAGGAATCACAGCTCATACGGTATGGACAAACATCCTGAAACACAATAAAAATCAATTTGAAATCAAGCTACTTTCTCGAATGGCAGAGAAATTAAATCTCAATTTAGAAGAGATAAGTTTCGTTCACGAGTGCCTTTTTGTGGTAACTAAGGATTCTGGTAAAGAGCAGGAATTTCTAAGACAATGGGATAGAATCGCACCTTTTTTTGAGCTAAACGGATTTTATCGAGGTGAAGGAAACACAATTGGATTGGCAGCGGCGCAAGCAGAATTCAATATTAGACGTGATCCAATTGAAAAAATTGTCTTTTTCAAAGATAAAATAGAACACAATAGAATCAAGAAAGGCGAGGTAAATCAAAAAGATAAAATTGATTATTTTAAGATACAAAGAAACCTCGAATATCCTCAATATAATATTTTGCAAAAAATAATCAGAAAAATTAGCAAAATTTTAGGCTATTTTTCTAGAATATTCAGTCTTAGAATCAAAACTCTAAACAATGTAAATTTTTATTACAATTAATAAGGACAATCGGTATTTTTGAAAAATACTGAACTCCATCTAAAGTCTAATATTCAAGAGGTTTTAAGTAGATAATGAATCTAAATCTAGCCTGGTTCAATTCCATTGATAATATCAATAGAGATTGTCTTTTACATCCTTTAGAAATTGTTCTAGATAGAGCAAGAGAGACTGATTATCAATCTCTCAGTTTAAAATCATTGAAAAGAAGTATCAAAACTTTGTTAACTAAACAAAAAAAAATAGGAAATATAGAAAAAAAGAAATATGATTGGCCAATTTCCTTGTCTATTCTAGGGGCTGAATGGTCTTATCGAACGTTTGGTGATCCTAAGAATCTAAAAGCCTTAAAGTTTATATTTGATAATAATATTGATGATCAAGGTAATTGGATGACACCAATTAACAAAGTAGATTATACAATGAAGGGTTATTCATTACTATATCTTTTGGAGCTAACCAATGACTTACGTTATCATAAAGCGTGTCAAAAGCTGGCATCCTCACTTTTAGTGGAACACGAGCGAGTGATTGATGGTTGTCTTCCTTATACATTGACTGGTTCTGCTCAAGGGATTTTAGTAGATACTTTGGCAATGATTTGTCCATTTTTAGCCCGTTATTCCAATTATTATGGAGATGCTGAAGCTATGAATGTGAGTATCAATCAACTTAAACAGTTTGTGCAAAAAAATACTGATTACGATACTCATCTTCCCTATCATGGCTACTATGATGATGGACCGAAAAGACTAGGGATGCACGCTTGGGGTCGTGGAACGAGTTGGTATATGATAGGTTTGATTGACACACTGCTCGAAATGCCCTTTAAACATCCTGATTACTCTGAATTATTAAAAGCTTATATAGATGCGGCAAATTCTTTACGGAATTATCAACGGCAAGATGGGCATTGGAACTGGGCTATTCTAAATCGAAAAGACAGATTTGATAGCTCTACAACTAGCATGGTAGGCTATAGCCTGATGCGAGGTTTACAAGCAAAGCTTCTCGACAATTCTTTTCAAAGAGTAGTTGATGCTGCAATTGAAGCATTAGTAAGTGTTACTCGGTCTAATGGTGTTTTAGAAGGATCATCAGGAGAGTGTCAGGGGTTAGGGAAGTACCCTCAATCCTATGGTACATCTCTCTGGCTTCAAGGTTCAGCAACTGCATTTGCAGCTATTTACTTTGCTAGTGAAGGACAAAAACAATGATTATTTCTGATGTTAGCTGTCAAGAGATCAACCAATATGAAGAACTTTCGGCTAAAGTATCTTCAAAAACTTCTCAAGACAGAAGAGAGATTTTCAACCTATAGATTTTATTATCGGAACATTAAACCAATTCAAAAAAACATCCTAACTAAAATTAGAAGAGTTCAGTCAAAGCTGAAACCTTAGGCGGAGAAAAATCAAAAATCCCATGAAAGCAATCATCACAGGAATCACAGGACTACATAACCGAGGAGTGCAAGCACTCGTTATACCAATCATTGAACAGTTACGCCAACGCCAGCAGGATTTGAAAATACAGGTTCTGACTGACGCACCAGACTACGATCGCAGGTGGTTAGAACCCTATAATGTGCAAACAATTAACAACCAGCGAGTGCGAATGGTCCGAATTCGTCAAAGTCGGTTTCAAAAGTTTCGCCTTCCCCTTTCTCGTTTCTATGAACCGTTGACCCCTCCTGCATACCAAGCTTTTAAGCAGAATATTCGTGACGCATCGGTGATGATTGTCTCTGGAGGTGATATATTTGGCTCTGATTATGGTTATGCCTCTATTGCTTCCCATCTGTTACAGTTAGAGTTGGCATTAGATGCTGGTATTCCTGTGGTATTTCTCGCTCATTCAATCGGTCCATTTAAAACAGAAGCAGAAAGTGAATACTGGGTTCGCGTCGCCCAACGTTCTACAATGATTACGGTGCGAGAAAAGCTATCTTATGATTATGTTAGAAGCCTGGGGATTTCAGAAGATTTGGTCAAGCTAACTGCTGATCCAGCCTTTTTACTAACGCCTTCTCCTTACGCTAGTAATTTGCTTGGTTCTCTAGGTGTCACCAAAGAGCAGCCAGTGGTGGCGATCGCTCCTAGTCAGAGTATTACTAAATATGCTGGCTTAAAAGCCTATAAGCAGCACCTTGAAGCTTGGCAAAAGGTCATCAAAGTAATCCTCAATGAGTTCAATGCTCAGGTACTCATTATCCCTCATGTGCAATATCAGGGTGATGATAAAGATGATCGGATTATCGCCAATAATTTACTCAGAAGTCTAAATTTCGAGCCGAGAGTACATCTAGTGGGAATAGAAGGTTCCGCGTCGGAATTTAAAGGGTTAATTAGTCAATGTGATTTAGTTGTCGCTGAACGAATGCACGCTGCGATCGCGGGACTTTCGAGTGGTGTCTGTACTGTTGCTGTGGGGTATTCGGTTAAAGCAGAGGGAATTATGACCGATTTATTGGGGACTGAATTAGTTAAAAATGGCTTACTGATCCCAATTCAGAAATTCCTTGATGCAGATGCAGCTTGTAGTACAGTTCAAAAAGCTTGGAATCTCCGCCAGGAAGTCGCTGCTCAACTTAAGCAAGTGTTACCAGAAATCAAGAATAAGGCACAAAGCAACTTCGATTTGATTGGTCACATTCTTAGAAATTAAAACTATTGAAGATGCTATTAAGAAGTATGAATAATCAGCAATCTTTTGTGATTTAAAGGATTTCTATAAATCTGACTTTGACGAAAACTTCTAGAGCCAATTAGTTTAAAATAGTTATCTAGTATTGATGTGTACATTGCTGAAAGAAATGAATGAAGATAAAATACCATTTTGGCGTGATTCACGAATAATTAAAATAATTACACAGATTTTAATTATTAGTGCTATCTTATTGCTGATAGTTATTTTTGGCAATAATCTTGTTAATAATTTTCGACAATTAGGATTAACTTTTGGTTTTGGTTTTGTTTTTGATCCTGAGTTAAATTCCCGTTTTAATATCGGTGATAGTCCTATTGCTTATAAGCCGACTGATCCCTATTATAGAGCGATTTTAGTTGGCTTATTAAACTCATTACGAGTCATGATCACTGGAATTATTGTAGCCTTTTTCCTAGGGGTAATTATTGGACTGGGACGATTATCTGATAACTGGTTAGTTCAGAAACTGGCTACAATTTACGTAGAAACCATACGCAATACTCCCTTATTGTTACAGCTATTTTTCTGGTATTTTGCTGTTTTCCTAAAGTTTCCCAAAATCGATAATCCCTTAATTATTTTTAATTCTATTTTTCTTTCTAATCAAGGGGTCTATATTCCCTTTCCTTTAGGTAATTTACAAACTTTTTTAGCCATTTTAGCTTTATTTTTTGGTGGTCTTATTGCTTTTTTTATTTGGCAGAAACAAACCCAAGTTATTATTCAACAAGGAACAACAGGTCAAGTTTATAATCTTGCTTTATTGATGGTTGGAATAATCTCAATTTTAATCATTTTTTGGGGTTTAGATTGGCAATTTCCTAACTATGACTCTCAAATTCAACGTATCCAAGACGGCTTGAATCTTTCCCCTGAATTTGCTACCTTATTAACAGGATTAACCATTTATACCGCAGGGTTTATTGCTGAAGTCGTGCGGTCTGGTATTCAATCGGTTTCTCAAGGACAATGGGAAGCAGCCAAAGCGTTAGGATTAAACTCAGGTTTAGTCATGCGTTTAGTGATTTTTCCCCAAGCATTACGGGTGATGATTCCTCCTCTAACCAGTGAATTTTTAAACTTAGCTAAGAATTCTAGTTTAGCGGTTGCTATTGGTTACAATGATATTTATGCCGTCTCTAATACCATTTCTAATCAAACGGGAAAATCCGTTGAAATGTTATTAATTGTTATGGCAACTTATCTAATTTTTAACCTAATTATTTCCTCTGGTATGAACTGGCTAAATCACTTAGTACAACTTCAAGAAAAATAATAGGAGTGATAGTAAGTAAGATGAATGAAACCATTAGTTTTTTGATTAAAATAATTATCGGTTCTCTGATACTTTCTCTGATAATTAAATATTTAGGTCCTCTTTTGTCTATTCCTCCTAGTAATATGAATGCGCTGATCATAGTCATAATACTACCCTTGATAATTGCTTTATTTTTAAGTAAAAAAGTGTTGAATAAGGTTTCTAATTCTTAAATTTAAAGATAACCTCCATAGAAGTTAAGATAGTCATGAAATTTTCTCAATGGATTGGTTTTGTAATTTTAGCCTTTTGTCTTTATATTCTTTGGAAAATTAGACAATTATTACTTTTGTTGTTCACTGCTGTAATTATTGCCAACTTTCTCAATCATGGCGTTCAATTATTACAACAACTGCGGATTAAACGAAGCTACGCAGTTTTATTATCTATGATATTATTATTAACAATATTATCAGGATTCTTTTGGCTTATTATTCCCCCGTTTGCTCAACAACTACCAGAATTATTTAAGCTAGTTCCTCAAGGGATTGATCAATTAATTATAAGCATTAGAGATTTTATTTCACGTCTTGAACCAGAGTTAATTGATGCTTTACCCAGTAGTCAAGAAATTATACAACAATTACAACCTTTACTAGAGAAAATTGCAGGTCAAGGTTTATCAGTATTTTATACAACGTTAGGCATTCCCTTAACCTTATTATTATTGTTTGCTTTAACTTTGATGTTATTAGCCAATCCTAGTGCCTATCGTCAAGGATTCATTCGTTTATTTCCCTCATTTTATCGAAAAAAAATAGATGATGTTTTAACTGAATGCGATCGCTCCTTACAGGAAGGATTAACCACCATTTTATTTCAAATGGTGATGATTTCTCTATTAAGTTTTATTGGTTTATCTATGTTAAAAATGCCATTAACTTTGGCACAAGCTACATTAGCAGGGATCTTAACCTTTATTCCTAATATTGGACCCGTCTTAAGTGTTATTCCGCCTGTGGCGATCGCTTTATTAGAAAATCCTTGGAAATCCATTACCATCTTCCTTCTCTATATTACATTTTATATAATTATTCAAATTACAGAAAGTAAATTACTCACCCCCTTAGTTATAGAAAATAGAAAATCATTATTACCCGCCTTAACCTTACTCTCACAAGTCTTTTTTGCCACTTTATTTGGTGTGTTGGGGTTCTTTTTAGCCTTACCTCTAGCCCTCGTTAGTCAAGTCTGGTTCAAAGAAGTATTAGTCAAAGATATTTTAGACCGATGGAACCGCAATTCTTCCCGTCAACAATTAACTCTAGACACCAAAAAACAAGAAGTCGAACAATCCATTGATCCCTGACCTTAACTAGATAAAAAACATTAATAGCAATGCGTACACTTTCAGAAATTAACGAAAAAATTACCGAAAAAAAAGCCGTAGTTTGGACTGTAGAAGAACTAAAAACACGGGTTCAAGAAATAGGCATTGACCAAGCGTTTAAAACCGTTGATGTCATTTGTACCGGAACCTTTGAACCTATGGAATCATCCGGGGCGATTCTCAACATAGGTCATACCGATCCCCCCATCAAAATCCGACAGTGTTGGTTAGACGGGGTTCCTGCTTATGCCGGGTTTGGGGCGGTGGATCTCTATCTGGGGGCGACTGCTATGGTGGATTATAAGGCTATTGGTGAGATGAATGATAATGATAGCCGTCAAGGGAATATTAATATAGAACGGGGTGGTGGCCATGTCATTGAAGACTTGATCGCAGGAAAACCCGTCAATCTCAAAGCCATTGGTCAAGTCACCGACTGTTATCCTCGGACCTCCTTTGAAACCAACATTACCCGCAAAACCATCAATCAATTCTACTTATATAATCCCCGTAACCTTTATCAAAACTTTATTGTCGGGGTTAATAGTAGCGATCGCTTTCTGTATACGTATCTCGGTCCTCTACAACCGACTTTAGGCAACGCTGTCTATTCTAATCCAGGGGCGATCGCCCCTTTATTCAATGATCCTGACTTAGAATTAATTGGCATTGGCAGTCGCATTTTTTTGGGGGGTGGTGTGGGTTATATTGCTTGGGAAGGAACCCAACATTTCCCCTTACAGAAACGGTTATCCAACCGTACTCCTATTGGTCCTGCGGCCACGTTAGCTTTGGTGGGAGATGCTAAAACTATGTCTCCTCAATGGGTCAGAGGGTGTTATTTTAATCATTATGGACCTTCTTTGATGTTGGGGGTGGGTATTCCCTTTCCCGTATTGGATCGTAAAGTGATCGAATATTGTGCCGTCGGGGATAAAGATGTGGTCGCTCCGGTGGTTGATTTTTCCATTCCCCGTCGGGTTCGTCCTACCTTTGGTTTAGTCAGTTATGCTCAATTAAAAACCGGCCGCATGACCATAGAAGGGAAAAGTGTCAGAGTTGCCCCGTTAGCCAGTATCCCTTTATCTCGGAAAGTAGCGCAAGTGTTGAAAAGTTGGATTGAAAAGGGAGAATTTACTTTAACCGATCCAGTTGCTCCTTTACCCAAAGATCGGGCGTTTATGTCCCAAGATTTATGGGGATCTCAAATGACCTTAGATTGACGTATCCACTCGCAAGCTACAATCAAAGTGGTGAAATAATTCTCCTATTATCTATGGCCGTAACTACCTATAAATGGACAATTGAGAAGTGGCATGAACTGGTGAATTCTGGCGTGCTAGACGGACAGAAAGTAGAATTATTGGAGCAGAAAATAGTTGATATGAGTCCAGAAGGGATTGAACAAAATCGTTTCGCGCAGTCCCCATCTAAAATCTGTGATTTAGATGGGGTTAGCGAAACCAATAAATAAAGGCGAAGCATCGTT
>JASJDD010000107.1 GCA_030065735.1 Crocosphaera sp.
CCCTGGCTCTCATCCGGAGATTTTCGTTCCTCAAGCAAGACCTGCTCTTGCGGAGGAAACCTCCGCGAGCTTCCTTGCTCAATCGGGGATTTCTCGCCAGGGGGGGTTAATTGTAAAACAATGAGTATTGATCCTCTCAAAATCAAAGTCCATTTACAACAACCCTCTTATCCCCTGTATATTTTTGATACAGTAACCTCCACTAATCAGGTGGTTTGGGACTTGTTAGGAAAAGAACCAAATTCTCCGATTATAGCGATCGCTTCCCGACAAACCGCAGGACGAGGACAATGGGGAAGAACCTGGGTTTCTTCAGTGGGGGGACTTTATCTATCCATTGGTTTAAAACTCAATTTTCCTGCTCAAAATGCTCCTCATTTGACCCTATTGACTGCTTGGGGGATTGCCCAACGTTTACGTGATTATGGATTGCCTGTAAAATTAAAGTGGCCTAACGATTTCATCTTAGAAGGACGAAAATTAGGAGGAATTAAAAGCGAAACTCGCATTCAACAAGAGATCATTACCCACTGTGTGATTGGTGTAGGAATTAATTGGTCTAATGCAGTTCCCAACCCAGGGATTACCATTCAATCTTATGCCAACCCTCATGATATTGATAGTTTGGAAACCTTAGCCGCTTTGACCATTGATGGAGTATTACAGGGTTATCAAGAGTATCTGAGGGATGGTATTGAGAATTTAATGAGAAATTATGTAGAAATATTGGATAGTGTTGGGCGTAAAGTTATCATTAAAGGTATCACAGGAACTATCATCGGTGTTAGCACTCAAGGAGAATTAAAGGTTTCTTTGCAGGCCCCAGGGTCAAAAACCACCCTAACACTACCACCAGGAACCCTATCCCTTGGTTATCCACAAGGAGAATAGATACCCTAGCTGAATGAAAAGTAACAAGAGGAAGACATAAGATTATGCAAGCGATTTATATTCCCCATTTACTAAACGCTCCCAATAGAACCCAAACCCTTGTTTTTGATGATTTTATCCCTCAATTGGAAACCTTAACCCCCTTTCGGGGAAAAATGAGGATTCGTCATGGAGGGACTTTTTTGGAAGTAGGTGTTCAAGGAGAAACGATTATGACCTTAACCTGCGATCGCTGTTTACAACAGTATAATCGTCGTCTTAGCCTAGATACTTCTGAAATTATTTGGTTAGATAAAGATGCAGAGTTACAACAAAACTATCCCCAAGAAAGAGAGGTTGCTTGGGAAGATTTATCCGAAACTTTGTCCCCAGATGGCCATTTTGATCCTCAAAGTTGGCTTTATGAACAATTATCTTTAGCGGTTCCTTTGAGACAATTATGTGGTAAAGATTGTCAACCTCCAACGGCAAAAACCGATGAAAATGAACCTATAATTGATAGTCGTTGGGCTAGTTTAGAAGCTTTAAAACAAAAATTATCACAGTAAAAATAATCTCATGATAAGAGATTGATGTGAAATTAGACAAAAGACAAAAGAAAAATCACTAATCTACACTTTAGGGGATTTTATGGTCAAAAAAATCAAAAAAGTTGCTCTTTTTGGCGGTACTCATGGCAACGAAATGACAGGAATTTATTTAGTTAAAAAATTCCTACAAAACCCCTTTTTACTTGAGCGTTCAACTCTTGAAGTTTTCCCGTTTTTGTCTAACCCTAAAGCAATCAGATTAAGAGTTAGATATACAGAAATTGATCTCAATCGATGTTTTGCTCCAGAAGATTTAGAGAATTTAGATAATATTTTATACGAGCAACTTCTGGCTAAGACAATTCATCAGAAGCTGCTCAATAATCAGATAAATTTTGTCGTTGATCTCCATAGTACAACTGCTAATATGGGATTGACAATCATTCTTTCTGATACCAATAATTTTCATTTACAATTATGTAGTTATTTAAGTTTAATTTATCCTGAATTGAAAGTTTTATACTATGTTTCAACAGAACAAAATAAGTTATTAAGAAGTAACACAGAGTTAGGATTAACCATTGAAGTCGGTGCCATTCCTCAACGGGTTTTAGATGCAGATTTATTTGTAAAAACTGAACAAGTTATTTATAGTTTATTGGATTATCTAGATAAATATAATCAAAATCAGATTGAAGAAAAAAGTCATAATTTAGTTTTTTATGAAGTCTTTGAAAGAATTGATTATCCAAGAAAAGGAGAAGAAATAACAGCAATGATTCATCCTAATTTACAATCTAAAGATTATCAACCTGTTAATTCTGGTGATCCTTTATTTATTACTTTTGAGGGAGAAACTATCACTTATCAAGGAGATTCTACAGTTTATCCTGTTTTTATTAATGAAGCAGCTTATTATGAAAAAGGAATTGCTATGTGTTTCACAAAAAAGCAGAAAATTACTGTAAAATTCAATGATTATCAATAATAATTCAGTCAACAGTTATTAATTAAAATGTTTCAATTAAATGCGTAAATCTGATTATATTGCAAACACTTCTATTAGTTATAGAAAAGACTATGGACAATTTTTTACCCCATCTTTAGTTGGTTATATGATGGCTAAATGGGTAACAGAAAATCAACCAAAAACTATCTTAGATCCTGCATTTGGTTTGGGTGTTTTTTATGAAGAAATTAGTAAACTAAATTTACAATATAAATGGCATTTTACCGCTTATGAAATTGATAACAAGATTCTTAGGTATTTAGATAATCTTAAAAAGAATAATAATTTAACTCTTTTTAATCAAGATTATTTAGCATCAGATATAAATTACTATGATGCAATTCTTTGTAACCCTCCTTATATGCGGTTTCAGAAATTTATTAATCGACATAATATACTTCCAAAAATAGAACAACAGATTGGTAAAAAATTAGTTGGATATTCTAACATTGCTTCTATTTTTCTGATCAAAGCTTTACAACAACTCAATCCTGATGGAAGACTTGCTTTTATTCTTCCCTTTGAATTTTTTAACACAGGATATGGAAAAGAAATAAAAAAAACACTGATTGAAAAACATCTATTAAAACAAATTATTATTTTTGCTAACGAAAAAGACATTTTTCCCGATGCAACGACGACTATCTGTATTTTATTATGTCAAAATGATCGACTCAAACAAAACATAAAGATAACCAATATCAATAATACTCAAGACATCCAAGCAATATCTAATATTAGTGAATATTATCATTATCAATTAAATAATAGTCAATTACCTCACCATAAGAAATGGACACCGATTATTTTATCCTTAATTTCTGAGCAAAAAATTCCCGAAGGTTTCTGTAAACTCTCAGAATATGGTACATTTAAGCGAGGTATTGCAACCGGTGCCAATGATTTTTTTGCTTTAAATAAAAGTAAAATTGACAAGTTGCAAATTAATGATAATAATATTTGTCTATGTATTACCAAAAGTAATTTAATTAAGAAACCGATTTTTACTAATAATGACTTAGAATTACTGGTTAGACAAGATAAACCTATTTACTGTTTAAATGTGAAAGAAATAAATAATCAAGCAGTTTTAAATTATATTAAATTAGGGGAAGAAAAAGGTTATCATCAAAGATATTTAACCAAAAATAGAAAACCCTGGTATAAACTAGAAAAAAGGGAACCTGCACCTATTTTATTCGGTGTTTTTAATCGAGGAAGACTTAAAGTAATCCGTAATTTTACTACAGCCATAAATTTGACTTGCTATCATGGTTTTTATGCCAATCTGTTTGGAAAAAATCTTATTGATAAACTATTCATTTATTTAATAAGTGATGTAGGCCAAAACATTATTAAAATGAATAAAAGAAGTTATGGAAATAACTTAGATAAATTTGAACCTGGGGACTTAAATAATAGCTATTGTCCTAATGTTGAGCAACTTAATTTCATGAATGAACAAGAAGTTAATAAAATTATTGAAATTGTCAACATGGACAAAAAAGAAGCTATTATTATGAGTAATAAATTAATAGAAAAGATAATTAATGACTAAATAATTATTGTAATTTTCGTGTATTTTCTACTAAACTCATAGCAAATTTATCAAAACGTTCTGATAATTTTTTATCCATTAATTTTCCTTCTTCATTAAATATTTGCCATGCTTGTCCAATAGCGATTTGTTCGGGAATAACCCATGCGTGAACCCATCGCATAATTAATCTTAAATGATTAAGCGCATTACTGTTAGGTTGTCCCCCTAACACACTGATTAAACCAGTCACTTTACCCGATAATTCTTCAAAACTCATTAAGTCTAAAGCATTCTTCATCACCCCACTAACACTACCATGATATTCTGGAGTTGCTAGAATTAATCCATCAGCAGCTTTAACCGTTTGACGCAGTTTTTCCACATCAGGATACTCATCATATTCTTTCCCTCCATGACATAATGGTAAATTCATTGTACGTAAGTCTAAAAATTCCACTTCTTCCCCTAATGCTTCAATTCTTGTTATTGCGACTTGTACCGCTAATGCGCTATAAGAATTAGGACGTAAACTACCGTTAATAGCAACAAATTTAACCATATTTTTTACAGTAATTAAATGATGATGGATAATAGTGATTAATTCTAAGGTAACAGATTTTGTCCAAGAATGTTATGATAGTCCCAAAACAATGTTAAATCATCAATCAAAATATATTTACTTACATGGGTTGGTTTCTAGTCCCCAGTCTATAAAAGCTCAAAAATTTAAAGCTTTATTTGCTGCTGAAAATATCCCCTTAATTATTCCTGATTTGAATCAAGATGATTTCTATCATTTAACCCTAACCCGACAAATTCAACAAGTATCAACTTCTCTAGAAAATGATCCTACTCCTGTAACTTTGATCGGCTCCAGTTTAGGAGGATTAACTGCAGCTTTTTTAGCAGAAAAAAACGAAAAAGTCAAGCAATTGATTTTATTGGCACCTGCTTTTAGTTTTTTTTGTCATTGGTTAAATAATTTAGATAAAAATATCCTAAAGCGATTTTTTCCTGGTATTTTTAGGCGGTTAATCAGAAATTTTAGCCCCAAATAAAACCTCCAAGCCAGAAAAAACACTTTCTTAGGGTTATTTTTGTAAAGTTTACGGTTTAATAGAGATTAGGAAAAATTAAAACATCGAGAGGAGTCAATCAAAAACAGTGTTTGTCCTCAATGGTTACGAATATGTACTGGGTTTTCTACTCGCTTGTAGTTTAATCCCCATTCTCGCCTTAACCGCTTCCAAAATCTTGCGGCCGACTGGTGGTGGACCCGAAAGACGTACTACTTATGAGTCAGGAATGGAACCCATCGGCGGGGCTTGGATTCAATTCAATATCCGTTATTATATGTTTGCCCTCGTATTTGTGGTATTCGACGTAGAAACCGTCTTTCTTTACCCTTGGGCCGTTGCCTTTAACCGCTTAGGTTTATTAGCCTTTGTTGAAGCCTTGATCTTCATTGCCATTCTTGTCGTCGCCCTGGTTTATGCCTGGCGGAAAGGCGCGTTAGAATGGTCGTAAAACTTCGCAATTATCCTCAATCAAGAATTGTTGTACATTGATCATTATTAATCTCTTATGAGTCCGAACCCAACCTCCGATCTATCCTCGTTAGAGCAGTTGCAAAAGGAAAAAATTCTTAATCCGGCTGCTCGTGGCCAAGTTACGCAAGATTTGTCAGAAAATATAATCTTAACCACCGTAGACGATCTGCACAACTGGGCTAGATTATCTAGTTTATGGCCTTTACTGTACGGAACTGCTTGCTGTTTCATCGAATTTGCCGCCCTCATCGGCTCTCGCTTCGATTTTGATCGTTTTGGTCTAGTCCCCCGTTCTAGCCCCCGACAAGCGGATTTAATCATCACTGCGGGAACGATTACTATGAAGATGGCCCCTGCTTTGGTGCGTCTTTATGAAGAAATGCCCGATCCTAAATATGTCATCGCGATGGGTGCTTGTACCATTACCGGGGGAATGTTTAGCAGTGACTCTACAACCGCTGTCAGGGGTGTGGATAAATTAATTCCTGTGGATGTCTATATTCCGGGTTGTCCTCCCCGTCCCGAAGCCATTTTTGATGCCATCATCAAACTGCGGAAAAAAGTGTCTAATGAGACGATCCAGGAACGGGCCACAGTGATGGAACAAACCCACCGTTACTATAGCACTCCCCATAACATGAAAGCGGTTTCGCCTATTTTAACCGGGAAATATTTAGCCACTCCTACCCGTCAAGCTCCTCCCAAAGAATTGACCGAGGCGATCGGTATGGAAGTTCCCCCCGCGTTAGCATCCCAGAAACAGAAGGAGGAAGCATAAAATGGTTGATGAAAATACACAAGATAACGCCTCAGAAAAAGAAGAAGAAGGTGCAATAGTACAAGCCGGTCCTGTTTCCAGTTGGTTAACAGAAAATGGCTTTGATCACGATATCCTCGAACCGGATCATCTAGGGATCGAGTTAATTAAAGTTTCCCCCGACTTTTTAATCCCTTTATGCACTGCATTGTACGCTTACGGCTTTAATTATTTACAATGTCAGGGAGCTTATGATTTAGGCCCGGGGAAAGAACTGGTGAGCTTCTATCATTTGATTAAAGTCAGCGATAATTGTGACACCCCTGAAGAGGTACGTCTCAAGGTATTTTTACCCAGAGATAACCCCCATGTTCCTTCCGTTTATTGGATCTGGAAAGCAGCGGATTGGCAAGAGCGGGAAAGCTATGATATGTATGGCATTATCTACGATGGTCATCCCGATCTAAAACGCATTTTAATGCCAGAAGATTGGATCGGTTGGCCGTTGCGAAAAGATTATGTTTCCCCCGACTTTTACGAGTTACAAGACGCTTATTAAGATGACTGTCTTGTTATCGCTATTCTCCTCAACTTTGGTTAGGTTGGGGGGAATTTTTTCTTAGCTTTTGTGGTAGTGTTATACCAAATCCGGTTCCGGGACTCATCTTATCCTTGAGAAGAGGCAGGGGGCAGAAGGCAGGAGGCAGGAGGGTTTTCAATTGTTAATCTATCAAGTTGTTAAGGGGGGTATCTAAAGCGGATTTGGTGTTATTTGAGTAGTGAAAATTAATCTAGGTTGATAATATTTCCTCTTTGTATAATGGGACTTTAATTTTTATCGGTAAGTCATATGTTACTCTTACAATTTAGTACGTCTCATTACTGTCGAAAAGCAAGACTGGCATTAGGTTATAAAAAAATCTCCTATCAAGTGGAAAACTTAACCCCAGGATTACATATTTTCAAGCTAAAATCCCTAACAGGGTTAACGACTGTCCCCGTTTTACTCCCCCAAAAAACAGGAGAACCCGAAGCAATAGCAGACTCAACTCACATTTTTAACTACCTCGAAACTTATCAGAGCGATCCCCCCTTAATGCTATCTGATCCGACTCAACAAACTCAAGCCTTACTCTTAGAAGACTGGTTAGATGAAAGTATTGGCACAGCAACCCGTTTTGTCTATTATCATTATCGTGCAGGGGAAGGAAAATCCATTGATCCCTCTTTATCTAGTCAACTGGTGATCAATATTGTCCGTCGTCAATATGGTATTACCGCTACAACCGTTGAATTAGCCCAAAAACGCCTAGAAACTGCCATGAATGTCTTATCTTATTGGAGAAACCAACCTTATTTATTAGGCGATCGCTTGAGTATGGCAGACATCGCAGCAACAGCCCTACTAAGTCCTTTAGCATTAATCCCCCATTATCGTCAAGCCTATCCTTGGTTATTTGAAAAAATTGTTACCATTCATAATATCTGTGGGGAAACTTTACCCCCAGGTTTGTCTGCATCGGAGGCATAATCATGGTCTATCCCTCATTTTATCGGGTCATACCCATCAGTTTAGCTCTGCCAATGATATTTTTAGAGGTGGGGGTTACTTTACCCCCACCAGAGGACATTCCTGAGGAAGTCTTGCGAACCGAAATTGTCACCGAAGGGCGATCTCCGATGAATGGTGAACCCCTCAGCGCAGCAGAATACGCTCAAATCCAAGAAAAATTAGGAAAAAGTCCCTATCCTCCCGAAATTGACTCAAAATTACAAAATCTGATTTTTTTATTAAAAATTCGTAAAATGCTCAAAACCTTTGTCCCCATACCAATCATTCCTTGATTCTTATCACAGTTGTTTTTGACAGATTTCACGGCATAAAATCAGAAAAATAGCTATAACAGTGTTATAGAAAAGAAATAATGAATTTAGTTTTTATAGGGAACCTATTGTGAGAATTTCAATTAACTTAGGAACGGTTTTGCAGGTTAGTTTGATATTCGTTATTGCCTTTATTTTATTAGGCGATAAAGTCCTACCCAATTTCGTAGGAAAATTTAGTACCAATACCAGAGATACTATTTATAAGACAGTCACTCAATTTATTGCTGAGGAAAAAGAAGCGTATAGAAGTTTAAAAGGAGACAAAGAAAAAAGAACCATTAAAGTTAAATTTCAGAAAACCGGCAAATATTTTAATCGTGCGGTAGAAGCAGCAGAAAAACAAACTAATGCAACTAATTAATCAGTAATTGCCCCTTAAGAACGCTATAACTAACACCATAAATAATCATAGTAAAGTTAAACAGCAAAATTTTTTCTATTGAGGTTGTTAGTTTAAGGGCAATTTTGGGGAATCTTAAAGAAGAGGGATAACCAAACTATCACCGTTAGGGGTGAAAATCAATTACCTCAAAGACCATTGACTTAACGCTTGAAAGGGAGTTTACTGTGTCAACTCATAAAATACTCGTCATTGATGATAGTAAAGTAATCCGGATGCGGGTTAAAGATATGTTACCAGAAGGCAATTTTAAAGTTCTCGAAGCCAAAGATGGTGTTGAAGGATACAATCTCATCCGTAGCGAAAAACCAAACCTCATCATGTTAGATTTCCTGCTACCCAAAATGAGTGGTTGGGATGTTTATCAAGAAGTACAAAAAGAATATGATCTCAAAAAAATTCCCCTTGTCTTAATGTCAGGACGAAAAGAAGAGGTTGTTGAAAAAATTACTGAACCCTTTGAATATTTTTCTTTTATTGAAAAACCCTTTGAAAAAAAGCAGCTACTTGAGGCCATTAAAGATGCTATGGCCAAAGCAAGAAAGCATCCTAAACCCAAAGAAAAAGCAGTATCGACCCCTCAACCCACAGGAGATTTAAACGATACGTCTGCTATGGCCCAAGAAATTGTTTCTCTCCGTGAACAAGTTAATACAATGCAAGGGGAAATTGATCTACTCAAGAAACAACTCAGACAAGTTTTAGCTTTCCTTAGACAAAAAGGGTAGAGATTGAGGTAATATCCCCTTGCTATTGCTTCTTAGTTAGCAAGGGTTGATTTTAATTAATTATCCTTCCATTGTCAAAGGATTAACATGAGATTGATCATCGATGATTGGGTATTGATAATTGTCGAGTATCGTTATTAATTCGTCTGGATTATTAATCAGAAAATCTGGTTCTTGTTTGGCTAAAGCTTCACTAGAGTTAAATCCCCAAGTTACTCCCACACATTTAACATGACTTTTTTTAGCAGAATTAATATCTCTTGTTTCATCTCCAATATACATAACTTCACGGGGAAGAAGTTGTTTTTCTTTGAGTAATTTTTTAATAATTTTATGTTTCCCAAATAAAGTGGTTCCTGCATAAATAAAATCAAACAATTGCTCTAATTCATGATTTTCAAGAAAACTAACTACATTACCTTCAGCATTAGATGTTATAATTCCTAAGCTATAGCCTTGACTTTTTAATTGTTGAAGACAATAAGGGATGTCCTTAATCGGTTCAAGTTCTTTAATTTTATGAGTCAGTTCAGACTTGACTCGCTTCAAAACAAACGGTATTTTGAATACAGAAATTTCTGATTGTTTAATCAGATCCCTTGCACTTAAATCTTTCAGTTTTTCCTGTTCTTGTTCATTAACAGGTTTATAACCAAATTCCCCTGATAAACTATTCGCAATTTCAACAAACGCATCATAAGTATCAGCGAGAGTCCCATCAAAATCAAAAACAATTACTTTGAGTGCCATTTTTGTGCGGGTTAACAATGAAGAGTAAGAGTGGTAAGAGAAATGATCCTTATTGTTTCTTTTCCCTTGATAAAAGAGCTATCATTCTAGATCGTGTAGAATAGATAGTTATAGAAAATGTGGTTGTTTGGATAGGACAAAAGATTTAGAGAACAGAGAATAGGTTTATAGGGAACAAAAGAAGTCCTAACCTGTGGCCATAGTAGAATGATTTAATTTCCCTATTCTTCTAGGTTAGCACGAGCATTGCGTTGCCACATAGTCGGTTTAATTCTCTTTAATGCAGAAGCTGGAAATTTTCCTTGCCATTCTTCTTCAGTCATAGCAGCTAATTTTTGTAAATTTGGAGCAATATTGCCAGAATAAGGGTAAAAATCTTCAATATCAGTTGCTTGAGAAAATCGCTGATTCCAAGGACAAACCTCTTGACAAATATCACAACCAGCAACCCATCCCTGTAAATTATTAACAATATTTTTAGGAAGATTTTCGGCTCGATTTTCGATAGTATGGTAAGCGATACAACGATTAGCATCTACCAGAAAAGGATGGGCGATCGCATCGGTGGGACAAGCTTCTATACATCGGCTACAAGTGCCACAATGTTCTGTATGAGGGGTATCAGTCATTAAGTCCAAATTAGTTAAAATCTCCCCTAAAAACACCCAACTTCCGTATTCTCTGGTGATCACATTACTATTTTTAGCGATCCAACCAATTCCCGATCGTTGCGCCCAAACTTTATCTTGAATAGGGCCAGTATCAACATAATAACGAGTTTTAATACTATTGTCTTGATTGTTTAACCATTGACTCAAGGCTTTGAGTTTTTTTTGCATGACTTTATGGTAATCTCTTCCCCATCCATAACGAGAGATTTTACCGTGTTTTTTGTCCTCAGATTGTTGATACGGCGTATAATAATTAAGAGCAACAGAAATAACCGATTGAACTTCTGGCATACATTGACGAATATCAAACCGCTTCGGGTTATTCATCCAGGCCATATCTGCCTGATAACCTAAAGCTAACCAAGCTTGAAGATGAGTAACTGCATCATCTTGGTACTCACTGTCAACCTTAGCAATACCTACTTTATGAAAACCAATTTCAAGGGCTTTTTGTTTAATTTTTTGGGTTAATTTTTGCATATAATTAATTAACGATTCTGTAGGTAAATTTTTGATAGACTCACACATAACCTCTAGATTTCTCAAAACAGCATCTTGAATAATTATTGGCTAAAAAAAGACTTTTTTGCCTCCTTTTGTATAAGATTTATTCTTGTTAAACAGTCTCGAATATGAATTAAATAAATTCTATTATCTTTCATAAACTAACTGCCTCTTTTATTATCTTATCTCGAATAAAATAATGTAAAGACTTAGTAGTGACTATATCAACTTTTCGATTTAAAAGTTGTTCCAAATCCTCAACTAGCCCGACTGGAAACCAGGGAGAAATTTTAGACAAATCATAATCAATCAAAAAATCGATATCACTATTTTCTGTCTCTTCTCCCCTGACAACAGACCCAAAAACCCTAACATTAAACGCTCCATGTTTAGCGGCTAAGTTTAAAATTTCTTCTTTTTTTTCTTCTAACAATTGTTTTAACAACATGATTAAACCTCTCAATTTTCAAGCAAACGATGTTTAACCATTTTTCCATGACTGGTTAACTTAAATTCTACACCACGCCAAATGACAGTACGCTGGGTAAACGCTAACCCCCAAAAAACTAAGCCTACTGCATCTCGAAAGGGTAATAAATATAAACTCTTAATAGTTTCTTTATCTCCCATTTCTTGGGCTACCATTGCAGCCGTTATTATTCTAATGAGAATTGTGGCCATTAATACCTCTAACCCAATCAGATCCCATCTTAATACGGCGAATATTAAAGCAAAAGGAATAGAACGGATTAAAATCGTCGAAATAAAAGCACCAGGTCTAGCTAAATAGGTATTTTGATCCCAATAAACCTGATGACTCCACCAATTTTTCCAACTTGCCAAATCTACCACCACATCGATCATATAGGGTAAAAGAACCATTTTTTGTCCTGATGTCCACACCCGTCGTCCGATTTCGTAGTCTTCCACTAAATAATCTGCTAAACTCTCTAAACCTCCTAACTTATCTAACGTTGAGCGCCGAATAGCAATAGAAGGTCCCAAACAAGAATTAGAAGCCCCTGTTACCTCAGCAAACATGACACTGGGCATAAAGTCGGCATTCATGGTCAAGAGTTCCATTTTTTCGTACCAACTGTCTGCTTTTGTCACTTTAAAGGGAGTACAGACACAACCCACTTCAGGGTTAGCTAAGGGTTCAACGATGGTTGCAATGTAATCTGAGCGTAAACGGGTATCACTGTCGCTAATGATAATAATATCGTGACAAGCTGCTTCCATTGCCCCTAACAGGTTATTAACCTTGCCATTGGCCCCTGCTTCAACCCGACTGATCACCACAGAAATGCGGTCCCTACCGAATTCAGCTTGAATGTCTTTAATGATGAGATAGGCTGGATCTTGGGGATCTTGAACCGAGTAAATAACTTGATAGTCAGGATAATCTTGAGTAGCGATGGTTCTTAAATTATGCTTAAGATTTTTTTCTAAACCCCGTACCGGTTTCAATACGGTCACTGGGGGAGTAAAGTTTTGAGGTGTACCGCTTTGGGGATCTCTTCGAGAACCCTTGAAAAAGCGTTTAACCGTCGCCACAGTTAACACAGAAAACACCGAACCAGCCAAAATAGGGACTAAAGTGACTAATTCTAGACTATTGATCAAGTTTAACAACAATTTTTTTTCCTCACACAGTTATTTGATTGTTAGTTTAAGATTAATTCGCTTTATTTACCACCAAGAGGGGAGGCATTAAGCCTCCCTTTTTTCGTGGCTACTGTTCCCTGTGTCTACGATAAGCTCCTATCAATTCTTTGAACAACAACTTAGCCAACTTATCTCCCACTCTGGCTTTGCCCCATTGTTTCAGTGAGTTGTTCCCTGGGTGGTCTGGGTCAATTTTCCCCTTCTTAGTTAACTTTGCCTGAATGTCATGAAGATAGCGATCGTACAATTCCTTGACCCGTGGCTTGGGATTCCTGGGGGGTGAAAGTGCCATAGTCCGTTTAGCCCATAAATATAACCGAATCCTAGCCAGAACCGAACCTGTAACGATGTGTCCCTTTTTCTTCCCAGACTCCCAAGGCTTCACTGCTTTCCCCAAGCAGGCATGGAACCGATTAAGTCCCACTCGTTTCGTTACTGGCTTCCCACTCTTCCCGAACTTCCGAGGCTTGATTTTCCTTAGCTCGTTCCCATTAGTATCTAAGAACTGCTCAAACGGGTAAATCTGACAGAGGATGATTGTGCGATCGTAAACGCCAAGGTTAAAACAATCGAAAGCTTCATTATAAAAGGCATATTTAGGATTAGTTAAAAACTCTTGAAACGCTTTTTTAATCTGAATCCGACGCTCTTTTAATCTAACGATTTGTTGGCTTAGTTTGACTATCTGGGGACTAAAACCACATTTTTGTACAGTCCCTATAGATTTTGAAATCTTTTTTAACCAAACTTTACGCCAGCCCGGATGTTGATTACTGTTACTAATAAATAACCAGATTCCATCAACCTTGTCAGAGCTTTGACCTTTACTTTTTTTTCCTTCTGGGAATTCCGTATGCAGTAAGTTCCTAGCACGGTTAACCAGAGGTTTTAACTCACGGTTGATTCTTTCATGTTGCAAAAATAACTGATAGGTTGCGTGAATTTCTGGGGTTTTCAAAGAAAGGAAAGCCGACGGGTTATTAATATTAAGCCAAGCACAATAAGCCAAAGCTGTAGCGTCATGGTAATCATCCTTGTATTCCCACCCGCAAAGCTTACGATAGGGTACTAAGCTTCTGTTGCTAATGAACCGAACCTCTTTACCAGCATCAAGCAAAGTGTTAAGCCATAGTTTAGAGTAGTTGCCAGTGGGTTCCATGATGAAAATGTCTCCCAAACTTATTAATTTTTCAAGGTGCGTTAAGTTAGTCTCGATCTCATAAAAATAAGCTTGATCGTAAAAATCAGTTGCCTTAGTTATGGGGTATTCGAGATAGTCATCAAAACATCAAAACTCATCGGTACTGCTACGCATTTGTAACAACCGACATCTAAGCCTAC
>JASJDD010000108.1 GCA_030065735.1 Crocosphaera sp.
CTCCGGATGAAAGCCAGGGCAGGGGTTTTGTGATACACTGAAAGTGGCCGTAAGGTAAGAACCTGAATCGCAGCCCGAGTTGGAATGTATCCATCCAAGATGAGAGTGAAAGACACTCAGAAGGCGGGAACTCGCCTCGCTTGGGAAATACGAAAAAAATTGAATAAACCAGACAAAGTACCCAGGGACTCTGGGAAACGAAAACGCCTGATTAGTCGTTCTGTCAGGGAACCAACAGTGGGAGATGTCCTCATCGTTCGTACCAATGTGTTCTAGATAAGTGGCGAAAGCTCCCATAAGCGAGAATAACCAGGAATGCCCTATCGTGAGTTAGGGAAGCCCCGCACAAAACGTAGTGGCGTGCGTGGGAGGATGTCACGCCAAAATCCCTTTCTTCTACCATAGCTTATTTTCGGAGGTTAGAGGCTTTTTCGGTTAAGTGGAATTGATTTAGCGATCGCTTGGATATGTCAAGGTTTTGCCTGAATTCAATCGTTATGCAAAAAGGCAGGGGCAATTCATCAATTCCCCCTACAATAAAGTTGAAAATCAACTAAGCAGCAGACACTTTATGTTGCTGATGACGGTGAACTTTCCCCGTTTCTTCACATACAGGACAAGAGATCATGACCGAGTTTCCTTCTCTGCTCAGTTTTCCATGGCCTCGACACTGTTGACAAGTTATTTTTTCTTGCCACCAATAGTTGCTTAAAAATTTATCATCAGCAATATAATTAAAATCTTCGTACATTCAAAATACCTCAGGTATGATTATTATTTTAGTAATTATTCCCTAATCCAATTGCTTTATTAAACTACTATACCAATAACACTTATTTCTGTTACTGACTAGCTAAATTAATATTTTTTAAAGATATATAAAAAATACTGAAAAGCTCTATTTTGTATTCATTAATACAGACAGGAATACCTCAACAATGCTTTTCAAGTTAATAACGAATTTGTAACGTCACCATCGCTCTTATGGTTTGTTCTCCTCCAATCACAGGAGTGCTATCAGCAGCACTTGCTGTTCTTAAGCTTTCGGGTGACTGCATGATTTGGGGTTGAGGTGCATTAGCACCATTAATGGAAATATTAATAATTTCTTGAGATTGAAAATTTAAGGTCGACAAAACCGTTTCAGCTTGTTCTTTTGCATCTAAAGTCGCTAATTTTAATGCTTCTTTTTGTGCGTCTGAAATAGCTGTTTCTGTTGCTGTAAAACTGATGCGATCAATACGAGTTGCTCCTGCTTTAACTGCATCATCTAATAAACTACCAACCTCCTCCGTTTTAACTCGAAAACTCACTGTATTTGTGCCAATATAGCCAACTAAACGTCGTTGATTATTATCGTATTGATAGTTAGCTTGTAAACGAATTCCTGTGGTTTGTAGTCTTTCTATGGGACGCGATCGCAAAAAATCAACTAGAGATGATGTTCGTTGAGCTACATTTTTTTGGACTTCCGTTGCTGTTTTTCCTTGTATTTCTACCCCTAAACTCACATCAGTTAAAGTAGTAGGAATTCTCACTGTTCCTTGTCCTGTAACAGTTAAGGTTTTTAAGAGTTGTTCTTGTGCCATTGCTGGAGGAATCAAAGGTAGATTAAAAACTTGATAAGTGACCAAAGCAACTACAATCGGGAGAGAGAGGAAGAATGATGGTTTCATTTTTAATAATTTAAGTTTTTAAACTAAGAATTATGGGGTTGTTATTTTAGAGAATATTTGCTGTCTCTGATGTAAATAAGTTTTATGATCTAACCATTTTCCTTGTTTAATAAACCCCCAATTTTTTAGTCTAGGACCGCGAAAAAATAAACTCCAAGACCCTTGAGAATCGGGAGAAATTTCGATACGATGAACAGAGCGAGGAGAACGAATGCGAAAATGACCTGGACCACGCCAAAACTTGCCTTCTGGAGTAATTTCCCAATAACCTCCTTTTAAAATTAGGGTTGCGTACCACCAAGGATGATCGTGTAAATCATCAGGATCACTTAAGCAAATGTAGTGTAACATGAGATTGAAGGGAAGAGAGCGTGCGCTTTCCTCTTCAGTCAATTTATCAGGAAAGAGTAAATAATAACGAACTAAATAAGGGTTGACCCCATCTCGATCATATATAATCCGTTTTCGCCCTAATTTTTCTAGAAGTGTTAGCAACATTTTCCCTAATTTATCAACAATAATAAAACTAACTTGATTATAAACGCTCATTTTTATTTTCTTAAATTTTTAAGGATTTGACTTTTTTTCTTGATTGGTGTTTTCTCCATTACATTTAACCCATCCATCATTGTTCTTATCCAGTCTCCTGCATTCAATGGGAGTCAGGTTATTTTCTCTGATCAATAAGATTAAATAAGAAATTATGCCAGAGAAAACAATCATTAGAAGCAGTTTCCAGACAGCTAGGCCATAATTTTCTTTTTTTGCGTCTTTTTTGTTGATTTTTAGGAAAAATAAAACTTTCATAGCCATTGTTAGAGACAATGATCACAGCAATGGTAAAATTTTGATCAAGTTCAGCTAACCGTGTGACACTTTGTCGGGTTTCACTTCGTCATACTCATCAGCAATCAAGTCGTAATAGAGTAGAGGAGTCATTAGACTAGCTAGTCTAATGACTGTGATTCATTGTTACGAGGTGGTGTGAGATGTTTGGGAAGTTTTTTGAAGCGTGTACAATCACGTTGGGATTATATTTCTGCTTAGAGTTAAGCAGCATTTCTATGTATTCTCCTCATGTTTTATGGTTTGAACTATCTAGACTTGAGCAGTTTTTTATCTCTAATGTACAGGAAAATCTTGACTCTGAGCAATGGTTCCCCTGGAGACAGAAAACAAAATTTCATCCCAGAGTTAATAGATATTAAACTATGTTTTGCCATGACCCATAGAAGTTAAAGAATGGTTTGTAGAAGTATTAACATTCTTGTTGTCTTTTATCAGAAAAATCACTGAGTTGATTTTACAAAATTTTGAGAGTTACCTAAAAATACCCAAGAAAATTCTCTAGTTTTTGTTTAAATTAATATCAATATCTCTATTCTTGCACCTCACTCTCTAGATCAGTTAAACCCATATTTACTTATTTATTTTTTTTAAGAGTTTAAGTTATGAAAAATTCTCAACCTATCGAAATGCTTTTAACCCATATTAAATTACAAGCAGTTCTCTATAACGTTGAAGAAACCATTGCCATTGATTACACATTGCTCAATTTGTATAGAAATACAGGAGAAATTTCCAAACGAGAGTATTATGAAACGCTGTGGGAAATAACAGCAGAGATTGCTAAAACTGAAGAAGTTTGGGACAAATATATCAATTTTTCTGAATTTGTTACTACTTTAACCAACGAATATTTTGTAGAATATTGGTTTGAGTTAGAGAACTTTCTCAGTCTCTTTCCTTTGAATGAGTAGGGGTGTGGGACGTTGACTTAGTTAGGTTCAATAAGGGGGAGTAAGGAAAAAATCATTATAATGTTCTTTGTTTGAAGACTAATCTAGATTTTGCTGACTTCAATCTCATAAGTCATCAAGTCCCAACCTTTACTATCAAACAAGGAGCATTAATTTTATGTATAATAGACAAAATTTTCTCAAAATTTATTTTGGCGGAATATCACTCACTTTAATCTGTGGATTTTTCTTAATTTATCAACCTTCATTAATTCCTTCTGAATTTTTGTTAGGGTTAGGAATTACTCATGTAGTGGCTTTATTTTTATTTACTCTATTGAGTAAAAAAGGACCAGATAGAAAAATTGAAGAAGGTAATTTTATTCAGACAGCAGGTTATTTACATACTTTGATTGGTTTCTTGGTAGCTGTTGGATCATTCGGGAATAATGTTGGTGATATTAATAGTTTGCTGCCACCTTTAAGTAGTGCTTTAATTACCAGTCTATTAGGATGGTGTTTAGGGGGTTTTATTGTTTCTCAAGGTGAATATGAACAACCTTCTCTTAATCAAGACATTGCTGATGCTGTTGCTAAAGAGGTTGCTAAAGCATTAAACAAAGAATTACAACAATATACTAATAGTGTTTCTGCAAGTTTTGATAAACTCAAAGAAAAGTCTGAAAGTTTAGAATTATCTTTTGTTCATTTGAACACAACAATTAAAACCCAAAGCGAAAATCTAGACGAAAGTTTTGATCAATTAGCTACCATTATTAACAACCAAAAAACAAGCTTAGCTACCAGCTTTCAACAAATGAGTGATGCTATTAAAAATCAAAGACAATCCTTATCTAATAGTTTCCAAGAAATTAGTAAGATTGTAGATGACCAAAAACAAACCATCTCAAAGAGTTTTCAAGAAATAAATAGGATTTTGGAGAATCAGAAACAACCCTTATCAAATAGCTTTCAAAGAATTAGTAATGTTTTAGAAAGTCAACAAAAACCCTTATTACGTAGTTTTCAAGGAATGAATAATGTTCTCAGTCAACAAGCACAATTATTAGAAGGAAATGTAAGTTCTTGGTCTAACAGTTTAGGAGAAATTGAGACCAACTTAGATAACCTTTCTCAAAATAGTAAAAATGCTGCTAATCAAATGTCCCAAACAACAAATTATGTCAGACAAACGGGAGAAGAAGCAAATAATGTTAGTCAATACCTTCAAAATACAAGAAATCTATGGTTTCAACTAGAACAACTGACACAATATATTCAACGAGTTACTCAATAAAGCATTAAAATCATGAAAATTAGTCAACTCAAATATGCTGAATTATTTGCCTTACTTGCCTTCATTTTTTTGCTAATTATCTTTTCCCTTCGGGGAGATTTAATTGAGCAAAATCTAGCAGCTAACGAAAATCCACAGCAGTTAAAAGAAAGAATTGCTGAATTGACTGAAGAATTAGAAAAAATGAAAAATAAGTTTCCTCCCAATATTATTATTGAAGGAGCGGGGAAATATGCTTTTCCGTCTGGTAGTGGACAACTAACAAGAAACTTAAAAAAGTATATTGCGACTGATTTAGTAAAAACAATTGAAGACAACTTTAATCAATATGACATAGATACAGTGGTGGTTATTGGTCATACGGATGGTCAATTTGTGGGTAGTCGTGTTAGTAATTTAGACAAAACATTGGAACAATCCGCTACGGGTAATTTACCTATCTCAAACCTTACTCCAGGTTCCAATGCGGACTTAGGATTAATAAGAGCTTTAGCAGTGGTTAAAGAGTTACAAAGAATTAAACTAGACGGAAAGCGTCTGCAAAAACTAGATGCTCAAACAAGTTTTCGCGCTTATTCTGCTGCTCAATTAACCCTAAGAGATGGAACATTTGCTAAACCCAACCCTAACCCCGATGCTCAACGTCGTCGTATTGAAATTCGTTTCACCAAAACCAGAGAAACCACCACAGCTAAATAAAAGCTATACAATAACAATTGAACAATTTGTCAAGGAGAAATTATGGCCGTAGGATTACCAGAATTTGTTGACAACCCAGAAAATCGTTGTCCTGTTGTCTTATTATTAGACACATCTGGTTCTATGATTGGAGAACCCATTAAAGAATTAAATGAAGGTCTTGAAACCTTTAAATCAAGTTTAATGCAAGACACCTTGGCCTCTCAAAGAGTAGAATTAGAAATTATTACCTTTGGTGATACTGTTGGAATTCTTCAACCCTTTGTTACCATTGATGAATTTAACCCCCCACAATTAAAAGCATCAGGAACAACACCGATGGGGAAAGCAATTATGATAGCTTTAGATAGTTTAGAAAAACGCAAACAAATGTATAAAGATAACGATATTCAATACTATCGTCCGTGGGTATTTTTGATTACCGATGGTGCGCCAACAGATTCCTGGGAACAAGCAGCCTCGCAATTAAAAGATGCTGAAGCTAAGAAAAAATCAGTCTTTTTTGCGGTAGGTGTTGAAGGTGCTGACTTTAATACATTAAGAGAAATTGCTCCGTCTACCCGTCCTCCTCTACAGTTAAAAGGATTAGATTTTCGGGAAATGTTTGTCTGGTTAAGTACCTCTGTGCAACAAGTTTCTACCGGAAAAATTGGTGAGGTTAAACAACTTCCTCCCTTGGGATGGGGAGAAGTTCCTACTTAATTTAGATTGAATGATTATGAGTTGGAAAGTAAGTTTTGATTCATCCATTGGTGTACAACATCAAAAACTACAAATGCCTTGTCAAGATTATTCAGCCTATAGTTTAGTCAACAATGAGGTTATAATTGGGGCGGTAGCAGATGGCGCTGGTTCAGCTAAACTAAGTCATCAAGGGGCAGAATTAGCAGTAACAAAAGCGATTGAGTATTTGACAAGTTATCTAGATAATTTTCAAGGAACTTATCCTAAAAATCCTATTAACTTTGAGCAAAATCAACTATTAACAATTATTGTTGATTATCTCAATGAAAAAGCTGAAAGTGAGAATTGTTTACTGAAAGATTTAGCCTGTACTCTTATTGCTTTTATCGCTACGCCTAAATGGATAATAGCGATACAAATTGGGGATGGTTTTTTAGTGATTCGAGAACAAGAAAAAGAAGAGTATCAATTAGTATTTAAACCAGATAAAGGAGAATATGCCAATGAAACTACTTTTGTTACCTCTGATGAGGCTATCACTCAAATGAAGGTTAAAGTAATTAAAGGCTATTACCCATTTATTTGCGCTGCCACTGACGGGTTAGAAAAAGTAGCCATTAAAGAAAAAGATTGGTTAGCATTTCCTCCTTTCTTTAAACCTCTTGAAGAGTATTTAATAAGCACTGAAAATCCAGAAAACGACAAAAGTTATCTGGTAGATTTTCTAAACTCAGAGCGTCTCAATGCTCGTACCCATGATGATAAAACTTTATTATTATGTCTACATCATTCCAGCCATCAATGAAGAGGAAAAAACTCTTTTGTAGCAACCTCAGAAAATCAGTAACTTTGGTTGAGCAAATTGCCAACAGTGGGGAAGGAGAAATTTGGAAAACTTCTGATAGTGATTTTCTAGCTAAAATTTATCATGAACCAACTGTTGAGCGAGAAGAAAAGCTAAAAATAATGATAGATAATCCACCGAAAAATTTACAATCTTTAGCTTGGCCTTATTCCTTAGTTTATGAATCGACTCAGAAACAATTTCTTGGCTTTTTGATGCCTTACATTAAAGATGGAAAACCCCTTCATGAAGTCTATATTCCTAAATTGCGTAAAAAACTACCTTTTCTCGTTAATTGGAAATTTCTTCATCAGACGGCACTAAATTTTGTTCAAGTTGTTCAAAATGTTCATGATCAAGGATATATAATCGGAGATATGAAGTCTCAAAATATCCTAGTTAATAGTCAAGCTTGGCCAATTATTATTGATATCGATTCTTTTCAAGTTATCGACTCTAAAACCCAAAAATTTTATCCTTGTGGTGTTCTTTCAGAAGGATTTAATCCCCCAGAATTATTAAAAGAATTGAGAAAAGGAAAAGATATAAAAAATATTCGACAATATGAAACCCATGACTATTTTAGATTAGCCGTTATTATTTATTATTTAATCTTTGGTTATCATCCTTTTTCGGGTAAATGGGTAGGATTAGGTGATCAACCTAATAAAATAGATGACTTAGTTGAAAAAGGTTATTGGCCTTATGGAAGAAATAGCTCAATTCGTCCAGGAAAAATGACAATTCCTTTTGATGTTCAGCCTTTACCTTTTTATCCCAAATTTAAACAATACTTTCTACAATGTTTCAATGAAGGACATAGTAAGCCCAAGAAAAGACCAAAAGCAAAGGACTGGGAACGGATTTTAAAACAAGCATTAAACAGTTTAGTTGTCTGTAATAATTATCCAAATAAATCGCAAGATTTTTTTAGCTTTAAAATTCAATATGAGAGACACTACTATGAAAAAAATTATCGAAAATGTTATTGGTGTGAAAGAGCCAAACCAGAAAATTTAGGAGTAGATATTTTTGCTTATGTTCCTCTTTATAATCAACTAGAAGAACATTTAAAATTAAAACAATGGCAAGAGGCTAATTTAGCAACGGTGTGGATTATTATACAACTCATGGATGGTAGAGCTTTACTTAAACAGAATGATCTTAATAACATTCAAGAATTGGACTCTGTGTTGAAAAAAATTGACATAATGTGGCTGAACTATTCATCAAATCTGTTTGGGTTTACTATACAAAAAGAAATTTATCAGCGTATTTATTCAAGGGCAAAAGCAAATAATTCAGAAGCAAGTCTTTCTCAGCTATTTACTGAAAAAGTGGGTTGGAACCAAGGCGGATTAAATATCAATCCTTACAATACGCGAGGATATTTCCCCTACGTAACCAGTCTTTTGCTTGACACTCAAGCCTATCTTAACCTGTTACAACTGATTTGAACAAAATCTACCATCAGGGGTTCTTCTTTGATAAACTGTAAATCTTAGATAGATACCCATTAAAAAATTATGGCACAACGTACTCGATTAGGAGATTTACTCAGACCCCTTAATTCCGAATACGGGAAGGTTGTCCCTGGATGGGGAACCACTCCTTTAATGGGAGTTTTCATGGGCTTATTTTTAGTCTTCCTGTTAATCATCCTGCAAATTTACAACTCTTCTCTGATTCTCAATGGATTTACCGTCAGTTGGGGAGGTTAATCCCTAAGTTTGTGATCAGTGATTAACGGTGATAGAGTTTCCGACAATTCGAGAAAATATATCGCCGTTATCCTGAGTTAAATGTTCCCCGGTTTTTCGGGGTTTTTTTATCTCTTGCGACAATTAAGATAGACTGAGAAAGGAGCATTAGGAGTAAGTTATGAATGTTTTTGGCATTGGACTGCCGGAAATGGCCTTAATCTTAGTAATTGCCTTATTGGTGTTCGGACCGAAAAAACTCCCCGAAATTGGTCGTAGTCTGGGTAAGGCCATTCGTGGGTTTCAAGATGCGTCCAAAGAATTTGAAAATGAATTCAAACGAGAGTCCCAACAACTCGAAGAATCCCTCACCATGAAAGCAGAACTCGAAGAAAACAAAATGGCCAATCCTTCCTCAACGGAGAACGATAAGACCAAGATGAACACCTAAACACAGATACAACCTTAGTGATCAACCTGAGAAACATTGTGAAATCTTTTGATGGTTGTGCAAGCCAATTCTGTTGAGAAAGGATATAATCGATGTCAAAATCCTCGTCAACGGTTAACAACCCTTAGGGGTTAACTATTTTGACAAACAAAATGATAATTCAAGTTCTTTGAGTGATTTGATGAGGGAAATATGGAAGGAGGTTCTAGATGAGTGAACAAACACCCTATGAAAAGCTTGGTGTCAGTGAAACAGCCTCTTTTGAGGAGATCCAAGCTGCTAAAAATCGTTTAACACAAGAATATAGTAACGACGTGAAAACCGTTGAAGACATTGAGTCTGCCTATGACTCAATTATCATGGAACGGCTGAAACTACGTCAAGAAGGTAGAATCAAAGTCCCTGATAAAATTCGTTTTGCAGAACGTCAACGAGAAACTCCCCCTACCCCTCCGCCCCTTTCTTTGGATAATTCTCCTCCCTGGTTACAGCAGTTTATCGATACCCCTTCTTCTAATGACATTGTTTGGCCAACAGGGGTTTTTCTGGTTTTAGCTTTAATCGCTGGCTTTTCTAGTGCTGATTCTTCTTTAATTTCCCTACTGTTAGCATTGGGAGTTTTTGCTAATCTTTATTTTCTCAATCGCAAAGAAAATAGGTTTGGTCGCGCTTTATTAATGACTTTGGCGGGGCTATTCTTAGGGGTTGGTTTAGGATGGGGTATTACCCAATTATTACAAGGATCCAATCTTTCTGGGGAAATGAGTCAATCTGTCATTGGACTCGCCATCTTTTTCATATTTTGGCTCAGTAGTAGCTTTTTACGTTAATTTTGTGAATCAGTTTCTAGATAATATCGATCGCCTGTTTTCGAGTCTGGTGACTCTGGTTGAACGGGTACTTTTTTTTGAGGTTGCCCATTTTCCTCTGATTATCCTTTGGTTACTCATAGGAGGGATTTTTTTTACCCTACGGATGGGCTTTATTAGTCTTATTGGCTTCAAACACGCAGTTAAAATTGCTTTAGGCTTCTACGGTCAAAACGATGAGATCAAGGGGGAAGTGTCTTCTTTTCAAGCCTTGTCCACCGCCTTATCAGCGAGTATTGGCCTAGGAAACATTGCCGGGGTTGCCATTGCCATTCAAATGGGTGGCCCAGGGGCAGTATTTTGGATGACATTGGGGGGTTTCTTGGGAATGTCCAATAAGTTCGTCGAATGTACGTTAGGGGTAAAGTATCGCATTGTTAACCCAGACGGAACCATTATCGGCGGACCGATGTATTATCTATCCCAAGGGTTAAAGGAGTTGGGCCAAGAAAAATTAGGCAAAGGACTGGCTATTTTTTACGGTATCGCTGGGTTAGGGTCGGCCATTGGCGGTGGTAATATGTTCCAGGCTAATCAGTCTTTTGCTGCTTTGGCCGTGGTGGTTCCTGGGGTTAAAGACTACGATTGGCTGTATGGTTTAACCCTAGCTTTATTGGTGGGATTGGTCATTATTGGCGGTGTTAGTCGCATTGGCGTGATTACCAGCAAGTTAGTGCCGGTGATGATCTTTTGTTACATTTCGGGCTGTTTATGGGTCTTATTGGTCAATTTTACCGCCATTCCTGCTACTTTTGGTTTGATATTCAGGGAGGCTTTTTCCCCTCAAGGGATGGAAGGAGGACTGATCGGTATTTTGGTCCAAGGGATCAGACGCAGTGCTTTTTCCAATGGGGCCGGGTTCGGAGGGGCTGCGATCGCCCATGCAGTGGCTAAGACAAAAGAACCCATTCAAGAGGGCATTCTTTCTATTTTAGAGCCATTTATTGACACCATTGTTATCTGTAACGTCACCGCTTTAGTGATTCTTACCACAGGAATGTATGGGGAGTCGGTGGGCGATAATATTAGTGGATCTACTTTAGCAGCAATGGCCTTTGGTGAAATGATTGATTGGTTTCCGTTTGTGTTAGTGGGAATTATCTGTTTATTTGGGTTTTCTACCATGATTACTTGGTGTTATTATGGGGAACAATGTTGGGCCTATGTGTTTGGTCAACCCAGTTCTATTGTCTTTAAAGTTATCTTTTTAGCTTGTGTTTTTATTGGTTCTGTGGTTAGTTTAGGAGCGGTGGTTGATTTTAGCGATATGATGTTATTAACCTTAGCCATTCCTAACCTTTTGGGTTGTATGTTGTTATCAGGAAAAGTAGCTACGTTACTGAAAGAATATTGGCAGAAATTAGCAATTTTTTAATTTAGGTGATTTCTGGGGAGAGGTTAAGCAATGACAGCAGTAATCTTAAACTTAGATACGGTGAACCTCAGTGACGAACAATTTTACCGTCTTTGTCAAGTTAACCAAGATTGGCAACTAGAACGAACGGCAAAAGGAGAATTAATTGTCATGCCCCCTGTTGGGGGAATTAGTGGGAATAGAGAAGCAGATTTTATCATTGACTTAGGACTTTGGAATCGTCAAACTAGACTGGGAAAAGTGTTTAGTTCTTCGACAATATTCCGCTTACCCAATGGAGGCGATCGATCGCCTGATGCTGCTTGGATTAGTTTAACCCGTTGGCAGTCTTTGAGTCGAGAAGAACAAGAAAAATTTCCCCCTATTTGCCCTGATTTTGTCATAGAATTGCGTTCTCGTACTGATTCTCTGCAAAATATTCAAGCTAAAATGCAAGAATATCTTGATAGTGGTTTACAGTTAGGTTGGTTAATTAATCCTCAACAACAACAGGTCGAAATTTATAAACCAGATCAACCCGTAGAAATTAAAGTGTTACCCACCGATTTAAGCGGAGAAGATATATTACCAAAATTTAGTCTATCTTTGTCCTGTTTTGACTAACTAAATACAAAGATTTGTTAAGCTATAAATAAGCCAGGGAATATTAACACCACTATAAACCTTATGGTTATCAGAAAGCACATTAACGCTACATTTATATTAGCTAGTATTTTAATGTTAGGGTCAGTGGGCTGTAAAATTGTCCCTGATACCGAAGCAAAAGAACAAGAAACAGTTAATTTTGAGGAAATAATACCCTCTGTTGATGTAGCGATCGCCCGTACCGACTCCATCCGAGATCCTATTAAATACATCGGAACTACCCAACCGGTGCAAACGGTAGCCTTGCGATCGCAGGTAGAAGGACAGTTATTACAATTAACCGTAGATGTGGGCGATCGCGTTACCAAAGGGCAATTATTAGCTCAATTAGATGATAATTTATTACAAGCAGAAGTAGGAAAGGCACAAGCGGAGTTAGCTGCGTTAAACTCAGAGGTGATACGCGCTCAAGGAGAAGTTCAATCAGCCCTGGCTGCGGTAGAATCTGCTAAAGTGCGCTTAGAACAGGCCAAAACCGACGTAGATCGCCTGCAAGAATTGTATGAAGAAGGAGGAATAGCCTTACGAGAGGTAGAATTAGCCCGTACAGAATACCGTACCGCCCGCCACACCTTAGTATCTGCCCAATCAGAGGTTAATGTGCGTCAATCTGCTGTAAAAGTAGCCCAAGGACGGGTTATTGCCCAACAAGCCTTAATCCAGCAGGAACAAGAAAGATTATCCTATACTCGTCTTCATTCTCCCATCACGGGCTATGTATTGCAACGGGTGATAGAAACGGGAAATTTAGTGCAACCAGGTGGCGAAATTTTGCGTTTAGGGGACTTTAATCAGGTTAAGGTGGTGGTTCCCGTTTCTGAGTTAGACTTAGCTGATATTCGCGTTGGCCAGTCGGTGAGGGTACGTTTAGATGCCTTCCCCGGTGACAGTTTAGTGGGACGGGTTAATAATATTTCTCCTGCGGCTGATCCCACCAGTCGGCAGGTTCCTATCGAGATTATTTTAGCTAATCCTGAGCAAAAAATCAGCAGTGGGTTGTTAGCAAGGGTGAGTTTTGCTCAAAGTGGTGGTCAATCAGTGGTCATTCCTGAAACTGCTTTGCAAGCGTCTGAAAACCAAGGGACAGGGGGACAAGAGACGGTATTTGTGGTGACAGGAGACAAGGAAAATGCAACAGTAACGGAGAGGATAGTGAGGTTAGGGGAACGGGTTAATGGACAAGTAGAGGTTTTAGGGGGTTTGCGGCCAGGGGAACGGTATGTGTCTCGTAGTAGTGATGCTTTAGAGGATAATCAGTCTGTGAAGTTGAGTGTGTTGTCTGAGTAGATTCTGGAAATGAGTCGCAACAACAGTTAACCAAAAATATCATTAATTGTTAAAGTAATATCAGAGAAAGCTAAAAGAGAAATGGACTTAACATTTTTTTGTTGTTCGAGATAAGTTTTATTTTCAGGTTTTCGATAAACTTCTAAAGTTTTATCATTCAAATTAACAATCCAAACTTCATTAATCTTACTTTCAGCATAAAGAGGTAACTTGACTTCTTGATCATATTTGATGGTACTGTCAGAAACTTCAATTAAGAGATAAATATCTTCAGATTTAGGGATTTTGCTTTCATAAAAATCAGATTGAGGTTTTAGAAGAACCATATCAGGTTGAGGTTCTGAATAGTTATCTAATCTGATAGGATTTTGTACACTAATAATTACTTTATTACCAAACTTTTGATATAAAACTTGGTTAAGTCTATTAACAGCAGCAGCGTGTTTTCTTCCAATGGGTGACATGGCAATAATTTCTCCTCTGATTAATTCTACCCTATCCTCTGGGGTTAAAATCCCTGTTTCTGCCATTTTGTGGTATTCATTAACATTAAATTTTCGGGTGATTAATTGCATTTAATTAACTCCTTTTTTACTGTCATAGATACTTAAATTATAGTAAGGTGGGCAAAGTTTTTCACATTATAAATGATCCCAATAATTCTCTAAATTTGACCAACCTACTACTTACGGTTTATTTTTCCTGGTAATTTTTGTGTAACTAATTTTATCTATTTTTTCAGGTTCTACAGAAACAAATATATCAGATGTTTGCTGTTTATTTTTACGGTTTCCTAAACTAAAAAGATCGTGCAGTAAAATATAAAAACAAGGAATAATAAATAGGGTTAATAACGTCGCTAAAGATAACCCAGAAAAGATAACAATACCCAACGGTTGTAAAAATTCACTCCCTTCTCCTCCTCCTATTGCTAACGGTAACATTCCTAAAACTGTGGTGATAGTCGTCATCAAAATAGGCCGTAATCTTTGGGGGGCCGCTTGAATAATTGCTGTACGGCGATCGCATTTTTTGTCAAGTCTAATTTGATTGGCTAATTCTATCATCACAATGGCATTATTGACCACAATTCCTACTAATAAAATTGCCCCAACAACCACCGTTGCACCAATAGCAGTTTCAGTGATATATAATCCAAAAATACCCCCACATAATGCCAAGGGAAGAGTTAACATAAT
>JASJDD010000109.1 GCA_030065735.1 Crocosphaera sp.
CCCTACAGTCGGTTTATTTGTTGGTCGTCATTCATGAGGTCGCGGATTTGCCGTCGCACGGCAAATCATCTGAGCGACCGTCCCCACCGTATAGACGGGAGGGGTATTCTGACGACATTGGATAAAATAAAAAAGCGATCGCCTATATTCAAAAACGATCGCCTCTTTGTACTTAGAAATGTCATTAGATAGAGATTTCACTAAACTCACGACTCATGTGATCAAAAGGTTGATCTACAAACGATGTGTCTGCGATTCCTGCATCAGTGGCCATGGCTTTGATCTTTTCTTTCATTATTTGGATACCCCGAACGGTGGGGGAAATGGGAACCCCTAAAGAGTTATAGGTTTCCCGTAACCCTTGTAAAACTCGTTCATCCAGAACGGTGGGATCTCCAGCTACCAAAGCATAACTAGCATAACGGAGATAGTAGTCCATGTCCCGTAAACAAGCCGAATAACGACGGGTTGTATAGGCGTTACCCCCTGGACGAATCAATTCTGGGACTTCTTCAAACAGTTGAAGTCCTGCTTCTCTAACGATCTCAGGGGAATTGGCGTTAATTAAACCAGCTACAGCGATGCGATCAGTTCCTGACTCAAAGTAAGATTTGAGGTTGTCCATAGCATCCCGATCTAAATAACGGCCAGTTAGATCATAGTTTTTAATTAACGTGGTAACGGCATCTCGCATTAAAGTTTTCTCCCAACAACAATTTTTTATGGCTTACCAAGAAGCCTGCTTTTCCCAATGAGAAGGAATCTATCTGATCATAAACCCCTAGATCCCTTAAGTCTAGGGGTGTTACAATAAGTTCTTTAAGACCCCGCCGTTAACGACGGGGTTTAAATTATAGATTTTACCAATTTTCCTGTAGTGTATTTCTTATCACACTCGGATAGAAGTTATAACATCTCAATGCTTGATCAAAATTTTTTGCACCCGATTCAGTTTAAAGCCTCTGAATCCCTTTCTTTACCAGTTAAACAGACAGCCATTCCTATTCACCATTATCTCAGACAACCCCAACGATTGGTTAAAGCGATCGCTGATCCAAAGTTGATGGAACCGTTATCAGATCATGAGTTTCGTCTGAAAATGCGTTCTTTGAATTTTATGGATCTCTATCATTTTCAACCTACGGTTATTTTAGGGGTTTGGTCTGATAGTAAAGGAACGGTTTTTTTGCGGTCCCAAGATTGTGATATTCGAGGTATTGATTATATTAATGATCGCTTCTCTTTAACCCTCAAAGGCAAATTATGTCCTCAAGAAAAAGAGGGTAAAACCTATTTACAAGGGCAAGCCAATTTAAAGGTTGAAGTGGATTTACCACCCCCATTACGATTAACTCCAGAACCTTTACTAAAAGTGACAGGAAACAGCTTGTTACGAGGGGTTCTTAGTCGTATTAAACAACGTCTTCTTAACCAATTATTAAGGGATTATCACTATTGGGTTGACTCTCAATCTCAATCAACAGAAGTGAGTCGTTTTGGTGATCCTTGTCCGGAATCTTGATCTAGTAGAAAGAGATTCACCTAAAATAAGATGAATCTCTTGATCGTAAATAATTAATAATTTTATTTACGAGGTTTAGCCTCATCTACTTTCATTGTACGTCCCATCCATTCTGCGCCATCAAGGGTATCAATGGCATTAGATTCTTCTGCTTTTGTTCCTAATTCTACAAATGCAAATCCTCTAGGACGACCGGTTTCTTTATCTGTAGGAACATGGACTCGTTTGACTGAACCATAATCCGAAAAAACAGAGTTTAAGTCTGCTTCTGTTACTTCGTAAGGGAGATTTCCAACGTAAATTGACATGAACGATTTATCTTGATTTCGACGTTTCGAGCGTGATTGTTTGAGAAAATATTACCGATGCTAAACAAATAAAACGGCTAATTTCAACTAAGTTATTTTTCTCTCAATTTATAATGCTCATCTTAGATTATAACACAATTCTCTGAATAAGTGAGCAAAATTTTCTGTTCGCTCAACATTCTCTTAAAAGAAGAAATCAGAATACTCCAAGTTAGTCAATTCTAAAATAGCGAGAGGACAAAAAATATCTTTTACCTGTTGCCTTTTCCTTTCCATCACTAGCTAATTTAAAATAAGGTTCAATATTTGAGTAAACCCAACCCAAAATAGTAGGGTAAACCGTCATTATTAAGAGAGTAAGCTAGATTACAATAACAGTGTAATTAATTATAGATAATTTTAACCATGCAACCGACCAATCCCAATCAATTTACCGAAAAAGCCTGGGAAGCGATCGTGCGAACCCCTGATATTGCTAAACAAAATAGTCATCAACAAATTGAAAGTGAACACTTAATGAAATCCCTCAATGAACAAGAGGGACTTGCTACGAGTATCTTCAATAAAGCTAACATTAGTGTTCCGAAATTACGGGATAAAACCGATGATTTTATTCGTCGTCAACCGAAAGTTTCTAATCCTGGAGAGTCAGTCTATTTAGGCCGTAGTTTAGACAGTTTACTTGACAGAAGTGAAACCTATCGCAAAGAATTTGAAGATGATTATATTTCCATTGAACATTTACTCTTAGCTTATTGTAAAGATGATCGTTTTGGTAAAAATTTGTTCAAGGAATTTGGTCTAACAGAAAACAACTTAAAAGACATTATTAAACAAGTGAGAGGAAATCAAAAAGTGACCGATCAAAATCCTGAAAATAAATATGAAGCCTTAGAAAAATATGGGCGAGATTTAACTCAATTAGCCAGAGAAGGTAAACTTGATCCGGTTATTGGTAGGGATGATGAAATTCGCCGAACCATTCAAATTTTATCCCGTAGAACCAAAAATAATCCGGTTTTAATTGGGGAACCTGGGGTGGGTAAAACGGCTATTGTGGAAGGTTTGGCACAGCGAATTATTAATAGAGATGTCCCTGAATCTTTACGAGATAGAAAGTTAATTGCTTTGGATATGGGTTCCTTAATTGCTGGAGCAAAATATCGAGGCGAATTTGAAGAAAGATTGAAAGCTGTCCTCAAAGAAGTAACCGATTCTCAAGGCAATATTATCCTTTTCATTGATGAAATTCATACCGTTGTTGGGGCCGGTGCAACCCAAGGTGCGATGGATGCAGGAAACCTTTTAAAACCCATGTTAGCCAGAGGAGAATTGCGTTGTATTGGGGCAACAACTCTTGATGAATATCGTAAGTATATTGAGAAAGATGCTGCCTTAGAACGACGCTTTCAAGAGGTATTAGTTAATGAACCCAATGTAGTGGATACAATTTCCATTTTACGGGGACTAAAAGAGCGTTATGAAGTCCATCATGGGGTAAAAATTGCTGATACGGCCTTGGTAGCAGCAGCTATGTTATCTAACCGTTATATTAGCGATCGCTTCTTACCAGATAAAGCCATTGATTTAGTAGACGAATCAGCAGCTAAGTTGAAGATGGAAATCACTTCTAAACCAGAAGAATTAGATGAAGTAGATCGTAAGATTCTCCAGTTAGAAATGGAACGACTTTCTTTACAAAAAGAAGAGGATGCTGTTTCACAAGAACGCTTAGAAAGACTAGAAAAAGAATTAGCTGATCTCAAAGAGGAACAATCCCAACTCAATGCCCAATGGCAAGCAGAAAAAGAAGTCATTGATCAAATTCGTAAACTCAAAGAAACTATCGATCAACTGAACCTAGAAATACAACAAGCTGAACGAGATTATGACCTTAATAAAGCTGCTGAATTACGCTATGGCAAATTAACGAATTTACAGCAACAAATTAAGGACTTAGAAAGCAAAATTGAAGAACGACAAACCACAGGCAAAACTTTATTACGAGAGGAAGTTGTAGAATCAGATATTGCTGAAATTATTTCTAAATGGACTGGAATTCCCATCAGTAAATTAGTAGAATCTGAAAAAGAAAAACTATTACATTTAGAGGACGAATTACACGAGCGAGTTATTGGGCAAGAGGAGGCTGTAACTGCTGTTTCAGAGGCTATCCAGCGTTCTCGTGCAGGACTTTCTGATCCCAATCGTCCCACTGCAAGTTTCATTTTCTTAGGTCCGACTGGTGTGGGTAAAACAGAATTAGCCAAAGCCCTAGCTAAGAATCTTTTTGATACTGAAGAAGCCATCGTTCGTATCGATATGTCCGAGTACATGGAGAAGCATAGCGTATCTCGTTTAATCGGTGCGCCTCCAGGATATGTAGGCTATGATGAAGGAGGACAATTAACAGAGTCAATTCGTCGTCGTCCCTATTCAGTAATCCTCTTTGATGAGATAGAAAAGGCACACGGTGATGTCTTCAACATTATGCTCCAAATTCTCGACGATGGACGCTTAACCGACTCTCAAGGTCGAGTGGTAGACTTCAAGAATACTATCATTATCATGACCAGTAATATCGGTTCTCAATACATTTTAGATGTAGCAGGAGACGACACTCGTTATGATGAAATGCGTTCCCGTGTCATGGAAGCCATGCGTAATAGTTTTCGTCCTGAATTTCTCAATCGTATCGATGAAATTATCATTTTCCATAGCTTACAAAAAGACCAACTCCGAGAAATTGTTAAGCTACAGGTTCAACTGTTAAGAAGTCGTCTAGAAGACCAAAAAATGTCTCTCAAATTAGCTGATACTGCCTTGGATTTTGTGGCGGATATTGGTTATGATCCTGTTTATGGTGCCAGACCTTTAAAACGTGCAGTTCAACGGTATTTAGAAACTCCTATCGCTAAGTCAATTTTAAGGGGAGAATTCAAAGCAGGAGACACAATTTTTGTTGATGTTGAAGATGAAAGATTAACCTTCAAACGTTTACCTTCTGAGATGTTAACCGTTTAACTTGTCGGGTGAGCAATGCTCACCTTTTCTATATAAAATTTATAGTAAATATTATTGATTTTCATTTCAACAATAAACAATGAAAACTGATCCTATTTTTTATCGACTCTTTCAAGAATATCCTAGTAGCTTCTTTGAATTAATTGGAGAATCTACCAATTTAGTCGATGCTTATAAATTTGATTCGTTTGAAGTGAAACAAACTGCATTTAGAATTGATGGGTTATTTGTACCCAAAGAGTCTAATAGTTCTCAAAAATTATATTTTATTGAAGTTCAATTTCAAAAGAATAATTATATTTATTCTAATCTCTTTTCTGAGATTTTCTTATATTTAGATAAAAATGACCCCTTTCAAAATTGGCAAGCTGTTGTTATTTATCCAAAAAAGAGTCTCGAACCCACAGAATTAACCCCTTATCAAGAATTATTGAACTCTGATAAAGTCATTCGTATTTATTTAGATGAATTATCCCCAGACACCTCTAGTCTCGGTTTAGGTATAATAAGATTGGTGGTGAGTCAATCCTCAGAAGTTCCTGAAAAAGCGAAACAATTATTAAATCAAGCAACAGAGGAACTTACCGATGAACCCACTCGCCAAAATGTTCTTAATTTGATAGAAACCATTGTTATCTATAAGTTTCCAGAAAAAAGTCGGGAGGAAATCGAACAAATGTTAGGATTAAACGATTTAAAACAAACACGCTTTTATCAAGAGGCCCATGATGAAGGTAAAATAGAAGGTAAACTTGAGGGTAAAATAGAGTTAATTCCTACTTTGATTAAACAAGGGTTTACTATCGAAAAAACAGCTAGTTTATTACAACTTGATATAGAATTAGTTAAAAAGTTAGTTTCATCATAATGCCATAAATCTAAAAATTATTAACATTATGCGATGTTTTAGTATCATTAAAACCGAAAAAAGTCAATTATCGCAGCTTGTCAAAAAAGGTTACTAGAAAGCCTCAAAAATCACCCGGTTGGTGCTTTTGTCTCAGGTGCAATTGAAGGATGGAAAGCTTAAATAAAGCATCTCCTAATAAGTGAACTTAGGAGATTTTTAACCCTCAAAATAGTACAGTTTTTGGTAACAATTTACTCTATTCTTCTTCTGTTTCTTTGCTAGGATTGGGAGAAGCATTATAGATAGCATCCAACTGTTGTCTAGCATCTTCTACACTAACCGAACGCATGACTAATAACGGTTCATTAATAGGTTTACCCCGTTCATCAAGTAACTCAGGATGAATGGTTTTTCGAGTATTGGTCCATTTGTTAGGTTTGGGTGAAGCAGAGTTTCGTCGCTCAGGATAACGACGTTGAGAGTCCATACTAACCGTAATTAAACTACGAATCAGATTACTAACTGCCAGAAAGGCAATAATGGTAAAAGCAACGATGTAAATTAAATGTAACATTTGAAGTCCTCCGATAAGACACCAATTTGTTTAGGTGTTATGGCACAAATTTCTAAACTAGCGTAAGCTTTTCTTAAGATTATCCTTAACTAGCTTACCAAGAATTGTCTAGGGAAAATAGGGATTGTTGCATCAGTTAACAACCCCTAGTCCATCAAGCAGTGGGGGAATTTTCTTGTTGATGCGATCGCCATTTCATGGAGACTTGCCAACATTCAGCCACTAACTTATGCCAGGGAACTAACGCTCTGGTGTCGATTCCCGCTTGTTTTCCGGTGAGTTGAAAGAGAATTTTAGCCGTTTGTACTTCCTGTTGATTCGTTTTTACCCGCTCTAAAAGGTTGGTTTGTTCTTCAACGGATAAAAAAGTAATTCGTTCTGTTTCTAATAAATGACGAGCGCGAGAAAACCAGTATTGGAAATCCTCTAATAAAGGTTCAAGAACGGTTTTGAGCAGTTCTTGCTCAGTAGGGTTACTATGAGACATCATTTTAAAATTTCTTTGTTATCTATACTCTAATCTTAACGTCTTTTACATTTCTTTGTAATTGACAGCAACAGAAAACATTTTTACTTCTTCTTCAACCCCTTTTAGTTCTAAAGGTTGAATGGCCGTGATTTCGCCAGACGTTAAAAATTGTGCCACCGTTGCCGATACCAAAATCATGCCACTCTGGGCCACTTCTTGTAGACGGGCCGCAATATTAACCGCAGGGCCAATAGCCGTATAATCAGACCGTTGTCCCCCACCAAACATTCCCACCACTGCTATTCCTTGATGAATACCACAGCGAAAGCGAACCGGTTGCTCAATTAATCCCTGAGACTGCCATTTTTCATTTAATCTATCTAATTGATCGTGCATTTCTCTAGCCACGGCGGTTGCCCGATACACTTGCTCTGGAGGGGTTAGGTCTTCTGGCGCACCAAATAAGGCCACCACTGCATCCCCAATAAACTTATCCACCGTTCCCCCATAATGAAACACAACGGCCGTCATTCCTTCTAGATATTCATTGAGAAGCGTGGCTACCCCTTGGGTTCCTAAATGAGTAGCTAAAGGGGTATATCCAACTAAATCGGTAAATAAAATGGTTACTAGACGGGGTTCTGGGGTTAAATCAAGGCTTAATTCCCCTGTGGCTACCTTATTTACCATAGATGCCGGTAAAAACCGTTTTAACACTGATTCTGTCAAATATCGATTCAGGTGTTTCACCTGTTGTTCGCTTTTTTGTAACTGTTCGGCCTGTTGTTTTGTTTTCTCATAGAGTCGGGACTGTTGCACCGCGATGGCCGCTTGAGAGGCCACGCTTTGAGCTAATTCGATTTCTGTGGATAACCAGGGACGAGGTTGGGCCGTTTGTCGCAGAGAAATACTACCAATCATTTCTCCATCCACGATTAATGGCACAATTAAGAGGGCTTGGGCCGATTCCCGCAGAGGTAAGTCAAATTGCGTCATTTGAGGATGATGATCCATATTCTCTAAAACGACGGGTTTTTGAGTGGCTATGAGTTGTTGTAAAACAGGATTTAATGCAATAGGAACCACTGATTGAGGAAGGGGATTAATACTACCTTGAGTGTGGTCATACAGTCCCACACATTGAACAAATTCATCCTCTTTTGTCCACAAAGATAAGGCGCAACCGTCTACTTTTAATCCATTGCCTAATTCTTGAGTAATGGCTGTAAAAATCTGTTGGGGATCGAGACTACAACGAATGGCGTTGGTAATCCGATTAATTAACGCTTCCCGTTGGGCTAACGCTCTTACTTTTTGGTACGCTTGAGCTTGGGAAATGGCTAAAGTTATTTGTTCTGCTACCATTTTAGTAATGGCAATTTCTTGTTCTTGCCAATGGTAAAACCCACCATCTCGATGTAATCCTACCACCGCAATAAAATCATTTTCTAAGGTTAAAGGAATTAATAAAGATGCTCCAACTTTTGTGAGTTGATAAGCTTTTTTTCTTTGCTTTTCTTCACGAGTTTGATCTTTGATTAAAGCTAAAAAATCCTCTACACAATTAATGACTTCTATCTTTTGAATTGGGACAATTGTTTGTTCTAATAAATGTATTTTTTTTAGATTATTCTCTTGATTTTGCTCATAAAAAATGCTTTCATTAATCAAACAATTAGGATCAAATGGACGGAAAATACACCAATCAACTTTTAAAAGTTGTCCCAATTGATTAATAATCTTCTGTAAAGCGATTCCTAAAGAAGTAGAATCAAGAGGTTTCATTATCTTGGATACTCAATTGTCACTGCTGCTTCATGAAACCTAGACAAACCTAGACAGGCTTGCTGTGTTTAATCTCAGGTATTTTACTAGCTGAAACGGCAAAATTTATATACCATCTCCCTGCTTCTCTTGAGATAGTAAAGGTTTGAGAAACACAGTTATAAGGGATACCTTCCTTTAATCTGAAAGTTCCCAAGGTAGGAATTTTTATTCTTTTTCCCTCCTTGACTAATCCCTTGCCATTAGAACTATCTACTGTAAAACTACAGTTATGTTTCTTCTTTTTAAAACGAGGTAAATCTGCTTTTATTTTAGGCTCTCTCCAACGGGAAAATGCTTTTTTCAAGTCCCTAAAAGCATTCTGATAGATGCGAGATGAATATTTATTTGTCCATAAATATTCTGTCTGCTTTTTAGTAATGTTTGTAAACACTTTCTTGATAGCATCTAACCGTTTTGAGTCACTGCCAGAGATTTCGGGAATATCCCAGGTGGCTTTGAGGAGAGATAATCCATGATTATACACAAAGCGAGAAAAGCCAGCACAGCCAGCAAAAAAGCTCTTTTCTTTATTGTTTAGCTTTAATTCTCTCTTAATTGCGTACATGATTAGCTCGGTCTATAGTGCATCCTAGACATTATGTACAGGTATGTCTAGTATTGTACAGGTTTTTGTCTTCTAGAAAAAGCTCATAACCAGGGCCACAAAACAAAACTGGTGCCTAGTAAACAGAAAATTCCCATCATTCCCGCTAACGGTTGCTGATGAATGCCAATGATCCAGTCTTTTCCTTTTCCTGTGTAAGAGATTATTTGCGCGGCATCTAAAGAAGCTAACCCCCATACCCAACCAGCATGAAGTCCCCAGGCTAACCCTAAACTCCCTTGATCAACCCATCTTGCTATGACTAAAACCATTCCCATTAACCACAGTCCGGGTAACTGAGGGATGGTGGTTTGTCTTTCCCAAAGTAAATGGAGAAGAGCAAAAATACCACTGACGATCATAGCACTAACCCAGCGATGATAATCCTCTTCTAAAATGGTTTGAAAAATGCCCCTAAATACAAATTCTTCGGTTAAGGCAATCCACACAGCCAGTGCGAAAATGGGTAAGGCAACTTTCCCTAGTTGATTTAGGTTCTCACGATGCCATTTTAACCACCCTAACCCTCCTTCAATCGTAAAAACCATTCCCAACCCTCCTAAGCCCAACAGAACACCAATACAGAGGGAAATTAGGAGATTCCATTGCCCATATAACCCATAGTTAGATAATGAAGTGCCTTCCACAAGCAAACTTAACCATCCTAACCAGGGAACCAATAAATACAAAGGAACTAATAAGGGGATTTTCTGCTCGGCCGCTAGGGGTTGAAATGGTTTCCAGTTTAGCCTTTTACCCAACAGCAAAGCTATGGGTAGCCACAGCACTAACCATATTAATAAGAAAAGACCGATTTTACTCTCACTAGGAAAGTCTTGGAGAATGGTCAACCAAGACGGGAGATGGGAAGGTAAAAATACTTCCCATATTCTCTGATCTGGAGCGATGGCGAAACTATTTTTAACGCTTATCAATGACATTATGACGGCAGATGACTGAGGCAATTCTTATCTGACCATAACATATTGCTTTTTCAGTTTCCGCCTCATAATGTAACTGACATTTATTTCATGGGAATTATCGCTTTTGTCCCTGTCCGATTAAACTCAGAAAGTAGCAAAGGTCAACCTTTCTTTTTGACTTGGTTTTAGCGATTTTAGTCCCATGTTTGACGGGTAATCAACAGCCTTTAGGCCGCTTGTTCTTCATCAAGGTCTTCATCAACGTCAACCTGTTTAAGATGAATATGTTTGTAGCCTAATTTAATCTCAAATTCATCTCCTGGTTTCAATCCCATCTGCTCAGTATAGGTAGAACCAATGACAATTTGACCATTCTTGTGAACGCTGACTCGGAAGGTTGGTTCGCGGCCACGACCATCTTTAGTAGCTCCTGGTGCAAGGGGAACACCTTTGGCAGCAAGAACAGCATCATAAAAGTCCGTTAAGTTAACACGAACCTGTCCATCTTTTGTCACTGAGTAATAGCCACATTTTCTGGCTGTTTCTCGGCGAGGATGATCGGATAAGTCTTTTAGTTTTTGAATTAAGGCTTTTCCGGTTAAGGGAGTAGGATTTGGATCAACGGTATCTGCCATAATTTTATCAATGTCCTTTGGTTTTCTCTCAATGATGACTAAGTTATTTAGATCATTATTGATCATACCAAAAATATAGCGTTAAATTCCTAAACTAAACCAAAAAAATTTCAAGAATTATGAAGTTGATAACAGGGAGTTTAAGGGGACAAACTTATTCGAGTCTGCTCAAACCGAGATAAATTCCTCTGCTATCTCCTCTGGGTTTGCGGTTGTTGAACCTTAAAAGAAAAGGGTAAAACTCCAGGGAGAATAACCCTAAAACCTTCATCAAAACTGGGTTTGCTGAGACTATTAACACTGTGGAAAAGACCCTGGGACTAACCTAGAACAACAATTTTACCTGGGGTCTATCCAGATTTAGACTCAGTAAGTGTGGGAAGTGTGGAGGGATTTTTCCCAAACAATTTCCAAGAACGAGATAGGATAGAAGAAATCAATCAATTTTTGAATGTTCCCATGCAAGTATTGTTTAAAGTTTGGCGACAAAAAGCCCATCAAAGTCCTCAGCTACAGACTTATAAGCTAGAGGTTCAAGCTGGCAATACCATCTTAGAATGTTTGAATCGGATCAAATGGGAACAAGACGGTAGTTTGGCCTTCCGTAAAAATTGTCGTAATACCATTTGTGGTAGTTGTGGTATGAGAATTAATGGTCGTTCCGCTTTGGCCTGCCAAAAAAATGTGGGACAAGAGTTGGAAATGGCATCCTCTTCCCATAACGGAGATTTACCCACCATCACCATTGCACCTTTGGGTAATCTGCCGGTGATCAAAGATTTAGTGGTGGATATGGCGGGTTTTTGGGATAAGCTAGAGGAAGTTGATCCCTACGTCAGCACCCAAGGACGAAACATTCCTGAACGGGAATTTTTACAGACCCCAGAAGAACGATCGCAGTTGGATCAGACGGGTAACTGTATTATGTGTGGGGCTTGTTATTCTGAATGTAATGCGTTAACGGTTAACTCTGATTTTGTTGGTCCCCATGCTTTGGCTAAAGCACAGCGTATGGTAGCCGACTCCCGTGATACGGAGATAGAAGAACGTTTAGAGAGCTATAATCAAGGAACTCAAGGGGTTTGGGGCTGTACACGCTGTTATTATTGTAATGCGGTTTGTCCTATGGAAGTGGCCCCGATGGACCAAATTAGTCATCTCAAACAAGAAATTTTAGACCGTAAAGATGCTCAAAGTAGTCGTTCTATTCGTCACCGTAAAGTGTTGATCGACTTGGTAAAGCAAGGAGGATGGATTGATGAACGCAAATTTGGAGTGTTTGTGGTGGGTAATTATTTCCGAGACTTAAAGGGTTTAGTCTCTCTTGCTCCTTTGGGGTTACGAATGTTAAGTAGTGGTAAGTTTCCCCTTTCCTTTGAACCCTCTCAAGGAACAAAAGAAGTGCGATCGCTCATTGAAAGGGTACAAAATTCTGACTTCTGACTTCTGTGCGATAGCGCCGGAACGTAGTGAGGAACTTCTGACTTCGTTAACTCGGATCACAACGTATTTCTAACAGAAACCCATCAGGATCATAAAAATAAATTCCTCTTCCTGTAGGACGACTAACCGGGCCGTGATCAATCATAACCTGATTTTGTTTTAACACTTCTACAGCTTGATCAAACAAGTTAGCATCAATATGAAAGGCTAAATGATTCGCTCGTGTAAATTGTTGTTTAGGATCAGTATTCGGGGGTAATAAATCAGGTTCCCAAAATAAGTCTAATATCAATCCATCAGGGGTGACAAAATTACTAACTTTCCCCTGATCTACTAAATCTTTTAGGGTACTAGGCACTTCATCTCCTGTCAATTCATGAAGTCCTAAAATTTCACCATAAAAGTGACGAGAAACTGTCATATTTTTCACATTCAAAGCAAGATGATGGACCCGTTGTAAATATCCGATGCTTAATCCTTGAGTTATCTTGTTCTGTTCAACTGCCATGAGACAATACAATAATTAACTATAACTTCTATGATAACGAATTATTTAAAATTTCAATAAACCATTAAGAAAATGTAGAGGAGATAAGAGACATGAAACAAGCACTAAAAACAGATTAAATACAGACTAGATCATTATTCGGGGAACTCTCCTCCCACACTAATTCCAGTATGAAAAATCTCTGCTTTATCTATAATTAAAGCTATCATAGATGCACCAGCTACATCAACATCATAAACCATCGCTTTAGTCAGGTTCACGTTGTCAAGAATGCTATCATTAAGACTAGCATTAGTCAGCATAGAAGCAGTGAGGTTTGCCCCTTCTAAGTTTGCTCCTGTTAAATCTGCCCCTTCTAGGTTAGCTTCAGTTAAATTAGCCCCTTTTAGGTTAGCATCTCTTAAGTCTACACCAATTAAATGAGCAGCAGTTAGATCAGCCCCTGATAAGTCGCAACCTTGACATTCTCTAGTCGATAATAACTGTTCGATATGATCAGGGTTAGCTGCTTTGATTTGAGGGTTGAATAGAAAAGGAGTTAGTAGTGCCAAAATGGCAATAATTGATGATTTCATGGTTTGTCTCCACAAAACAAATTTGATAATAACCTATTATGAAAATAATGACGAAATTGTTCAATAGTGAGTTCCCAAAATTAAAGACTGAATATGTGATATTTTTTTACTTTTTTTCGGGAATTTTACGGTTGACAGGATCTCATTTTTTCATCTAATTTTATTTCTTCTAGATAGGAATTAAGATTGAACAAAATTAAAACTTAAAAAAAACAAAGCTTTTAAATAATTGAGTATTTTATGTTTTAGAATTTATCAATAGAGTTAAATACAGAAAGATTCAGATGATAGAAAAGGATGTAAATATTGATATTGCTACCTATATTGATCATTCCTTACTTAAACCCACTGCAACCCCAGAAGATGTAGAACAATGTTGTAATGAAGCGCAATATTTTGGCTTTCCTACGGTTTGTGTTTATCCGAGTGCAGTGTCTCAAGTGGTTAAATTACTTCATGATCAAAAGATTGCTGTTTGTACGGTGATCGGCTTTCCCACAGGGGCTAATACTTCATCGGTTAAACTGTATGAAGCCCAAGAAGCCAGCGAAAATGGTGCCACAGAATTAGATGTTATGCTTAATTTAGGACAATTGAAAGCAGGAAATTCTGAAGCTATTTATAATGAAGTTTCAGCCATTTGTGAAGCCACCGGACAAACAATTAAAGTGATTTTAGAAACCAATTTATTAACAGATACAGAAAAACGTTTAGCAGCAGAAATATGTATGGATGCAGGGGCAAACTATCTTAAAACCAGTAGTGGATGGTTTGGCGGCGCAACGGTGTCTGATGTGCGCTATCTTAGTAAAATATCTGAGGGTAGAGTTGGCATTAAAGCATCAGGAGGAATCAAAACTTTAGAACAAGCTTATGCTTTAATAGAAGCAGGGGCAACCCGTTTAGGGACTTCTCATGGAGTGGCTTTAGTTCAGAGTCAAAATGGATAATCTTTTGATATAATCTTAAGTGGGTAAAAGTTGCTCAACAGAAACTTTTACCTAAAATGTCGCCAGAATGCCCCCGTCATATTTTTCGAAGGGAATAACTCGCAATGATCTCCAAAAACTTTGCTCTCAATTAGCTAAAAATCAAGACACACCTTGGGTAACTTTATTAAACTCACAAGCTCGTCAATCTTCTGCTGATAGAGCATGGCAATCAA
>JASJDD010000110.1 GCA_030065735.1 Crocosphaera sp.
TCTGGGATATAATCAAACTCATCTTGATAGAGGACATTGATGCCCATATCTTCAAGGAAGGCGAAATCTAATTTAGTCCCCACTAAATAAATAGTAAATTGTTGCTCTGGGTATAAGTGAGCGCGTGGCCGGCCAATTAATTGGATATATTCAGCCTGGGCTAATTCTTGGTAATACTCATCAAAACCGACGGGTTTACCCTCCTCATCAAAGTTAGGGTTAAATAAACAAACATATTCAGCCAAAGCAGTCCCCATATTAATATAGGGTTTACCAAAGGAGGCGATAGCTTCACGTCTTTGGTCATGATTACCCCCTCGGTTATGGTTAAACCAGTAATGATCTATGTCTAAGACTTTTATATAATCTTTGAGGGCATAAAAGTTAATATCATCATGGAGTGATGAGAGTTTAGCTTTTATGGCTTTAATACGCTCTAGGGCATTTTCTGACCAATTATTAGACCCCATGCCCTCAGTTTCGACGGCTTTAACGGTGAGATTATTATAGATGGGGGTGTCTTCTTGAATCTCAATGATACTATTAGAATTAATGCCTAATTTAGCAGCTAAAGCCCTCTTATTTCCGGTGGCATCTAAGAGAACGGTTAAGCCCATTTCTCTGATAATCGAGGCGGTTCTTTCATCAGGTTTAGTGATGGTAAAAGACCCTTTAGATAGGCTTAACGCCCCTTGAACACCATTCCAAACTTCGAGAAAATCGATTAACCAATTATTGGGTAAATCTTGGAGATTTTCTAAGGTTTTAGCGTGAGCTTGTCGTTTAAAGTCAGCCCTGGCTGTTTTTGCAATGGTCTTACTAATATTGAGTTTTTTGTAATCAATGGTTCCGGTACTATCAGGGGTGACAATGAAATCTTTAATATTGGGGAGGAGTTGAGATAAAGAAGTGATAATATCTTCTAAGTTTTCTGGAGGCTTGCCTAACTTTTCTAGAATTTGAAAATGGTTAAGTCCGTGTCTAACTTTTTCATCACCTGTTAGGTAAGGGCGTAGATTTAAAAGGGGTTTTAATGCCTCAAAAAGTTCAGGATCTTTCAATTGTAGATCCATCAGGGTACGGTCAAAGTCGGTTAGTTTCCCTTGAATGAGAGTGGGGTTTAAGGTTCGACTGGCTTCTTCAATAAAAGCGACATCATTGTGATAGTTTGAAGTACCATCTTCAAGATAATCAATATCAGGGAATTGATAAGGGTGTAAGCGATTAAGTTCTTCTTCTAAGGCTTTCATTCTCTGATTTCTAAAGCCATAGCCATCCCCTGAGCTACTGGCACATTTAGCAATAGTTTGACCATCTTCTAAGGTGTCTTTCATTTGATGATAGATACAAGAAGCACATAAGGGATTTGGGGCGTTATTGGTGGGGTCATTTTCAATGTTATGATTTTTATTCTTAAAGGTTACGAAAAAGTTTGCTAGATGGCAGTTACTAGGCTCTATCTGGTTTATCCCTTGTAATTTGAAGCCGTGACCATCGTTATAAATCCCCAAGTGACGGGGGTTAATATCGGTGTAATTCTCTTCAACGGTCATGGTAGAAACATTACGATGATTGATGTCAACGTACCAAGTTTTACCGTGAGGATTTTTAAATACACCAGCGTCATGAGATTTACCTAATCCAGTGGCGGTACTATCTAATATTACTTTCCATCCTAATTTCTTTAATTGCCAAATAATTTCATGTCGATGACCTTTAGGAAAGGTCATAATTGGGGGTTGCTTTCCTTCATAATTTTTTGGTGTGGGGAGGGCATCTCCCGGTTTAATGGCTAATTTCTTAGGAGGTGTAACTTGAGTTTTTAGAGCTTTTTTAGTGTTTAAGCCAAAGCCTTTTAAAGAGTGACTCAAATTTAAGAGTTTGGCTTTTAAACTATTAATAAACCCTTCGGTAGCGATCGCTTGTTCAATTTCGTCTTGTTCAATTTCCCATTCAAGATAAGCTTGATATTGGTCGGCATCGGGTTCAATGGGGGATTTGCCCTCGGAATGCCGTTGTCTTTCTGGGAATTTAAAGCCGTGTTGCTGCGCTATCCAGAATAAAGTTCCGGCGGTGACTTCGCCGACTCTAAACCCTTGGATCTTTCTGGCAGGGTTCCATCCCTTCACGGGGGGACTCCACGATTCAGCTATGGTGATCGCCTCATGGGGTCCGAAGATCGTCGTTAAGGCCATGAGAACTCTTAACGATTCTTCATAAGTTCCGGTACCGGGTTGCCGTGGTGGGATGAAGTTTAGGGCTTCAATAGCTAGGCTTTTAACTTCGTCGGGGTTTTGTTCATTAACACGGGCTAATGTCTCAATACGGCGTTTTTCCCTGGCTTCCCATTCGATTTTAGCTTGTTCTTTGGCTTCGTCAATTAACGAAGCTGGTAGGGGATCTCCATCGAGGATAAAGATTTCTGCTTGGCTATTACCAGCCCAATACCGTGAGGCATCTTTACAAGCTTCATCAGCTTCATAAAAATGCCCCATAACGGCTTTGACTAACTGTTCGTAGGTGTCTAGGTCATTTAGGGGTTGAGACGCGCTGAAGACGATTCTAAAGCGGTCACAGGGTGGGGTGTCTCCTTTGGGCTTTTGGTGGGATGCCGAAGTATAGATTAATTGCCCATACTGCTTAACAAAGGGATGGTTGAGGGCATCGTTGAGGGTTAAGCCGTTATCGATATCAAGGCCAATAAGTTGAGCTTGTTGATAATTGGCTTTCGACCTCATAGAGCGATCATAAGTGGCACAAGACCAAGCATGACCACGCTTAACGGCAGAGGCTAACCCGTTGATGGTTAATTCTTTGGTTTTAAAGCCGTCGCGGTAATGTTTGGGGTTGCCAACGGTTTTGTCACGGTGGTGACGGTTGACGGATAATTGATAAGTTTGGTTTTGTTTGTTCCCTGTTGTTTCTTTCATTGAGGGTTCGCTTTCGTGAGTTTTGCTGCGAATAACCCGTACAGGGAGGATGCTATCTTTATTGTTAGTTTAAGTGTCAGGATAGAAGAAGAACAAGAGAATTAGTTATTTTTCTATGGTGTTTAAAATCGACTATTTCTCATTTGTTCACCGATATCTGGACTAATTGACTGTAACTACAATACAAAATTGTGTACCATAAAGATGGCAACCCCCCTCGTCTTTCACTTGACACCTACAGTTTTTTAGTCGGGAAACTAATTTTTGGAACTGTTAGGTTGAGTTGGGTTGCTACCAAGCTTTTAAAACTTCGGCTAACTATCTAGGGCTTGTACCACCGTTTCAAGTTTGTCAAAGCTCAAGAGCTTTAGTAGCGGTTGTTTTGTCTGGAAAATGTTCATGCAAGGATGCTGATATCTTCCTATAATCTTAAATATACCGAAAGTGGGGGCGAAAATCCACCTGCGATAACTTAGCCAATTACTTTGAGTTCTACAACTATTAACTTTTAATATGGATGAAAACCTAGAAAAAATTTTAGATATTTCAGAAAAACAGTTACCAGCTTTTTTCAGGCTTTTTTTTGGGGTTTTCTTTTTAACATACTTATGTATAATTATTAGTGGTCTCCTAATAGATTGGTTTGTTATTGATGGTATGAAAATCGCAAAAGACAAAGATAAAAAAAATAACTTTCTATCTATAAAAATACCTTTTTTACTAGTATTAAAAACCAGTGGTTTTGCAACTATATTAGCTTTGGTGTTTTATATTCTATCTTTATTAATAGTAGGAGTTTCTTTACATAGCATTGCTGAACTAATCTTCTCCAAAAATTTTCAATTAGCACAAGATATGCGAGAAGCTTGTTTGGTGTTTTCCGGATTGATATGTATTTTAATTTCGCTTTTATTTGTCTATATTACTAATTTTTTAAGCAGTTTATTTTATAGTCAAAAAAGCCAAATTTCTTCAGGGATTAGCAAATCTGATGCTGAAATAGTTAGAGAAATAACCAGGTAAAATAAGTATATAGAGATTTAAAGTCTCTATAAAAATAATATAAGAAGGAGGTCAAAACATGAACGATTCAAGTTCTAGTGTAAAGGTATTAGCCATAGCTAGTGGAAAGGGAGGGACTGGAAAAAGCATTATCGTAGCATCGCTGGGATACTTACTAGCACACTGTGGATTTAAAACATTACTGATTGATATGGATCTGTTCACTAACGGTCTAACATTTTATGTTCTACGTTCTTTCCCAAGAAAACCGAAAATTTCTACTACAAGTATATTTTTAGGAGAACAAAAATTCGTCGATCTATCTCCAATACTGATTCCAAATGAGTTTTGTAATGATAAGCTATATATTTTTCCGGCTATTCCTATAAAAGAAGATTCATCAAAATTTATAATAGATGAAAAATTTAATAATTTTTCGTCTTTTATAAATCAAGTCCAACAAATTATTCAGGTAGCTCTAAACGATGGATTTGAGTATATTATTTTAGATACTAGAGGAGGAGGTGATCTCACTAGTATTGGATCAATATTAGCCGCCGAAGGATTCATGATAGTAACTGAAGCTGATAAAATATCCTGGGATATAGGACAACGACTTTTAAATAATATTAATGATACAGTAGAATTAGACACACTTGGTGAAGAAATAGATGTTTCTAGGCTTGGCTTTATAATTAATAAAAATGTCTTACCGGCTGAATCAATAATATCATTTCTTACACAAGCATGGGAATGTCCTTCTTTAGCAACGATTCCCCTAGATAAGAACGCAGTACGTTGTTTCCAGCAAAACATAATACCAGTAGCTGAAAATATTACTATACCTTTTTGTGTGGCTTTATTACCATTAATTCGTAAAGTTTTTGTTTCTGAAGGTTGGGATAAAGACAATAAATTTTACTTAAACTATCTCGAGAAAAAAATTGCTGAAGCTGAGATTATTGAAAGAAAAAAGTTAAAACACGAAGCAAACATTTCAATAATTAGAAATATAACTAAAGTTTATGGTATATTTTTATCCACTTTTCTATTAGTATTTTTAGCCTATAATTTAATAATAAGTAATAAGACTAATAGCATTGAATTAGCCTTATTAGTATTTATTACCGCTACAATGATTATTATGATAACTATATTTGATAAAGAGTTTTTTGAAATCGTAAAAGCAATAATATTGAAGATGTATCAAAAATAACTATTAACTTTTATCAAGTCGATTAAGCAGTAATTAGAGTTAATTTATCGGCTCCATACCAGAATCTTGTATCAGTTTCTTTGTAGTATCTTTTTTTAGAAACTTAACATAAGCTTCTCCTGATTTTTGAGCAAATTTTCCATCTTTTTTGATAATTACGCTCAACGTACGAATTAATGGATATTGATGTTCATCATTTCTACGAAAGGCCGTATTATTAACTTTATTATGGTTATTACTATTGCATTTATCTGGAGTTACTAAAGGTTGCTTATAAGGATAAACTAATGTATTTGAGTGCCGAATTAGTAATGATTTTACAGTACACTGAGGGACTAGTAAGGATGCAGAAGACCAATAAATTCCTCCTGGATTAGTAGCTATTTTACGTAAAGCCTCAGTTGTAGTGTTAACTAATTGAATATGTTTTGCTTTTTCATTTATATTATCACAAAAAGGATTTTTTTGACCTATTTTAAGGTAGGGGGTGATTTTTTCTTCGCTTTCTTTTATCTCTTTCCAATTACTAATTTTCCCTGCATAAATATTACAAAATTGCTCTTGACTAATATTAGAAATATTTAAATTATGATTGACAACAATTGCAATCCCATCAATTGCTATAGGAATTTGTTCAAGACTAATACCTCTTTTTTTTGCTTCTTCGTATTCCTTATCACTAATTGGGCGAGAGGATTGAACAAAATCTAAATCACCATCCAGTAACATTGAAATGCCTACTCCAGAGCTAGGAATACCTCTACTTCTTGGAGGATCAAAATATGTTAATTCATATTTTGGCCAAAGGTTTTTAATTTCTGGATCTACTTCCTTACGAATAAGTGCCCAAACTGTACTACCGCCATAACGAACTAATCCAGTGGGTATAGATTTAGAACTTCTCAATAAAAATTCACAGAGTCCCCATAGAGAAAATACTAAAAGAAAAGTAATCAAGAGAGCAACTAGGATCAAGCGTTTATCATTATCTTGAGATTTGTTCGTCATCACGGTTAAAATGTAGTACAAAAACTAAAATAAGCAATAAGATGAAAAATTAAGTATAAAATAGTTTATCCTACTTGATATCAGCTTTTCAAACTCGAATTTTATCTAAATCACTTATTAATCATTTTTAGGTAAAATTGAAGCAGTTTCTAGGGTTGTTCAGACTAGCTTTATTTAGTTTCGTCACGATTCTCGGATTAGGGATAGGGTTGAAGAAAATTAAAAAAGATATTATCGACTAAACTAAATCCAACGATCATAGATTAAAGTTTAACGAGAGAAGCCCCGACCCCGACGACGTTGCTTATCTCGTTGTTCAAGATTGCGTTGTAATTGAGCGATGCGCTGGCTAATTTGTGAGTCAACATCGTGAATCATTTTTCTATCCTCATCGGTTAAATTAGCGGTTACTTTGCCGTCCTTCCGTTCAAAGATTAAGCCCCGTCCATCTTTAGCGTGTAACTCCATCGTTTGTTTATCAGTTGAAAGCTTGAAAATATAGCGTTTCCCTTCATAAGTCCTAAAACCGTTTTTAGGTTTAGCTTTGACATAACGCATTAAGCGAATAAAAGTCGAATAAATTAGCACGTTACTTAAGTCCTGTTGACGTTGAGATGGGGTTAAGGACGGTTGTTGTTCTCCATCCGGTTGAGTTTGATTTCGATGTTGTTGACTCGTCCGTTGATTTTCTGGAGTTGGTGGCTGTTGGGGGGGAGGAGTTTGATTAACATCCAGGTTCCGAGACTGGAGGTTATCAGAACCACTCCTATCAATTTCAGGAGGGTTAGGGGACGGAATATTATCACGTTGTCGAGGAGTTTTTTTGTTTCCTGTTTCTCGTACTGTGCTGCTTTCCAAATCAGACGATAATTGTCGTTCAGTTCCTTTATGTCGTAGCTTAAATTGTTCTGAACTTGAGTCAGTTTTTGATGATAGAGTTGGTCGTTTTTGTTGAGTTGATTTTCCAGATTTTCGAGTTTGACTGCTATCGTTTCCAAGACGGTTACTAAGGTCTTGTAATCGTCGTCGGTTTTCGTCTGCTTGTCGATTAGACTCGATAACAGCTTCGTTAATTCTTCGTAGCTCTGCTGTGAAATCGGCTTCTGACTCTTCTTGCTGTTCCCGTTCATCTCCATCATTATTTATCCTTTGAGTCGTCAAGTTTTGAGATAATTCTAACGTTGTTTCAGTGATGTCTGCATCAGAATCAACTGTTTGCAAAGATGAGGTTTTTGGTGAAGAGTTTTGAATGAGAAGCGTTTCAGATTTGATACTATTTTCTACAGTGACTAATTGTTTTTCGAGGGCTTCAATTTGCTGGTTAGTGGTTTGAATTTCTAGATATTCGTCACCTCGTTCTGTAGCGATGCCTCGTTTCATCATGGCTGCTACATTTGCCCCTAAATGAATCTGAGGGATGCGAGTAATGTTTTGTTCTTTTAAGCTTCGATGATCAATTCTTTCGGAAATATTAGCTTGATTTAAAGCATCGTTTGTATAGGTTGCCCAACTTTCTCTAAGCTTCAATAAAAAGTCTTTTTTATCTAAGGATCTATCTTTAGCTCCTAGTCCATTTTCATCAACAGTTCTGGTGGTAATCATGATGTGGACGTGAGGATTATGGGTATCTATTTCATGAAAAGCTAGATCAGCAACTAGCCCTTTATCAACAAAGTTATCTTGAGCAAAGTTTCTGACTAAATCTTGCTTTTGAGGGTGGGTAAGTTCAGTGGGGAGAGCAATGTCAAATTCTCTAGCAGTTCGAGAGTTAGATCGCTTTTCAAATAGTTCTGCTGCGTTCCACAGTTTTGAGCGATCTGCCATCCAATCAGGGGCGTTATTAGGGGTTAATATTTCGGTAGAGTAAACGCCTTTTTTACGAGTGTAATTGAAGGTTTCGTCGGTGCGTTGATCATATATTTTTTCAGCAGCACGATAGGCAGCAGCTTCGGTGGCTGACTGTCCATTACTTCGGGATATAATTTTGGCATTGAGATGGTAGATAGCCATCTTTTGGTTTGGTGTGTGCTGTTTGATAGGGTAGATCAATTCCTTTCCCATCCGCCCAGAGGAGGGGGTTTTAGGGGGCGATGCCCCCTGACGCACTGCAAGCGGTAGCTTGCGTAAGTGCGCTTTCCTACGGAAAGGGGATCTAGCTACTTAATTCTAGTATAGAATATAGGTGGAAAAGCTGGTGTATGATGAGTTACCATAATAGTCTAAGTATACCATAGTATGGGGGGTGTTTAATGACTAAAAAGTTAGAAAAGTTATTACAGAAACGAGAACAGCTTAATGCTGAGATACAGAAGGCGAGAGCTAGGGAGACAGCACAGAAACGGAAGGAAGATACAAGACGTAAGATTTTACTAGGGGCGTTGATGATAGAGATGATGGATAAGGGGGAATTGGATGATGGAGTTATTATGAAACGATTAGAGGGATTTTTAACTAGGGATATTGATAGAAAGTTGTTTGATTTTCCCGTTCAAGGGGATAGTGATTCAACAGAAACGACATCAGATAAAAAGCCTACATCGTCTAAAAAAACTACTGAGTCAAAGGGGGCTAATAAAGGGTCAAGTGAGTCTCAAAGTAGTGATGGAAAATTAGCTGATTTAATTAGGACAGAGGTAGAGGGGTCATCGGTATATATTATTTTAGAAGAGTACCCTTCAGATAAGAAAATTGCTATTCTTAGAGGAGTGAGAGAAGTGACTAACTTAGGACTTAAAGAGGCCAAAGATTTAATTGAGTCAACACCTTGTGTAATTAAAAAAACGACTCAATCTGAGGCTGATGGTGCTAAGAAAGAGTTAGAGAAGTTGGGGGGTAAGGTAACTTTGAAAGTTGATAGTTAATTATTTAACCCTTAGCCAAATAATAAAAACGATCCGCTATTTTAGGGTAGCGATACTTTTCATAATAGGCTTCAAGATAAGCGTTAAAATAATCAGTTTTTAACCCATGATTAACCGTCTCATCCTCTTCAATTTCTCGAAAGTCCAAAAGAAGAAAACTATTATTAAAGATAAATAAAAAATCTTTGGTCGCCCCGTCAGAATCGTCGGGAGTGCAGTAATACAACTCATACATTTCTCCAGCAAAATAATGCTGGATTCTAGGAAAGTCATCATCTTTTTCTTCACTCCCTAGATAGGCTAATTCACAGGAAGGATGGAAGCTATATTTATCATGATACTTAAGGTCTTTTGCTATGGTTTCTTGTAGTTTATGCCTTGAGGGGAGGCTGTTTTTTGGGATAGAGAATCTTTTTGTCATGGCTATATTAAGTTATCTAAGAGGTTTGTCAAATTCCATCTTGGTTGTGTCCTGGACGATCTAGGACAGATTACGTTAAGTATCAGATATTTGGTACGTGGACTGATGATTATCATCGGTGGTGTCTGATGTAGTCTGATTCGATGCAGGGGGATCTGAGACGGGGGTATGGTCAGATGGAAAATAACGACGTTGAGAGGGGGGTTTTTGCCACCCTGTGAGTTCCAAGAGGTAATCATCGGGGTTAAGATTAAGTCGAGAAGCCCATTGATTTATTTGGCTAGAAGTCAGGTTAATCTTTTTACAAAGGTCGGTTTTTGTTAGACCTTCACTTATTTCTGTATCAGAACAAGTAAACTCTATATTTCCTCTAGGGATGTCTTCAAATTTCTCCTTTAGAGAGGATAAACCTGTATTTATAAGAGCTTGTCTGAGTTGGTCAATCTCAGTTCTTAGAGACTCTATCTCATCAGTAAACTCAGATTCTTGTTCAGCAACGGTAGCAGACAAGTCATCAATTTCGGTGGTTTTAGCTTTCAAGTTTTTGACTTCTTGTTCAAGTGTCTCTGGTAACACTTCGGTAGGAATATTACCCTCAAGGTAATGCTCAAGGATAATAACTAAGGCTTGAGACACCTTTTTTATTTTGTGAGTCTTCATCCAGTTTTCTAGACTGCTGTATAGGCTTAAATCTAGATATGCTGTGACTTTAGCGTGATTGTTGAGCCATTCATTGGTAGCCATTACTCTTTAATTTAGGATTGGGTAATTTAAAGTCTTCTCCAGTTTAACTAATTTACCTTAAATTAAGTTACTACATAAATTATAGTATAATACTTTTTAGTAAAATAGCGCACTAATAAAAAATATAAATTACAAGGTGAGTTACTTAATTAAGTTAGTAATTAATTTTAATATACTACAAAAATAGTAGTACAATACTTTAATAAGTAATAAATCCGTTGATAGAGATTAACTACTTAGTATAATACTGTAATTAACGTAAGTAAAATACTTTAGAGTAGTAAGTGTAGATTAAGTATTGTTGTATAATACTTAATTAAATATAGTAAGGTACTTTAAGCTACACCAGTAAACTACTGATGCTGAAACCTTTATCTAGAGAGGGTTTGAACAAATAAAGCAGCCTGGAACCGACTGAAACGAGTGGAGCGTAGCGGAACAAGTGAAAGGAGGTGGAGAGGCTGCACCTGGGGGGTATGGGGGGAGACATCCCCCCATATATTTAGTTATTAATTTTATTAGTTTTGAGGTTTGACTATGGAAATTACTTTGCCTATTTCGTCTCCATTTTCGCCGTTTGTTGTTAGTGCTAATTATCCTTATGCTCCTTTTGCGGGTCCTGAAGAAACCATTATTAAATATTACTTTTATTGTAATCATTTAGTTTATCAAAATGGTTTACCTTCTTATTATAAAGGTTATCAAGTGCGTCTGTATCAACCTTGTTCACCTATTGATGACTCTTTTGATTCTGATGGTTTTTTAATATTTGTAGCCCTCACTGATAATACTATGATTAAAGTTCATTGTAGTGACATAATTCAAAGATTTTATACTTTTAAGATTATTTATCCTAAAAGTGCTTTAGGGGATTATTGGCTGATCAAGTCTAGGTTTGAGATAACGGATTATGATGAACATCACTATATTCCTGTCAAGAAAAAAACATAAAATAGCTAGTATCTAGAATTTTCATTACGGAAATGGGATAATAGATGTTAACAATAAATTGTTGTTTTTTTTGGATGATCAAGATGACTGCTTTTTTCATTGAGGAACTTAGCTACCATTTACCTAAACCCCTAAGAAAGTTTGTCGACGGCTTCGGCTTTTTTGTGTCCAGCGTTTCAGATTGGAAAATGCTTATTTTCGATGAAAGTATTTATGTAAATAGCGATTTTTCGGAAAATAAGGATGATTTCTTTGCTGGTCTATCTCCCAAAAAAGGTGTTTTTCTTTCTGAGTGGCTGCATCTAGATCATAGGAATCTTCATTAAAAATCGAGGGTAGAGATAGCGTGTTGTTTCTGCTTATCTGTTACCCCTAGATAGCGTTCTAAGGCTGCTAGGGTACGATGACCTGAGATAGCTTGGATGTGTCTGAGAGGGACACCAGCATCACTCATTTGGGTCAAAGCAGTGCGTCGGAAGCTGTGGGTGCTGACTCCTTCGATTTCTAACTTTTTACAGATTCCTCTAAGAATGCGGTCAGCACTGGCTTTGTGGATGTGGCCTCGTCCGTGACGACCTGGGAAGAGATTCGGGTTATATTTATTGAGAGATGGGTATGAGTCCTGATATTCTTGTAGATATTGAGTTAAACGGGGGTGTATATCTATCTCTCTAGTGTCTTGTTTTCCTTTGGTGTTAAAGCTGCGGATAACAAGTTTTTCCCTGATGCCTTTGATGCCGATCACGTCACCATAGAAGAGGGTAACTGCTTCGTTAATACGGGCTGCTGCGTAGAGACAGATACCGAATAGGGCTTTATCTCTTGGATTGACAAAGCCATCATTAAACAGTGAGGATATTTGTATTGGGGTGAGGATTTCGGCGCGGCCGTACCGGTTTACTTTCATAAAAGTATTGTAGGCCAACAAACCGCAGTTTGATAACGTAGGAGCCTTGAAACTGCTTCAATTGGTAATTATAGAAAAGGGAGTTTAGCTTTTCTTATCATTTCACTTTAAGATTCCTGAGTAGTTCTACTCAAAAGATAAGGTTTCCTTATATACCGAGAACAGAGGATATAAAAAGGATGGATAAAAAAATATTGAGTAGACTCAACGTTTCACCGAGTGAACTGATTAACTTCTGTCAACAAAACCAGATCCTTGAATTATCGGTGTTTGGCTCTGTTCTCAGGGAAGATTTTAAGAAGACAAGCGATATTGATTTCCTTGTGGTCTTCGATCCTCACATCCAACTAAGCTTAATGAATTTAGTGGGCATCCAATATGAACTTGAGGATCTTATCGGACGAAAAGTAGACCTCGTTGAAAAACGGTCGATTGAAAACAGTCATAACTGGATTCGCCGTAAGAACATTTTGGAAGCTGCTACTGTCATCTATGAATCAGGACAAATCCTATCTGCTTGATATCGCCAAACTGTGTCGAACCATTCTCCGGTTAACCGACGGCATGACTGAAACAGAGTTTTATGCGGATGAAAGAACTCAACTAGCAGTTTTATATGAAATTACCATCATTGGAGAAGTGGTTAAGAGATTGTCGAATGATTTCCGTCAATCCCATCAGGAGATCCCGTGGCGACAAATTGCAGGGATGAGAGATCGACTGGTTCACGATTATGATGAGGTTAATCTTGATTTAGTCTGGCAAGTGATTAAAAATTTTATCCCTGAACTTTTAGATTACATTACTCCTTTACTTCCAAGGCCAACCGATTAAATTAAATGGAAACTCCTAGCAAAAATCAATTTTGGAAAAATTTGTGAGTGTACACTCACTGTACACAGACTGTCACAGGCATTTTATAATATTTTTATAATGACCCCGATTGTAGTTACCATAATCATTACAGCGATTTTTCACTTTTTAGCTAAGAGCCTTTGTCAGTTCAGGAAAAATGGCCATTTCCCCCTGGTTTTGTTCCCACTCATTTTAGCCCTAAAGCTAGATATAAAGAGCCTTTCAGCGTAATTACTCAACAGTTGAATTAAGATCGGTGATCATAGAGTGTACCGTTACTGTATTGTAGTCTGTACTTGTACTGTACACAGACTGTATTAAAACTGTACACAGACTGTCATTTTTTTCATTTATTCCCATCAGTAACCCCAAAAATCCTATAAAATTTGGAACTGCACATTACGCCATTCTTTTATAAAAATGTTTTGACACCCTCTGATCCCCCTCCCGTGAGCATTTTGCCATTCGCCATTTGTAACTTGTTGGTTAGACAAACAGTTACAAACCTTCCTGCCCCACTGAAGACACCCCCTTCGACGAAAAAAGGGCGGATGGGAAAAGAATGATCGCTCTTAAAAAGGTGGTTCTGGCAAAAATTCAAGCCAAACTTGATCTGAGTTGGGAGTAAATAAGGCCAAAATGCCTAAAATTTGGAAGGCTTCATGAGGGCAAACATACCTGAGATAGTCGACTACGGTTTGCCAGCCGTCATTATGAATAGCTTTGATCATTTCTTGGGCTAACTCTAATGGCTGTAATTCAAGCCATTCACGGATGATAGCGTTTTCTACGGAGTCCGGTGTAATTATTCCACTTCCTATATGGTCTTTATATAGGGACTGGAATAATTTACGAAAGTCCTTCCAAGATAGAGTATTAGCACCTTTGAACAACTTAGAGATCCACCCTTGGCTAAAGCCTGTCCCTTGGGCTAAAGCTTGTTGAGTGATCTTTTGACCGGTGGCCATTAATTGTAGGCCGTATTTATACAAAGCCCATTTATCCCGTTTCCTGCGCTTAACCATGTCTGGGATATAATCAAATTCATCTTGATAGAGGACATTGATGCCCATTTCTTCAAGAAAAGCGAAATCTAATTTAGTCCCGACTAGGTAAATCGTAAATTGTTGGTCTGGGTATAAGTGGGCCCGGGGCCGGCCAATTAATTGGATATATTCAGCCTGGGCTAACTCTTGGTAATACTCATCAAAGCCAACTGGTTTACCTTCGTCATCAAACTCAGGGTTAAATAAACAGACATACTCTGCCATTGCAGTCCCCATATTAATATAGGGTTTACCAAAGGAGGCGATGGCTTCTCGTCGGAGGTCATGATTACCCCCTCGGTTATGGTTAAACCAGTAATGTTCTATGTCTAAGACTTTTATATAATCTTGAAGGGCATAAAAGTTAATATCGTCGTGGAGTGACGAGAGTTTAGCCATAATTGCTTTAATACGCTCTATGGCATTTTCAGACCAATTATTAGACCCCATGCCCTCAGTTTCGACGGCTTTAACGG
>JASJDD010000111.1 GCA_030065735.1 Crocosphaera sp.
AATTTAAGTTGGGTTTTGAAGCCTAACAACATGGCATTTTTCAGAGAAAAACCGAAATTATTAAGTTTAATTGTATCACCTTTATGTCTAAACCGAAAAAACTTATTCATTTCTTGATTTTTGCTGCTGATATGAAGAAGATTGGGTCAGATTAGATAGGTTTTCGGGAACAGAATCAAGCCCTATTAAAGTCTTGTTGCTCATTGTGTCTATGGATGACACCATCAAACTTTAAGATTTAATGGACGCGACTTTCAAAATCTGAGATAAACTAAATGAGGAAAGACAAAATAATCTTCTGGCCATGACTCATTCTAAACCTTCTAACTCCTCCTTCCGTTACTTGCTTGCAAGACTCAAACCCTTAGCCAATGTGAAAGTTTGGGGATCTCTCGGAATTATGGCACTGGTTGCTTTTGTTTTCTGGCAATATTATCATCATCCTGAATGGGTAGGAGGTGAGCAAGTTCCTGCTTCGAGTGTTGGTGGAGAATTTGAAGGGGAAGTTGGCAACAGCGTAGATATTGGGGTAACAGTACAAGATTTAGAACAAAACCGTCTTAACTCACAAGGATTTCCTCTGGTCCCTTCTCAACTGGAAAACAGTTCTGTGGGTCAATCCGCCAAGCGCTCCCAACGGAAAAGACGCGATAACAAAAATAACCCTTTCTTGTCTCCCTCTACAGATGGAAACAATCTAGAATTTAATCAACCGAGTCCTTCCATTAAATTTGAACCATTAATGCCCAATGTTAAGAATTTGGATTCTTTGTTTCCTTCCCTGACCCCTTCTAAAAATGCTGGTAAACCCATTAAACTACCGGATAGCCTACAGGATACAGGGAGAACGCCTCAAGGAAATGCCCTAGAAAATGCTTTAGAAGAAGTCTTTTCTCAAGATTTGCCCTCCACCAACCCATCCAATCTATCCCCTCAAAATAATAACCGACCTTTTCCCAATAGTAATCGCTCACGACAGCCTAATTATCCAACCCCAGCAACTTCAGGGAGAAGCAACCCTAACTCTATTCAAACTTATACTCAACCCAATAATCCTACTCAACCCTTTAATAATCCCCATACCTATACTTCTCCTCAACCCTATAGTAAACCTTATGGTGATGGAAGAGCCTCCGCACCAGTTCCTGCTTATCCGCCTTCTCCTCAACTGCCTAATACTTACCGAACTACCAATCCTAATCCCAATTACCCTACTCCAGCTAATCAGACCCCACCCACCTATAATTATGGCATTCAACCCCCTCAAGTTGACGAATATGGAGGTGTAGGAAATTACTAACTTAACAGGTCTTTAGGGAAGACAGGAGACAATATTCTTCCCACACCACCCAATACTGCGTAGGTTTTGAAAATTATTTATTGAGACAGGGATGGGGAAGAGGGGAAGAGGGGGAAGAGGGGGAAGAGAGGGAAGAGAGGGAAGGAAAACCATCTATTTTTCTTAATTCTCCCCTGTTGCTGAGCTTGTCGAAGTACACATCCCACACATCCCACACTCCCCTATATAAACAAGTTTTCTAGCTTAACTGAGCAGTATTGCTACACCCCTACACTCCTTATTTCATCAACTTTTTCAGCTTATCCGAGTAGTATTGCACTCCCTCCTAATTTTCCTAAAATAAGCATATCAAATTGGATTGGGTAATTCATTCTCCTCTGAACAGTGATCTTCGCGATTTGTCTGACCTCCCCATTATATAGATTTACAATGTCGACTAATCCCCAAAAACCTATCATTGCCAAAGATATACCAATCATGCTATTTGCTGGGGAATTTCAAAGTAATTTGCTGCAAGGAGTCGCGGCTGCTATTCTTTTAATGCCGAACGGTAGACGATATACGGTTAGTCAATTAGTATCTGTTAATCATAAAGACGAAGCAGAATATACAGCCCTAATTATTGGTTTAAAAAAAGCACGTCAATTAGGATTAAAGAGCCTCGCTATCAAAGGAGATAGTGATCCGGTGTTTAATCAAGTCAATGGCTTAACCCCCGTCACCGAAGAAAGGTTAAGGAAACTGTATCGTGTCACTATTAAATCAATCAGAAGTTTTGACCAAATTTCCTTAGAATGGATTTCCCCTGAACAAAACAAACCAGCTAAATCAGCACTTAAACGCTGTATCAATGATGCCTTAGGAAGAGAAAAACCCCAGACATCTTCATTGTCCCCCCGCTCTAGGTCACAATACTCTGCTATTGTTCGTTTAATTGAAAAGGGAGAACAAGCTACAGACGAAGATTATAGCCAACTCACAGTAGAAGAAGATCAATGGACACAGAAATCTCTCTCAGAATTAAGAGCGTTGATTCCAGTAGATGTCAGAGATATGATTGCTTTACAATGGCAAGGAGATGAAGATAACTTAGCCCAGATGTACCGTTGGCATTTACGGGGACTGCCCCCAAAAATGGCTTGTCGTAAAGTTAATCTCGATCAAGGAACCGATAAACAAGCTAAGGCAAAACTTCCCTGGGAAGAAGCCCTGAATTTACCCCAGCCATTGTTAGAGGACTCTGACAATATATCAGATCCCCTCGTCTCTCTGCTTTCTGAATTAGAAGAGTCTCAGGCAAATTTTGAGGACAGTGGTTTAAGCTTACCTCAGTCTGAGTCAAGGGAACCTATCTTGTTTGAAAGCCTCATAAAAGACGATCTCCAGGGACATGAATCCGTTTTACTCGAAGGAGATTCTTTGTCCTCAACCTCTGATCTATCTCTGAGTGGAGGGTCTAATTTATCATTTGATCAAGAAAACATAACCTCAGAGGGACATGGTAGTCAAGATACGCTACCATCAGAATTAGGTATTATTGATATTCTTAAAGTGATTGAGAATCTCAACCCTCAAGAACAAATGACCTTAGCTCAGGAATTAGTTAAAATTCCCGAAATGGTTAATCTTATTCTGAAAGCGATCGCTGATAATGTGTCTAAAGGTAATGCCCAATCATAATAGGTTCTTCTATTTGCTTAAGATTGACGCTATCCCTTAACGAAGTCAGAAGTTCCTCACTCCGTTCCGGCGCTATCGCACAGAAGTCAGAAGTTGACAAGTCTTATAATTAACCACTAAAGCTGGAGACTTCATTTGATTACTTATGTCCATGTCTTTTAACTGGGATTTTTTCTAACCAAACCCAATCTGAACCATTCCAAACTTTGAGGTCAATATTTTGATAATCATCATTATATTTGACTTGTTGACCTTTATATAATGCTGGATAAGATTGACACATAGCTGTTAAGCGAGGCGGTCTTACTTTTCTGTGTTTTCTAACCCCTGATTGCCATTCTCTATAACGAGTAAAGCTGTTGAAATTCTCAGAAAATTAGCTGAAAAATAGATAAAAATATGAGATAATTAGTAAGTATTATTTTTTTAGTATCCATGAAAAATCTATTAAAAACCACTTCAATGATTTCAGTTGTCGCCTTCGCTTTCTGCTTGAATCCTGCTAACTCACTGCCAAGAAAACCCTCAGTAGAAATGGCGCAACAAACTCCTTCTATTGGTCGAGAAATCAGAAGTTTTTTTGAAAGTGGCCGTTTAACTTCAGAAGATAGATTATTGTTTCAAAACCCTCCTAATGGAGTTATTCCTGTTAGAAGAAGCTCCAATAGTTGGCAATTTATTGTCTTTAAAAAAGGAGGAGTTTCTTTTTGGATGCCACCTGGTATTTTAACGGAAGATGAGGTATTGTTAGCAACAACTTTGGGCGATGTTAGTTTCCGAAGTCTAGCTTCTTATACAGAAAATCAAGAGTATATAGCTGCTTATGCAGAAGGGTTGACAGATAAGCAAGTTGAAAATATTGATATTTTATTGGAAGCAATACAAAATGAAATACCTCCAGAACAAAATTTTAAATTAACTGAAAAAAGAGCAATTTTTTTAGATGAACATCTAGGGAAAGAACTTACATTTACTAACAAAGATGAAATCATTACCATCAGACTTTATCTAGTTAAAAATCGTCTTTATGCTTTAGGGGTTCGTTATCCAAAATCAATTACGGATAATCGCAGTAGCCGAACTTTTTTGAATGGGTTAGAATTATTAGATAAAAGAAAGACTCGGAGCTTATCCTAGACATAAAGAACATTTGAGATAACAAAAGGAGGGCCACAGTCCTCCCCAATTGGTAGTAATTAAAGCCAAAAAATCTTAAACTAATTGAAGCATTTTTCGCACAATCAACAACCGTTATGGAAGACCTTTGGTTTCAACCCTTCATCTGGACCGATTATCGACTTGCTCTAGTATTTACAGTCATTATACCCCTAATTTTAAGTATTTGGGCGTTATTCAAACAAGTTGATGCTATTGGACGTTTATTAATCATTTATTGGCGGGTAGCTAGTTTATTATTGATTACGGTTTATTTATTAGCTCCTGGTTGGGTGGGAGAGAATTCCAATTCTGCTTTTGAGGCATTTTGCGGACAACTCGGGTTTATAACTGCTTTATCCGCCCGTATCTTCATCCCTGTTTCTTTATGGTTTTGGGTTGATTTGAACGATGAAATCAAAGATTTACCTGGGAGTTTCCTGAAATTGATGGTAACTTCCTGGCGTTGGGCTATCACAGTGTACGGCAGTATCGGAGCCATCATTCATGTTCCCTTTCTCTCCTGTGCTATGTCCCAAAACAGTTTAGAAACGCCGTTTTGTCAAGTTTGGATAGAAGCACCAGTTGGTTATTGGTCAATGGTTCATGGAGATGCCACCCCTGGTTTTATGGGATTTGTCGGTTTACTGGGATTATCGATTTATGTCCTCTATTTTGCTTATTTTTTATTCATTCGTCTCGGAAAACAAGGAAGATCAGCGTTAGAACATTAACTGGTAGGTTTCAGGAACGCTAAGCAATCTGAGCTTAGTTGATCTCAGCAAGACATTCAACGCTTGCAGACTGTTAACGAAGTCAGAAGTCAGAAGTCAGAAGTTCCTCACTACTACCATGCGCTATCGCACAGAAGTTGTTTTTGTAACGAGGATTTATATTTATGCCTCGCTCCAAAAACTTTTCGCGGCTCGACTGAGCGTTCGACTGAGCTCACGCCGAAGTCTTCGCCGAACGTCTTTAAAAAGCCAGGTTTTAGACCCTATTATCTCGATAATGATCGTTTGAATCAAACTCTTGATAGTATAAATGTTCGTTACTATTCTTTAGTTGATAAGCTTGGTTCTGTTCTTGATGATCCTGAATTTGATCAGGTAAACTCATAATTGTTATGAATTTCTTTTAAAACTTTACTGGGGATTCTTGCTAGTAAAAAACAACATTAAAAGTAACCCTTGAATTATGACAAAAAACTATTGGATAGACAACGACGAATCAGACAACTTAGACCCCATCAGTTCCCTATTATCAGAATGGTCTGACCCTGAAGACGAAGAAGAAGAGTTTAGAAGCGATTTTTTTCAGGGGTTATCGGGAAGACGGAAAAAAGCAGCCTTTGTCTTGATGGCGGTTTGGGCTATTGTCATGAGTCTCCATCTAATTGCTTGGGGAACATGGGTCATTATCGCTTTAACCACTGTTTTCACCATACAAGCTTTTCGTCTCATTGTCGCTCAACCTGATCCCATTCCAGAACCCTTATCAGGAGAAAATTTACAACAGTCCCCTTCTGTGTCTTTATTAGTAGCAGCAAAAAACGAAGAAGCGGTTATCGGTAAATTAGTACAGCAATTATGCAATTTAGATTATCCCACCGAAAAATACGATCTTTGGATTGTTGATGATCATAGTACGGATCAAACCCCTGAAATTTTGGATCGCTTAAGCCAACAATATCCCCAACTCAATGTGATTCATCGTCCAGCCGGGGCCCAAGGGGGTAAGTCTGGGGCGTTAAATGGTGTGTTTCCCAAAACCCAAGGGGATATCATCGCGGTGTTTGATGCGGATGCTAAAGTGTCTCCAGACTTATTAAAGCGGGTGATTCCCTTATTTAATCAAAAAGACATTGGGGCCGTTCAAGTCAGAAAACAGATCGCCAATAAACCCTTAAACTTCTGGACCAAGGGACAAGCAGCAGAAATGGCGTTAGACAGCTTTTTTCAACAAAAACGCATAGCTCTCGGTGGTATTGGAGAATTACGGGGTAACGGTCAATTTGTGCGCCGTAGTGCCTTAATTAGCTGTGGGGGATGGAACGAACAAACCATCACCGATGATTTAGATTTAACCATGCGCTTGCACTTGGATAATTGGAAAATTGGCTTTTTAAACCATCCTGCGGTTGAAGAAGAAGGCGTGACCACAGCTAAAGCATTATGGCATCAGCGAAACCGTTGGGCTGAAGGGGGTTATCAACGGTATTTAGATTATTGGCGGTTTATTGTTAATCAACCTATGGGGTTAGGAAAAAAATTTGATTTGATCTCCTTTATTTTGATGCAGTATCTTCTTCCTACCGCAGCTATTCCTGATCTGATGATGATTATTACCCGTCATCGTTTACCCTTGCTAGGTCCGTTAACAGGGTTAATGTTATCTCTGTCTTTTTGGGGGATGTTTACAGGGTTACGTCGTATCCAAACTCAAGAAAAGTTTAGCTTTTTGGATATCTTTTGTTTAGGGTGGCAAACCTTACGGGGAACCCTGTATATGATGCACTGGTTAATTATTATGCCCTGTGTCACTGCACGGATGTCCGTTCGTCCTAAACGCTTAAAATGGGTTAAAACGGTTCATGAAGGAACTCCTGAAGAGAGTTATCAGGTTTAGCTGACATTCTCGCCGCTCTTCACTCCGTTTAAGGGCGGTGATTCTCTTGCAAAACAAGCTTAATTGTTGATATTTAGGGGACATACACAAAGATGTGATCGCATCCTGATTTCAGAGTTGATGGTTGATTACATCAACCGAAGCAAAGGTTTCAATCCACACTGTGGCACCACAACCCCTTGGACAATCAGGACGATAAACAACCCAACAAGGGCCATTAACTTGCATTTCATGACCGTAATGATTGGTCTGACGAAGTTTCACAGAAAGAACAGGGGCTAGATTGGATATATCTTGGTTATTCTTCACTAAATCTGGATATTTTTCCATTAAATGACGATTATTGTCAATTTTATGACGATTAACATGAATCACACTTTTAGCAGGAATATAGGTAGTGTTCCACTTTCCTTGAGGGCCTCGTTTTCGTTTGACAATAATAGGAAGCCCATTATACAGAGGAATCATCCATAGTTTCCCACATTTATAAGCCCCTCTGACTCTTCCTTCTTTGAGTAAGATGCGGAGTCTTGCACCAGAAATTCCTAAGCGTTTTGCTGCTTCAGTGGTCCCAACCAACATAATGATCTTTCAACTCAAATACTATTGCGATCATACAATAGTTATTAAACAACGAATCAATAGAAATAAATGAGTAATCGTGATAAAACTAATAAGGTTGACTTCTCCCCTGCATAAATGAAAGGGGATTCTAAAGGGAGAAAATTCTCGGTAAATGAACAATGCTATAAAATACGCCCTAGTCCATGAGTGGTTAACCCCCAAAGCGACAGGGGGTTCAGAATTAGTCGTTGAAGAGATTTTAAAGCATATTGAAGCCGATGTATATGCCTTAATTGACTTTGAGTCGACTAACCCTGAGAGTTATCTCTATGGCCGTTCTATTGGTCGTACCTTCTTACAAAATTTTCCCTTAGCTCGAAATGGCGTGCAGAAATATTTGCCTTTTCTCCCTTTAGCCATCGAACAGTTAGATTTACGAGATTATGATGTGATTCTTTCCTCTTCCCATGCAGTGGCTAAAGGAGTCTTAACCAGTCCCCAACAACTCCATATTTGTTACTGTCATACCCCGATGCGCTATGCTTGGGATTTAACCTTTGATTATCTCAATCATTCTCAGGCAGGAAAAGGATTACCAGGAATTTTAACCCGTTACTTACTGCATCGTCTTAGACAATGGGATGTGATTTCGGCTAACCGTGTTGATTATTTTATTGCCAACTCCCATCATACGGCCCGTCGTATTTGGCGGTGTTACCGACGGGAGGCTAAAGTCATCTATCCTCCTGTGAATATCGAGAGATTTTCCTTTAACCCCAATAAACAGGACTTTTACCTAACCGTTTCTCGATTAGTTAGTTATAAAAAAATCGCCTTAATCGTGCGAGCTTTTAATCAATTAGGTTATCCTTTAATTATTATTGGTGATGGGGCTGATCTGCCGAAAATTCGCCAAATGGCTCAAGCAAATATCAAAGTCCTCGGAGCGCAAAACAATCAAGTGGTAGAGCAATATATGACTCAAGCCAAAGCGTTCGTCTATGCTGCCTGTGAAGACTTTGGTATTGCCTTGGTAGAAGCCCAAGCCTGTGGAACCCCAGTTATTGCTTATGGAGGTGGTGGTGCCTTAGAAACCGTAGTTGATATTCGTCAAAATAAGGATCAAGGGACAGGAATGTTCTTTTTCCCTCAAACCCATAAAGCTCTCGTAGAAACTGTTGAAACTTTCTGTCAGTTTCAGCATCAGATTAATCCAGAGAGTTGCCGTCACCAAGCGGCGAAATTTACTCCCAAAGTCTTTGAAACGTCTTATCTGGCGTTCTTAGAACAGTGTTATCAGGACTTTTCTCAAACAGTTCGATAACCAAATTTTCGATTAATGTGATCTCTATTGCTATGATTTGTTTCATTGAGCTTTAAGATCATGATTAGTGTGGTGTGATGTGATGTGAAGGAGTAAGATGACTGCTAATAGCCAATTTATTGCTGTTAAGGCGATACAAGCTTTAACAAGAAGAGGTTTACCCACCTTAGTTTCCCAAAGAATTGAGCAGAAACCTCTCTCAAGAGGGATACTGAACGATCAAGTTGTCAAAAGAACGTTTGATATCGTCTTTTCCCTATCGGTACTGATTATTTTTTCCCCTCTTTATCTACTGTTGGGGATATTAATTGCTCTGAGTTCCCCAGGACCGATTTTTTATTGCCAAGAGAGAGCGGGAAAAAACTTTAAAAAGTTTAAATGTATCAAATTCCGCACCATGGTTCAGAATGCGGATCAGGTTCTAGAAACCATGATGGCTAACTGTCCAGAAATGCGGGCTGAGTTTGAAGATAACTTTAAACTCAGAGAAGATCCCCGCATTACATGGATTGGGAAATTTCTTCGTCTGACCAGTCTAGATGAATTTCCACAATTTTGGAATGTCCTCAAAGGGGACATGAGTGTGGTCGGACCGAGACCCCTCGTGCCTGAAGAATTGTGTAAATATGGTACTAAGATTGAAAAAGTCCTCACCATTCGCCCTGGAATTACAGGATTATGGCAAGTTTCGGGACGAAATGATATTCCTTATCCCCAGCGAGTTCAAATTGATGTTTACTACGTTAATTATCGCAATTGGTTAATGGATCTCTGGATCATCTTCAAAACCATTGGAGTGATCGTATTTCCCAAAAATAACGGTGCTTATTAATCATTAGTGTCTGATTTTTCGCTTTAATTACCACCAGTTAGGGGAGGAGAAATCCCCCCTTTTTTGATGGCAATTGTTCCTTGTGTCTCCGTAGGTTCTTATGTGTCTATAGGTAGGGGTCAATACTGCGTAGGTTTTCAAGATTTTCTGTTGTTAAGGCGGGATAGGGAAGAGGGGGAAGAGAGGGAAGGGTGGGAAAAGAGGGAAGAGAGGGAAGGGTGGGAAGAAAAAACCATGTATCAAGCTTAATTCTCCCCACACCTCCCATACCTCCCACACCTCCCACACTCCCCATATAAACAAGTTTTCCAGCTTAACCAAGTAGTATTGAGGTAGGGGTGAGATGGCCATGGTGCAACGGCCCTATAACCATAACTCAAATGACCCGTGATCGCCTACTATATTTATGGTTATCCTTGGAATTGAAAATCCTATGCGAATTGCTTTATTCACAGAAACTTTTTTACCGAAAATTGATGGTATTGTTACCCGTTTACGGCATACAGTTGACCATTTACAACGTAACGGCGATCAGGTTTTCGTTTTTTCCCCTGACGGTGGGTTAAGAGAATATAAAGGAGCCAAAATTCATGGAGTTAAAGGCATTCCTCTCCCTCTCTATCCTGAGTTGAAATTAGCCATTCCTACCCCTAAAGTGGGCAAAGCATTAGAACGATTTAAACCTGATTTAATCCATGTGGTTAATCCTGCGGTTTTGGGATTAGGGGGAATTTATTATGCTAAAACCTTCAATATTCCCTTAGTGGCTTCTTATCACACTCATTTACCCCAATATTTACAACATTATGGCTTAGGTTCCTTAGAAGGGTTACTTTGGGAACTGCTAAAATTAGCCCATAACCAAGCCCGTTTAAACCTCTGTACTTCAACGGCTATGGTAGAAGCCTTAGAAAGTCATGATATTGAACGGGTAGACCTATGGCAGAGAGGGGTAGATACAGAGATGTTTCAACCCTATTTAGCTTCACAACAAATGCGATCGCGTTTATCAGGAGGCAACCCGAAAAACCCCTTACTCCTCTACGTGGGACGGGTTTCAGCAGAGAAGCAAATCGAGCGCATTAAACCTGTCTTAGAAGACATCCCAGAGGCACATTTGGCGATTGTTGGCGATGGACCTCATCGGGAGGCGTTAGAGGCGCATTTTGCAGGGACTCAAACCCATTTTATCGGCTACCTACAGGGCTTAGAATTGGCTTCCGCTTTTGCTTCGGCGGATGCGTTTGTGTTCCCTTCGACAACGGAGACGTTGGGCTTAGTTTTATTAGAAGCGATGGCGGCTGGATGTCCGGTGATAGCAGCTAATTCTGGGGGAATACCTGATATTGTTACGAATGGGGTGAATGGTTATCTATTTGAACCAACAGACCCCAATGGGGCGATTATCGCGACAAAACGCCTTTTAGCAGCCACAGAGGAACGGAAACAGTTACGCAACAATGCCCGACAAGAAGCAGAAAAATGGGGATGGGCCGCGGCTACTCATCAGTTGAGACGCTACTATGAGGTTGTTCTTGGGGAAGAGATGTTACCTCGTGTTGCTTAAGACTTGCCAGTCAGGGATCAATGGTTTATTGTTCCCTGTTTCCTGAAAAAAACGAGATAATTTTGTGACTCCCTAATATCAAAAAATTGATTATAGTTACTATTAATAATGTAAGGTTTATTAGTTAATTGTTTAACATGGAATTAAGGAAAGTTTATCAAATTCTTCAAGAGACTTCTCTGGGTCAAAACTTAAAGAATGAAGAGTTACAACGGTTAGCCGAAATAGGCACGATGAAAACGGTTGACAGAGGTACTATTTTAATGCGCGAGGGAGAAACTAGCGATGCGTTAATTGTTTTACTGGAAGGAGAAACCGAAGTGTTAAAAGGGATATCTGGGCAGCAACCGCGACAAGTTGCTCAACAAAAGGCGGGTTCAGTATTAGGGGAAATGGGTATATTTCTACAACGGCCTCGCAAAGCAACAGTGAGAACCTTAACCCCCTGTCAAATTTTTGTTTTTCAACGGGAAACTTTACGAGAGTTACGAGAACAAAATGATAGTTTAGTGGCTAAAATAGCCATTAATTTAGGTCAAGTGGTTAGTCAGAAACTAGAAAAACTGAATGAGAATGTAGTACAGTTACTTAATAGCAATGAAGATTTATTAACGACTATTGAAAGTTTACACAATTCTCACTCAAAATCTGATTTAGAAACCCTGCGAACTCGTTTACTGTCTCAAGCTAAACAGTTACGTCAAAGCCAAGAAAAAGTTGAGAAACAACTGACTCATCTTAACACAGAAATCAACCAAACAAAACTAACTCGTCGTGCAGCAGAATTAGTCATTGCTATTGTTGCTGGTGGGGTAGCAACTTTTGGCATAGCACAGTTAATTGGCCTAGGACTTAATCAGGTTCAACTACCAAGGGAATCAGACAATAATCAACCTGCTCTTATTCCTTATATTAACACAAAGGAAGATTGTGAAAAACGAGATGGAGGGGTTTGGTATGAAGAACAATGTTGGGATTTAACTCATGATCCAAACTGGTAACTATCGGATAAACTGATTTGGGTCAAAGTATTTTATTAATTAAGTTTTTCTTGGATAGTTTCTATTTGATTGGTTTTTTCTGTTAATCCAAAATAGTTCATCAGTTTAACAACGCCAATAGAGACAAGAACGCCGATGGATAAACCAGTGGCTAACAACAAAAGAAAAACATTTCTTGCTTGTTTTATGGCTTTTTGTTGTCTTTGAGTTTTTGGGGAATTATAATCCATGATTAAATTCAGTAACTAGGGTTTGCGGAAAAAGTCTTCTAGTGAGGATAGCCAAAAGGCAAGAGGCACTCATGCAATAAACCTTAACTCAAACTACTCATAAAATCTAGCAAAATTTGTTGATGAATTTTCCCCAAGGGACGAACTTCCCCGAGTTTCTCAGAATAACATTGTCCTTTTTTAACAGCGTCAGGAGAAACTAACCCTAAGTCTGCCCCTTCTTGTAAGATTAAATTGTTGATAGGTACTGTTAACGGGGCGTGAAAAATATAGCGCAACGCTACCTCATCATCATAACGACAGAAAAAAATCGGATTTTCAATCTGATAATTAATCTCTTCTAACACTTCTCGTTTAACCCCTATTTTTGGGGTTTCTCCGCGTTCGAGATGACCCCCAAAAAAACCCCAGCGATCGGGATAAATAATCGTCGGAATATTGTCCCGTAACTGCATCAAAAACTGACCATCTTGATGCAGAATAGCCAAAGCAACGGAACGGACATTATTTGGGGTTGCGTTTGTGGGGGAGGAGAAACTCATTAGGATCGGGTTTAGAAACAGGTTTAACTTCAGTATCAACCACAGGTTGAACCGTTGAGGTGTTATCCGGGCCATTGGCCTCTAATTTTTCAACCTCTAGGATATACAACTCTCCCACATCTTGACCACCGACAGAAATAGATTGATAGGTAACTTTTCCTGTGATCTGTACGGTTTCCCCCGTTTGAGGTAAGGGGCCATTGGTGAGTACCCAGACAGTCCCTGTTTGATCTTGCAGTTGATAGGAACCACTACCCATAAAAGGCGCACGATCAACGACTTTTCCCTCTAAATAAATGATTGGTTCTTCGGAAGGGGTTTCGGTGGAGGGTTGGGAGGACAATTCCCCAATGGGGGTAACAGAGGGTTGTGCTAACCCTAAATAGTTCATCGGGGTACAACCGATCAGACCTCCAACCAGAAGGGAAAAAATACCACCATGAACCCCTCGAATGTTTAAAACTTTCATGACGAGTACGGTGAAATTGATTGTCTTGAGATAGGCTAAGCAATAGGACACCATAAACTACTCCTGCGTTCCAAATTTATTATGTTATCTATGTCTTCTGAAACTGCTTCTTTGTTAAACGGTAAAGCATTAGCGCAAAAAATTCAGGGAGAATTAAAAATAACCGTTGAAACGTTACAAGGCAATATCGGTCGTCCTCCTGGTTTAGCGGTTATTATGGTAGGAGATAACCCAGCTAGTGCTGTTTATGTTCGTAATAAGGAAAAGGCTTGCGCTAAAGTGGGAATTGCTTCCTTTGGTCGTCATTTACCCGCCCAAACCCCACAAGAAGAGATAGAAGCTTTAATCCAGCAATTGAATGCAGATGAACGGGTAGACGGTATTTTAGTACAGTTGCCCTTACCTCCCCATTTAGATACGGTCAAGTTACTCCATGCGATCGCCCCTGAAAAAGATGCCGATGGCCTACATCCCATGAACCTCGGTCATTTAATGCGAGGTGAGGAAGGGTTACGCAGTTGCACCCCGGCGGGGGTGATGCGTTTATTAGAAGAGTATAACCTAGAGGTGGCTGGAAAACAGGCTGTAGTGGTGGGACGCAGTATTTTGGTGGGTAAACCGTTGGCTTTGATGTTGTTGGAAAAGAATGCAACGGTGACGATCGCCCATTCTCGTACTCCCGACTTAGGGGAAATGACCCGTCAAGGAGATATTATCATCGCTGCGGTGGGTAAACCCAATTTAATTACAGGGGACATGGTTAAACCTGGTGCAGTAGCTATTGATGTGGGTATTAATCGTATTATCACAGAGGATGGGGGTTCTAAGTTAGTCGGGGATTTTGAGTTTAATTCTGTTGCTCAAGTTAGCAGTTATATTACGCCGGTTCCTGGGGGTGTTGGACCGATGACGGTAGCAATGTTGTTACAAAATACTGTTTTGAGTTATCAAAATTCACACTAATTTTATTGGTTTAAACCATGAAATAATCATCCAAACGATTTAATAGTTCTGTTATGTCTTTATTCTGAGTATAATTGAGCAAAAATACTTTCAAATCTTTTTCATAAATTTTTAAGTTAACTTCTGTCTTCGATTTAAGTTTTGAACAAAATCGTTTCGCGCAGTCCCCATCTAAAATCTGTGATTTAGATGGGGTTAGCGAAACCAATAAATAAAGGCGAAGCATCGTTATTCTGGTGGTTCTTGATGA
>JASJDD010000112.1 GCA_030065735.1 Crocosphaera sp.
CATCAAACTTAAAAAGTTTGATGGATTCTACTATTTTAAAATAACCCTGCATTGACTGGAAAACTTATTTATTAGTGATCGCATTATATTTTGAGCGATCGCGGACTAATACGAACTTCCCTTAGACGGCTAAAAACCAGGTACAGCCTTCTTTTGCCGAAATTAAATACGATTGTCCTGGCGATACTGGCAAGTTCAAAGTAGTTTGTCTCCTCCGTCGAACTCACGTCACGTTACTGAAGCTTAACTTCTTGCTTAAGTTCGTAAACTTAGGTTGTGTTTTCCTGGAACGTTAATTATGATTATTTTCATCGGTTTTTTCGACTAAAATCGGAAAAAATGTTAAATTTTAGAGTTTTGAGATTTTCCAAAATGCCAACTGTTAGCGAAATATATAGGCTTTCAAGAGATCAGGATAATCCGTTAGCAACTACCTTAATGGAGACAAGTGTTTCGCAACTAGGTGGAGCGATGCTGACGACTCAAGTTTATTCGACTCTTATCTTAGAGCAAGAGGTTTTTGTAGCTGGTAACATCGAGGATCAAGAACTAGCTCTTATTCTTGAGAAACTTAGACAACAGCAAGAACAAGCAGAAAAGGATGCTCAGGAGTATTTTAGTAGATTAACAAGTTCTCTAATTGATGTTATCGCTGGAATCAATGGATACGCTACTCAATATAGAGCTTTTTCACAAGCAATTGAATCTTTGTTGCCGCTCTTCTCCAATGAATCGACTCATGAGATTGCCAGATCACAGATTAATCAACTCCTAAATATATTGGAAATTGATGCCGAGAAGAAACTTAACTCAGTTCAGGAACTTACAAACACTCTTGGAACCTATCAACAGAGAGTTAAAAATAATGAGGAGGAGCTAAAAAAACTCCTTGACAGAGCAGAGAAAGCTATCACAGACGAAACTGGTACTCTTAAACAGATTCAAGAGCAAATTAGAGATATCCAAGGAAAAATTACCAACCAAATTGCTGGCATAGTTGTTTCTTCCTTAGTTATTGTAGGTGGAGCAGTTGTTATTGTAGTAGGCTCTGTTGGAACTTTACCGGCAGGAGCTAACTCAGTGTCAGTTGTCCTGGCAGGGGTAGGCTTAGTAGCAACTGGTACTACCGCCTTGACAAACCAGGCAACTCAGCTAGCCGATAACAACAGAAAGCTAATAGATTTGTATCAACAAACAGCCGAACTAAATTCAACGATACTGACTTTAGAGCATATAAGAGGTCAGGTTCAAATTTTAGCTGAATCCGTTGGCGATATTTCCGAAAGCATCAGTGCAATTAGTAATGAGTGGTCTAATGTTCTGATGGGCATTAGGGATTTTAAAGCATTAGTTGAGAGGGCTAATATTAATGATGTCTTCTCCATTGAGTCTTCCTTGAGACTTGCTGCCAATTCTTGGAACCTTGTGGCTAGAAGAACTAATAATGTTGAAGTTACGTTAACCACTGTCTCTGTGAAACAGGTGGAAGACATTACAGATATTACAGATGTTGTGATTGCAGAGGAATCTCTTAGCTAATTGGTGTTTATTTTAACGTTCAAAAAATAAGGAGTTGTCATGAGTAATTTACGTTTGCTTAATAATTCATTAAGAGCTACTGATTCCGGTATTCAAAAGTTGGGTAAGGCAGCACAGATGTCTGCTTCATCGGGTTTAATTATTCAAGGTTATGCCCTTCAGGTACTTCAACAGCCAACGTTTATTATCCCTGAGACAGAGTTGCTCATGGATTTTCCTGATATTAAGGGAAATTTAATGTTGGCTAAGGGTAATGCCTCGAGTTACCTAAATTCTATCCAGCCGAAGATAATTGGCGTTCTTTCTCAAGTCCGTGGCTTTTCTAACCAATTTAAGGGTTTTCAGCCATTGATTATACAACGACTCAACGATTGGAGCGAAGGCAGTGACCAAGCTAGAAATGATGTTCTGACACTTGTTGGACAACTTAAGAATGACACTGACCGTAGAATGGCGGATGCCAAGACAGTTGCCAATGAACTTGACACCTTTCGGGTAGGGTTAAACGAAGACATTTCTAATTTCCAGACAAGCATCAGTCGAGCTACGACTCTCATTCAAGGAACAGAAGGTGATGAGGGAGTCCTAGCTTCTTTTAGAAATCAAATATCTAACCTTGACGGACAAATTAACGGTGCAATTGCTGGAATTGCAATAAGTAGTATAGGTGTTATAGGGGGTACTATATTGATCTTTATTGGTGGTACATTCTCTATCCTATCAGGCGGACTGACCATCCCACTTGTTAAAGTAGGTGTAGGTTTTGTGGTTGCAGGAGTGGCTGGACTGACGGCAGCGTCTATTGTTCTTTCTAACTTGCAACGGGCAAAGTCGGCCCTTTTGGTACAAGAGCAGCAGTTGAAGGACAATGTCAAATTCCTTGAGGATCTGAAATTATCATTAAACCCCCTCAATGAACAGGCAAGGCAAGCTGCGACAGAGGTCAACAATATGTTTAATAGCTGGAATTTCCTTGGTGAGAACTTAGGAGAGGTTCAAACTTCTCTTCAGAATGCGAGTGATTTCGATGAAGTTCCCATAGTAGTGCAAGCTTATCTTAATAGTGCTTACGACCAATGGAATCAGGTAGGTGTAACGATAAACACAATTGAACGACAAATGACGGGGGTTATGGTAGAAAACCCAACGGATGCGGATGGTAACCCCCTACCCCTTGTGGATATAATAAACCGATTTGCACAAGCTGCTTAGTGTTATCACCAGAGCAAACTCATCTAAACCATGTATAAGTTAGCGGAATTCATTTTAAGACCATTTGCTCTGGTGACTTGTCAGTCTGTCAATGAATTAATTGTTCAGAAAACTCCTAAAAACAGAAAAGAAATGCAGAATACATTAGCTTTGATTAATCTAGTTGAACAAATCGCTCAGTCAATTGTCGCCACTCCTGGACTTCCGGCAAGTGCTGTCAGGTTACAGCAAAATGCCGCACGCTTTACACAAGATTACAAACCTCAGCTAGTGGACAATGTTAATACTATTGAGGGTTTTGTCAGAAGATATGATACTGTACGAAGTCCTTTGCAATCTAACTTGGATGCGTGGCAAGCGGGTAATACCAATGCCTCATTGGAAGTATCAAAAATTTTGAAGGAACTTTCTTTGGTCTTAGAGGAGATAATTTCAAGGAGTACAGATGTCAAGGATGATGTCACCAAATATGGAGAGCTAATGTTAGGAGTTCAGCAAGGTTTTTTTTCAGAAACAAACGAATTAAGAGGACAAATAAGAACAGCACAAGCCCAATTATCTTCTCAAAGAGCTATACGTGATGATTTAATTAGAAGGCGGATAGAACTGGCTTCTTTCCCTGTTATCAACTTCATAGTACAAATTGCAAATTTGATAGCACGTCAAAGGTTGATTGAGCAAGACATTGCCGAACTTTCCACTCAACTTAGTCGTTTTGAGAATAAAGTAGCTCGGCTAAATTATACTCTAAGGCTGGCAGAGCAACTTTCCAACCGTCTTAATATTCTTGTAGAGACAATATTTAATCTGTTTAATGCTCTAATTTTTACTAATAACTCTCTAGAACAAGCTCTTCAACAAGCAGAGTCAGGAGGGGATGTTAGTATAGCTATTGTGGCGAAAGCTTATGTCAGTTCTTTTGAAGAACAAATAAAGTTGTTTAGCTAATACCCTTTTCCGTTATTAATGCGGTCGCAGGCATAGAGCAACCCCTTACATGGACACAGAACTGATATACTGCCTGCTGCATCCTCTGTCAAATAAGGCTTTCAGCGATTTTCAGTTCAAGTTATTTTTATCGGATTACTTTGGTGATCACTTAAATTGACAAAACTTGCACTGCCCGTCGTTTCGTCTCCTCACCCCGTCGATCATACTTAGCCGTTGTCGTGGGAGAACTATGACCCACCAACTTCTGCACCGTGACAAGATCCACTCCTGCATCCAATAAATCACTACAAAACGTCCGACGAAAATCATGAGGGGAAAACGACTCAATCCCTGCCATTTTTGCCCGTTTCTGTATAATCCGCCAGACCGTATCCGAGTGCATCTGGCCTAACTTTAGATGACCCCCTCGATGGATACGACAAAACAAACATCCCTCTTCATCCCCTCGCACCCCTAACCATCGCTGAATATAGGAAATCGCCTCTAGGGGCAAATAAACCCGTCGACTTTTCCCCCGTTTACCCTTACGCACCAACACCTCCCCTGTACTCTCCTCAAAATCCCTTAATTCTAACTTCACCAACTCAGAGCGACGTATCATTGGTGACAAGTTAAGATAATGAAACAGATGTCAAGAGGTGTTAAAGAGGGATTTTGGGCAGATGGGGAAGAAAGAAATAATTTTATCCTAAAATAAGAAGTGATAAGCCATAATTAACTTCAATGAGTCGAAAAACGAACCGTGACCATGCTAAAAGACAACAACGCCCCATGCAAGAAGATGAGGCGATCGCAGGGCAACTGGAAGTTTTGTTAAGCGATGCGATCGCCAACCAGAGAAAATATTGTCGTCAATTGGGTTTGCGGGACAGAATATTAACACTTCCGTTAATGGTGGCCGCTGTGTTAACAATGTTGTGGCGAGACGTTGCAGGAGTCAGAGAATTAACAAGAATATTAGGAAGAGAAGGTTTTTTGTGGTGCGATCGCACTCTAGTTACTCAACAAGCTTTATCAAATAGATTTTTAACTTTTCCGGCAGAGTTATTTGAAAGAGTTTTTAAAGAAATAGTACCATTATTAAAGGAAAAATGGCATCAAAGAAATCATCGTCCACTCCCAGAAAGTGTTCAATTTACTTTAACAAGATTTGAAAAAATTTGGATAGCGGATGGCTCAACTCTCGAAGCTTTGTTTAAAAAACTTAAAAGTCTTGAAGATGTTCCTAAAGGTCAATTAGCTGGAAAAATTGGGGTAGTTGTTGATTTAATGACTAGATTACCTGTAGAAATTTGGTTTAAAGAAAATCCGAAAACAAATGATACAAAATTTGAAGAAGATTTATTAGGAATAGTAAGAGCTTCGACGTTATTATTATTAGATAGAGGCTTTTATCATTTTTCTTTTTGGCAGAGATTAATTGATAGAAAAATTCATTTTATAACTCGTCTAAAAAAACGTGCAGCTATACAAGTATTAGAAGTTTTTACAGAGAGTTACTCTCTCCGTGACCGTAAGATAAGACTAGGTTCTGGCACTAAAAGAACACCTTATGTAACCTTACGTTTGGTTGAAGTGAAGTCGGGAAAAGTTTGGCATTCTTATCTAACCTCGGTTTTAGAGCCTGAGATTTTACCTCCTTACGTTGTAGCTGATTTATATGGGAAAAGATGGCGAATTGAGGAAGCATTTAATACAGTTAAACGTCTTTTAGGTTTGAGTTATTTGTGGGTTGGTTCTATTAATGGAGTCAAACTACAGATATGGGGAACATGGCTATTTTATGCCATTTTAATTGACTTGGGAGATGCCGTAGCTGATGAACTTTCTTTACCCTTTGACCGCATTTCATTAGAAATGATTTATCGTGGTCTTTATCATTTTGGAGTAGCTAATCAAAAAGGGGAAGCGACAGACCCTGTGAAATATTTTGCTGCTCCTGAAAATAAAGATTTAGGAATTGTCAAACAGAAAAGAAAAAACAATACTAAGTTAATTATAGCATCGTTTCCAGAAAAACAACGAAATACTTCGGAGTTTTTCTTTTCAGCTAAATCACTAACTTATGCCATCTGATGTTGAGGTTAGTTTTGACAACCAATCTTGAAAACGAGGGGGAAATGAATAGTTATTAAGGGAAAGAATTCTCAAAATTTCGGTCAATTAGAAAATAAAAAGAGGAAAATTTTGTGTTTTTGGTTAGCGGATTTTGTCCGCTAACCTTTTTTCTCGATTTCTAGCTGATTTTTGGAATTAAGCTTGTGAGGCGAAACTGGCTTGACATCTGGCTTACAGTCTTAAGTTGTCAGTCATGGCGACGTATTCCCGTCCCTCGCAGCATCACCATAATGGCAGCATCCCTAATATCCATCGCACTCTCCTCTCCACAAGTCCCCAACAACGCCCTAATTTCCTCTGAATCAAGAGATCGCCCCCGTAATTCCGGTTCAGCCTGAATATTGGGAAAATCAACCGCTTTTTGATAATCATCAGCAGCCATCAACCCCAAGCGATAGGCTTCTAATAATACCCGTCGCAACGCAGAGAGCATCTTATTCGCCGTCACAGGAGCCAACTTTTGCAACAAAGCCACCCTCACCGCAGCCGTATGGTGGTAACGCAGCCTAGACCAATCTAACGTATCCGCATCACAATCCCCATTCGTTAATAACGACGCTATAGTATTAAGAGAATAGCGGATGGTGCGACGACTCCCTTCTGATAACCCCGATAAATAGACGCTCGCCGGATGCAGGGTAACGGGTATGGGTTGAGTTAATTTGAGATTTTCAGCAGAATGTAGATCGCGCTCAATCAGACTAACCATAATGACCCAACCCTTGGCTAAGGAAACTTTATAGAACGTTCAAGACAAAATTCTCACGTTTAATTGTCCCATACAGAGTCATCAGAGCCATAATGACCTAGAATTTGATTAGTCCCCTGAAACCATTGAATGATAATGGTAATGAAATATGACTCATTCTGTTACCTTAAATCTTCCTGATCATTTATATTCTCCTCTATTAGAAAAGGCCAATCAAACGGGAAAAAAGCCAGAAGACTTAATGATTGAATATTTACAAACTATGATTAAGAATACAGAAGATGACCCAGTAGAGGAGTTTATAGGGGCATTTAATAGTGAGCTTCCCGACTGGACAGAAAACCATGATGCTTATTTTGGAAAGTCTTTATCTGAATAATAATCAAGATGTTAGAAATCTTTGTTGATACGTCTGGGTGGGGGAATTTAGTTGATAAAAGTCAACCCTATCATCAGTTAATGGTGCAGTTATATCGTGAGGCAAAACAACAAAAAAGACGGTTAATTACCAGCAACTATGTAATCACTGAGGTAGTGGCTTTATTAACCAGTCCGTTAAGAATCCCTCGTCCTAAAATTATTAGCTTTGTCAATAGTATAAAACAATCCCCTTATGTTGATATTATCCATATTGATCAAGAGAAAGATGATGATGCCTGGGTTTTATTGGCTAGTCGGGAGGATAAGGAATGGAGTTTAGTCGATTGTTCAAGTTTTATTATTATGAAGGAAAGAGGGATATTAGAAGCCTTAACTAATGATATACATTTTGAGCAAGCAGGGTTTATTCGTTTGTTGAAATAATCTTTTTTCTCTCAATGGAAGGGACACCATTGGCTTTTTGTGGCTATAGCACCAGCCAAAAGATTTTTGTCTCTCCATCCCATTGTCCTGTTCTGGGTAGGTAACTCTACTTTAACCTCACTAGCTTGACCCCAACCTAAAACACAAGTAACTCTACTAACTTCATAGTAAAGTTATTTAGCCTGTCATAAGTAGAGTTACTACCGTTATAATAGAGTTAAAATAAGGTAGAGTTATTAAAGAGTTACTTAGGAGTTAAAAGCAATGGCAACTGATAAAAACAAGGTTTCAGCCTATTTAGACGATCTGGACTTTCAGCTACTAGGGGAGTTAGCCGGCAATTATCGGGTGAGCAAATCTCAGATCATCAGCAGGGCTATCCGTGCTATGCCATTACATCCTAATCATGAAAGTGGAGTTAATCCCCCTAGTAATGCCGTGACTCAAGTAGAGTTACTAGACAACTCCACTATAGAGTCACTGATAGAGAATAAGCTAGAGTCGTTATTCAAAGGAGTTAGTAACGGTACAGTAGAGTCAGAAAAGGAAAAGGAGTTAGTCGAGTTACTTGGTAGGGTTATTAACTCTAAAGTGGAGTCATTAGTGGGGAGTCGTATTAATGAAGCGATGGCACTCCAAAAGCCAACCATAGCCTCCTATCAAGCTGATCTCCCCACAACCGAACCATTAACCGTATCAACAGAGGTTTTCAATACACACGAATTTCATATAGAAGAAGGAATGACCATAGAAGATGAAGAGTTAAGTTTTACCGAATTATCAGACTTAACACGCCAAAATCAAGATATTCCCCCTCAAACTAACCCCTCCTCAGACAAAAAGGACATCTTACAGGGAGAAGGAGTGGAAGACAATAAAAATGTAATTGAAGTCGGTGAAGCCACTCAAAGGTTCACCGATAGGGAAGTACAGAGAATTTTGCAACAAGAGAAGATCCTGAAAACCAGCACTCAAAATATTACTAAGTGGAGAAAAGGCCAAAGCAATCCTAGAGGACTAAACAAGAAAATCTTGGATCACTTTAAGCCTGATGGCGATCGCTGGATAAGGCTACCAAGATGAGGGGCGATTTCTCAACCCACAGCCGTCCTTAACCAACCGAGCCTTGAGAGCAATCACTATAAGATCATCACGGCTTGAATTTCACCGATAATAAAAATAACTACCATCAAGAAACTAGAAGACTAAAATGAGTATTGAAAACCTGAAACAGCCATCCAATTTAATACAGACAAATAAATGCCGTTGTGGGGCCTTAAAAATTGAACTAATGTCTCAGTGTCTTGAGTGCCAAAAAGACTATGATAATTCCAAATACTTTTGTCCGAGTTGTCGATTATATTCCGAGCCTTATCTAAATGGTTTTGTTTGCCCTCAATGCCATTCTAGTATAGGTTTGTCATTGTCCGAACGAAAAAAATTAAAAAGTGATTTAACCAAAGAATTACGGACTTTGTATCAACAATGTAAATCCCATAAGTTTAGTCCCGAAGTTGAGATGAGTAAACTTCACCAACTCTGGTACATAAAAACATTTAGGAAAAAGAAAACCAGAGAAAAAATTATTTTAACTTTAGAAGAATTTGAGGATAACAGTTATTATAAAAATCGTGGGTATGTATGGATATTAGTGGCAGAAAAATTAAATGAGAGAAGACTTTTCGGAGTTGATACAGGATTGAGAAAAATTAAATTAAATGAAAACGAGCCGATAAAAACAATTAACTGGTGCGTTAGTCGTGCCAAAAACCAACTTAAAGTATTTTGAAGTTCAGCAGCAATTTAGCCAAACCTAAAAAGCTGCTGCATCAAAAAAAAGGTTGTTTAACTTGAGCCTCAAAGCCCCATACTGGTCATTAAATCCTCACCTGGAGATCGTCTTTCTTCCTCTTCATTCAATATTTGGTCATCATCCTCATCATCATCGATGCCCATGGCCACAGATGCCAACTGAGTCGTATGATCCAGCCCCTCCCTAAATTTTGGCTGATTTACTCCTTCTAACTCCATATTCAGTGAAGCATATTGTTGGATCGCCCTAGCCCAACTTAAACATTGTTCAGCACATTGGATAGCGATGCCATGAAACTGAGGATCATTCTTATCCATCACAAACGGCAAAAAACGGGCTTCTAATGTTTGTGCAGCCAACATCTGTTGATTAAAAGGATTCTCCTGTAAATAACTAATACACTTACCCAGTCCCGAATCAGGATTAGCTCGCAGTTTAATATGTTTATCCGTTTCTTTTGACACCATTAGGCCGCCTCCTTCTGTTCCACTTCATAACCAGAGAAAATAGAAAAGAAACCCCAAACATCCGTAAAACGGTTAATCAAATTCAGTTTCAGGAACTCCTCATTATTTTCTTTGATCTCCTTATCAATCCTTAACGCCTCTCCTAATTCCGAAGGACAAGCCGAGGGCATCAACACCTCTATGCCCTCAAAATAATCCGACACCAGATCCAACAAAAATTCGGCAGCCCCACCACAGCAGAACACCCCATCAATTTCTGTCTTTGGCCGTAACGTCGAATTTAACCAATCAGACACTAACGCCCAATATTCCCTTAAACTCGTATCGTAAGCCATTGAGAGCTTCTCAACCTCAATAGCTGCTCGTTCTTTATCCGTCGACTTAGTAATCACCGACCAATTGATCTCACTGGCAATTTTTTTCGGCCAAGACCCTTGTTTCCAATAACCGTTATGTTGGGTCTTAATCGCTCGTAAGACATCATTTCTTTCCAATCCTGCCACTTTATGCCCCATTTTATCGGTTAAATCATAAAAACCAAGCTCAGTGGTACTGCACAGTTGACGACAGAGCGTACCTTTCCTAAAAAACAAACTAGACGTATTCCGATGGCCAAACATCAAAAAGGCGACATTTTTTCTCGTAAAAGCAGACCGATCATTCATACCCGTCCACATCGCCAAACCACTCCCTTCCGGAACACACTTATATCGTTCTAACTTCACCTTTAACCGTTGGTGACGAAAGTAAAACCCACGCAGGGACGACTTTAATTCTGACTCTAACTGTTCCGTTGAAGTGATCTCACCGAAAGGCAGCAACACCCCTAAATCTAAACGGAACTCAGTTCCCAACTTTTCTCGTTCAGCGATCGCTCCAATGGCTCCCAAAATCTTCGGGGTAGCGATTTCCCACTTTAACGTTTTTAAATTCACAGACGCTTTGAAATCATCAGCTACACGCCCCACTGCATGGCACTTTTCTCCCTTCTTAAACTGAATCCAAGCATTATCTTCCGGTCTTCCCATTCCAGAGTCCACGGGTAAAGAAGCGGATGACTCTGGTGGTAACGCCAAATGTTCCGGCTCCATCACCATATACTGAACATCAGATCCTTCCACTTGATAAAGAATTTTGTTTAAAGAACTCCCCACATCAAAGCAGACGACGACCTTCTTAAGCGGTGTCTGAGGTTTAGCCCCCTTTGATCTCTTCCGAGGGGTTTTAGTCTTATCTTCCTGCTCACCATGATTAACGGCAGTTTCCATCTGAGACTCAGACTTATGGGTAATGGGTAGCTCCTGAGAGTCATTTAACTCAGCACTCATTGAGTCTACCCCATGCAACGTTTCGCTCATACACTCCTCATGACTTACACTCAACACATCCACTGCCATCTTTTTAGTTACAGAGGCCGTGGTTTTTTTTCTTTATCTCTCAACTTTCTAAAAAACCCCGATTTTCTTAATACTTATTTAATGTCACTAAACGTCACTACTCGTTACTAAACGTCACTGAATACTACTACCTGTCACTATTCGTTATCAGATCAGCGACCCTGACTCGGTTTTTGACCCGGATCTGACCCTAAATCGATAACGTATCGTAACCCTTAACAACGAAGAGTAACGCCAGCGTAACGTACAGTCACTTTTAGTAACGGGCTTTTTTTACCCCCCTAGCTGTCGGATTCGACCGATTTGGCTCCCATCTAGGGTGTTAGTCTGTCATCTTCCCGTCAGGGAAGCCAGCGTACACCTCGCACATTCGTTATCCTAGAATCTATAAGAATTCTAGCTCGGTGTCGCTGTCCAGGGGGACACCCCCTAGAACCCCCAACAGGCAGATGGGGAAGGAATTTGTTTTTTTTTTGTCTAATATGACCACTGATAAACGCGATACTAACCTCACCATTCGAGTCAGCCAAGCAGAAAAGTTGGCTTGGAAAGAAAAAGCTGATCTCTCCGGAATGACCATCTCTAACCTGATCCGACAGGCTATCTTTAGAACGAAGACCTGGACGGTGGCTGATAAGTCTCTAGTGAAGGAACAAACTCGACAGATCGCTCGCATTGGTAATAATCTCAACCAGATCGCTCGGTGGGCCAACACTTATAAGTCAACCGCCGAAGCTGTAGAGATTATACAAGCCTTGAGACTCATTGAACAAGCCCTAACCCAACTATCAACGAAATCTAATCAATCCCCATCCTCAAATCATTCAGAAAACAGTAACGATGTTAGTTAAATTCTTTAACCGTGGAACTGGAAAAGGTAAGGGGCCGGTTGAATATATTCTCAAGGAAACTGATGCACAGGGCCTTATCCGAGAACCTTTACCCTCCCTCATTAAAGGTAACCCCCAACAAACCATTAACCTGATTGACTCTCTAGACTTCAAACAAAAATATAAAAGTGGGGTGATCTCCTTTGCCCCTACTGATGCCCCTACCAATGAACAGCTTGAAGCGGTCATTAACTCCTTTGAAGAGACGGCCTTTGCTGGACTCTCCCCTGATCAATATGACATCTTATGGGTCAAACACACCCACACCGGAAGTGACCGGGTAGAACTTCATTTTGTTACCCCTACTGTTGATTTAATCAGTGGCAAAAGCTTAAACATCGCACCCCCTGGAGCCAATAAATACTTTGAACCTTGGCGTGATTATTGGAATCTTTCTCAGGGATGGGCCCGCCCCGATGACCCCCAACGGGCTAGAAGTTATCACCCTGGTCATCAAGCTTTAATTGATGCTCAAAATGCTCGCTTAGAACTAAGTGGACAGCAGCCCCTTAAACGGAATGAGGCCAAGAAGATGATCCATGAATACCTACTCAGACAGATAACGGAAGTTAGACAGATTGAAAACCGTAACGACATCATTACCACCCTAGAAGATGCAGGATTTACCATTACAAGGAAGGGCGAGAATTATCTCACTGTCACCCATGATGACCTAGGCCAACGTATTCGATTAAAAGGAGGCATTTATCATGAATCTTGGCGACCTGAACCAAGAACTACAACAGAAGCTAGAACAGGACAAACATCAAGCGAATCAGATAAGGAAAGAGAACTTACAACAGTTTCAGCAAAACTCGCAGCACATATTCAAAAACGCCGAGAATACAATCAACATCGGTACGGGACATATTACCAAACAAGTCCTAATTTGGTCTACATGGGTGGCTTATCTACCAGCAGCGACTTTTCTTCTGACCTTAGTGGGTACCTTAGCCGGCAGTTGGGGGATGAGTCGATCTTTAACCAGCCAATTTCAACAGATTCAGACCAACAAAACCACCCTCAACCAACTCAAACAGGAGACTTGGGGCATCGAACTGTATCAAACCAACCAGGGGAAATTCATCATCCTACCCCCCAACAGTCCCCACCAAACCGACTGGAAATGCAAAGGGAAGCCCTGTATCAAGCTGTAAACTCTGACGATGACTCCACTAGAGAAAGAACTTTTAGAAACCTTCAAGAACTTTGCCATGAGCTACGAGAAGGACAAGAAAGAACAACAGGAATTAATCGAAAAATCACTCAATCAACAGAGGAAAACACTGGAGTCTTTAATCAGTCAACAGAACGAATTAATCAAGAACTTCTCAGAAACCATCAACTCATTCAACAACAGAATGAACGACTTATCAGAGAGAATCGAAAGGCTAGAAAACGCTTATCAAGACATCATGAACGTCTTAGAAGAATAAAGGAACACCAAGCACAAGAACTGGATACCTTTAAAACTGATATTAATCTAGCTGACTACGCTCAAGCTAACGGTTACAGTATCGACAAAAAGAAAAGTTCAGTTAACTGTCTTGTTCTTAAAGATAACCGAGGGGATAAGATTCTCGTTGGTCTTAATCAATCCGATGGACACTACTTTTACTCATCGGTTAATGATGATAGAGATAGTGGCTCAATCATTGATTTTATTCAGAATAGAAGAAATTTGAATTTAGGGGAAGTCAGAAAAGAACTTAGACCCTGGATAAATGAACCTTCTAATCCTCCTTATTCTCCTAAACAGCCAACGCCTAAATTAACCCCAAGTAGCCCAGATAGACATAAAATCATTACTCAATTTGAAGGGTTCAATGTAATCGTAACTCATCCTTATTTAACCCAACGAGGCATCAGTCAACAGACCAGTAATGACCCTAGATTTCAAGGGAGAATTTACACTGACCACCGTAATAATGTCATTTTTCCTCATGCAGACCGTGAGGGGGTTTGTGGCTATGAAATGCGTAATCAGGACTTTAAAAGCTTTTCTAGCGGTGGGACTAAGGGGTTATGGGCTTCCAATGGTTCACCTGATGATACGACGCTGGTTATCTGTGAAAGTCCCCTGGACTGCTTAAGTTATCATCAATTATTCAGAGATGATACTACCCTTTACTTTGCTACTGGTGGCACTTTATCAGATAAGCAGAAAACCCTACTTAAAGGGGTTTTTGAGAAATTCCACAATAAAGGGGGACATATTATGATTGCCACTGATAAGGATGAAGCTGGTCAGGAACTAGAAAAGGAATTAAGGAATATTGCCCCTGAAACGGCTCAAATTAATCGGATAGAGCCTAGACATCATAAGGATTGGAATGATGCTTTAATGGCTGAACAACGACTGCAAAGGGAACAGCAGGAACGTCAAAAACGTAGTCGGAGTAGAGGGTTCTCTCGTTGATTCTCCCTTTCATTTCTTTCCCATCTGCCCAATTTCTAGTTATTTTTGGTGACTAAAATTTCGGCTTTAACAACATCGATGATAGCTTGAGATTCTTTCAGAAAATCCATGCCCAATAGCCCATTAACCAAGGCTGTTCCTGGCAAATTCAAAGCGACAACAGGAAAA
>JASJDD010000113.1 GCA_030065735.1 Crocosphaera sp.
TTGGAAGCATTTCGTACAGCTATCTCTTACCGTTTTCATAACTGGTTAAAGAATAATGCTGACGTATTCGCCTTGTATAAAGCTAGTTTTGGTTATGTTTGGGCTTGAAATTAGCTAAAGTCCCACTAAGAAAATATTATCGAAAATAAACAAAAGCTTAATTTTAATCAAGAGATTATTTAAAATTCTAAGTTAGATTTAAGCATTTATTTTAACTTTATCATAATCAAAAATTAACTCTCAATTCTTCCATTTCTCAGAAATTACTCAAAAATTTTATATTTCTTATCATCTATTCACTGTTCATTTCTATATAATTAATTTTAAAAGCTTTAACCCTACTCCTACCTCCTGCCTCATCTCAACCGTAACGTTTATTTTTGTCCAAGTACTTATAACAATTAAATGCCAACCCTAAATCTTCTATTTGAGGAAATCAAAACCCCTTTTGTTCCAAAAGAATTAAACCTATTATTTGTTTTTCAGGTCAACTGTCCAGGATGTTTTCTGTATGGTATTCCTCTGGTTAATCAACTATTTGAGAAGTATCATGATAACAATTTTGACATTTTAGGACTATCAACAGCTTTTGAAGATTTCCAATTAAATACCGTAGAAAATACTTTATTATTATTGGATGAACAATCCTTAGTAGGGGTTACAAAACAGCAGCTAGGGAACAAATATCAACATCCTATCTTATTTTCGGTCGCTATGGATAAATCGATTAGCAAAGAAGAAGCAATGACAGAGGAAAATATTGATAAAATTTGCAACCTTAACCCCAATTATAATACTATAACTCAAGAAGAAAAACAATCTTTTAGGAATCGGGTTAAGAGTTATTTAACAGGTTTACCCTCTATTTCTTATACATTTACCATGAATCAGTTACCAGGAACACCGACATTTATCCTATTTGATAAAAATATGAAAATGATTTCTGGTTGGTTTGGCCATGAAAGTATTCAAAAAATTTCATTAGCAATTGAACAGTATAAAAATCAGTAAAATGGGTTTTTATTTACTCTGCTTAATCAAGAAAATCTCTAATTGTAGTTAAATAAGTTTCCTGATCTTCTAACATAGGAAAATGGGCCGTTTTTGCTATTTCTACATATTCAATTTGATCATTTAACTTTGCTGCTTCTCGTCCCATTGCAGCAGGAATGATAATATCTTTTTCCCCAGAAACTAATAACGTCGGAACCGAAATTTCTGCAAATTTTTTCGGCATGGTTTCCACTGCTTTTTTACTAACCGAGGTATAAATGGTTCCTAATGCTGCCTCATAATCTGCTAAAATAAAATCCTCTAAAAAAGCAATTTTTTCTAACTTATCAATGGGACGATGTAAAAATCTCGCCATAAATAAACGAGGGGCAAACGGGACTTTTAAGAACCATTTATAACGAAATTTAACGACATAACCACCAAACTTATGAAAGGCATCAAACGCAGCCTTATTATATTCAAAAATACCATTACAAGTGAGAATAGAACGCTCGACTTTTTCAGGGTACATAGTGCTAAATAAAGCCCCGACAGAAGCCCCCATCGAATGACTATTCATGTAAACTTTCTCAAGTCCTAAGCCATCTAATAATGCTTTTAAATCCTCTGCATACTCTTCTAATTCATAACTCAAACCTAACGGATTTTCAGGTAATTTGGAACGACCAAACCCTCTTAAATCATACAATAAACAATCATATTTATCACTCAAAGCTTCTGCGGTACTACGCCAATATCTTGCTGATCCACCCCATCCATGAACAAACACCATAACCGGCTTTTCTATTATTCCTGGTTGCCTTATCCACTCATAATAATGATTCACTCCACGAACCTTAATAATTCCTGTTTCTTGCTGAATTTTTTGGGGTTTCGTTTCCGTCGTAGATAGACTGTTATCCATAATCTTGATGGTTATACCAATAAAATATGCGTTGTTTTATATTAGCTAATTATCTTATCTAATGAAGTAAATAAAATATTAAGTATTCTCTTCATTACTTAATATGGTGGGTTACGATGGATTGTTAGCTGCTTATTATATCGTAAATAACTGGTCACTGTTCACTGCTTACTGCTAACTGCTAACTGAAAAAACTGATATAATGACTTAAATTACTTAATATTGATTTTTATGCACTTGACTTCTTATACACCGCCTTGGGGACTAAAAAATGGCTTATCAATGAGCGTTTATGCTGGTTTATTAGCGGGAAAAAGTTGGGAAAAAAACGTTCAATTTCCCGAACCTACTTATGAAGAAAAAATCTTTATTGGGGCGCAAGAAACCCCGATTTTTGGTTTAGTAGCTATTCCTGAAAACCCGCGCGGTACCATTGTAGGAACCTATGGTATTGTTGGGGATCTCGATAATCAATGGTATTTGCGATTATTAGGAAGAAAAGCCTTTGCTGCGGGTTATGCGGTGGTGATTTTTGATTGGCGAGCTCATGGAAAAACAGCGCAACTTTCTCCGACTTTAACCTCAGATGGTATCTATGAGGGGGAAGATTATGTACGTATTGCAGCAGAGGCAAAGACAATGGGGTGTCCCGCACCGTTTTGGTTAACGGGGTTTTCTTTGGGGGGACAGTTGGCGTTATGGGGGATAAAAGCAGCACAAACCGTCTCTAGTTGGGGTCAAAATCTTCCCATAAAAGGGTCAGAAATTGCCGGAGGTGCGGTTATTTGTCCTAATTTAGATTCTAATCGTTCCTTATCTTATTTAGTACAATATTCATGGGGCAAATATATTGAAAAACGAATTGCTAGACAGTTGAAAAAATTAGCTTGGCAAATATACGAATATCATCCAGAATCAATGGATGCTGCTGCCATTCGTCGTGCTAATAGTATTTGGGGATTTGATAATGAATTGGTTATTAAAAGACTCGGTTTTTCTTCTGTAGAAGAATATTATCATGCCAGTAGCCCTTTACCTTTGTTAGCCAATTTATCCAAACCTACGTTAATTTTATATGCAGCCGATGATCCTCTATTTGACCCTAATATTATCCCTGATTTAAAGTTAGCTTGCACTAATAATTCTAACATTGATCTTAGGGTCACAAACTATGGTGGTCATGTGGGTTTTATTAGTAACAAAAATTGTCAACGTCAGCATCAAGACGGCGATCGCTGGTGGGCTTGGAATCGTGTTTTAGATTGGTTTGACTCAAAATAAAAATACGAGTTTTTACCTAATTTAGAGGATACCAATCATCATCAAGAATTTGCGAAAGAGAAAATGGACAAGAAGATGGATATTCTGACTCATCTCTCAATTTCACCTTGCGTCCATCGGCAAATTTGCTTTCTTTAATGGCCAATTTTCGAGCATCAGGATAGGCACTTTCAACAGCCAATGGCAGAAATTTAGTGATGGATTTATACTTACTTTTGGCTTTTAAAATGCGGTTTCTATGCTCATCAACTGAGCGATACCAGCTTAATGTCATCCAATCAGGGGCATCGGTTTGGACATAAAGTTTTAGTAAATGAGCAATTAATATGACCAAATTACTTTCAACGATATCTTTTGGATTGCCCATTTCTAATAGTTCAAGTAAATTATCCCAATCTAATAAATCGGGCTTTCTTTCTTTTAAGGCAATAGTCTGATTTTCTAACCATTGTTCATAATCAGTTTCGTAAATATTATTAGCCATTTTCTTATTTCTTTGAGCTAGTGTTAATAACTAAATTCTGTCACCATAACCCAGTTTTGTAGAGACGCTTCGTGAAACGTCCCTACAGTGGTTCAGTTAACAAATAAGTAGTTGGACATAAATGTAGTATTGTCGCCCTTCCTCCTCTGCTTAATTTAAACGAGTAACGTTTATTTTTGTCCAGGTACTTATTCGGTTTCTTGGTTTAATTCGGTGTCATTTTTTTCGGGCTTTTCTTCAATTTTTTCTCCATTTTCTTTGGCTTCATGTTCTTCTAAAAGTTGGACGACTTTTTGACGAATTTGTTGATGTCTTTCTACTCCTTCGTAGGCGAAACGGTTAAAATTATTGCGGACAATTTCTGCTTCAATATATTTAACCCGATCGCTGGTATCGGGGTGAGTGGATAACCAAGCAGGAGGACGTTGTTTGTGTTCATCTTCCATCACCACCATCAGGTTGCGAATCCCATCAGCAGCGTACCCCGTCGCAGCGAGTAACCGAGTGCCAAATAAGTCTGCTTGTTCTTCCATACCGCGACTGTAACTTAAGATAGCTAAGTTACTGGCGATCCCTCCCACATAAGGGATATAATCGACCACACTGCTAGTTAACGCCCCTTGGGTCATTTGCTGGAAGCCGTGAGAGAGGACAGAATGGGCTAATTCGTGGGCTAATAACCCTGCAATTTCAGCTTCTGAGGCAGTTTTGGCGATCGCCCCAGCATTAACAAAAATTTTACCTCCTGGTAAGGCAAAGGCGTTAAGATTTTCGTCCATCACCACATAAAATTCATATTCAAATTCATCTCTTCCGGCAACTTTGGCTAATTTTTGGCCAATTTCATCGATATATTCTGTTACTTCTGGGTCTTCAATTAAGGTGAGACGATTTTTAAATCCGTCGGCATAACTTTCCCCAATAGCTGATTCTCCTTGTAGTAAAAGATAGCTAGTTTGAAGAGTAGAAAGGGGGGCAAAAACGTTTCCCATTAAGGCTGCTCCAATACCACCCATGATAGCATTTCCTACTACATTCCAGGTCATTTGTTCTTGAAGATCCCCTTGATAACGGTCTAAATTTTTATCCGCTAATTCTTTAAATTCATCTCGCAAAAAATGGTCTTGATTAAACACAGCAAATTGACGAGCGGTCAAAGAAGCAGCTAACCAATTTTCTGCTTGTTCATCTGCTTCGATTTTAGCTTTGACTAATGGGGCTTCATTGGGGTATAAATTAACCGCATTTTCTAACACTTTTAAGGCTTCTTCTGGACGATCATCCTCTTTCAAAATTTCAGCATATTTGATATGGCCAGGGATGAACTCTGGATAGTCTTGGGATAATAATTGTAAGGGAGCAATTCGCTTACTTTTATAGACTTCACTTTCATTCAAACTTTCTTGATACAGTCGCCAGTAAACTGCACCTCCTGGTAATAAGAATTCTGGTTCATAAACCGCTTGAGCTAAAATTTCTCGGTTTAACTCTTCTTCATTTCCAAAAGGTTCTTTGACCTCTCGATAGAATCTTTCTGCCAATAAAGTCTCACCACATTGATAAAAATGATCAGCTTTAGCTAAAGTAGGATAATGGGTGATTTCAGCTTGAGAAATCGTTAAAATTTCCTCTTCTTTTTTTTCGTGATTTTCAGTCTTTTCATCTTCAACTTCAGGGGGTTTTTCTAAGGATAAAGCATCAGCATTATTTCCAGGTTTTTCTGTTGTATTTTCAGCCACTTCCATAGGAGGTGCAAGGGGATGTTGTACCTGAGGCGGTGTAGCTTCACAACTATCAGTAGTTGCAGTTGTTTTCCCTTCCGTTTCTTCTAATCTTCCAGTTTCTGTTTTCTTAGGGGTGGTTGTTTCTACTGGGTTCGCTTGTTTTTTTTCTTCTGTTGTATTAGAAAAAGTTGGCTGAGAAGTCGTGTTATTATTTTCTTTAAGTTTGTTATTAGCTAAATCTGCAATTTCAAAAGATTGGTTATCTCTCGGAATATTTTCGACTCTAATATTTCCTTTTAAAAAGGATGTTTGATTTTCTTCTATTTCTTGGGATAAAGCAACATTAGGAGCAAGACAGCTAACTAAAATGATGGATAAATACCAGTTAAGTTTCATTTTTATAGATTGATTGACAACAAATATTCTCTCTATCTTATAAACTATTTTCTCAATAATCACTACTTTTATGATCATTTTAGATTTTCGGAAATTCGTTTTCTAGGTAATGAAATCAACTAATTTTTTATCTTTTATAAATCTTAATATTTTGAAAATTTGGCATTGGCAAGCAGATAAACCATCCTTAATCAAGCATATCAAAGGTTGGGCTAGGATTTTTTGCTCCTATCAACCCAGAGAATTTAATCTTTTATTAATTGATATTCACTGAATGTTGATTTAGGAACTATAATGGATGGAGAAAATCTGATCAGTGATCAGTGCAAAGCTGTGGTGGTGTGAGTAGGTATTATGACAACAAACCGTTCTCCCAAGCAACGGGACTGCAACTTACAATGTCCTCAAAACGCTAAACTCCAAAAACGACATCATTCCTGGATGGGTTGGGGTGTTAGTGTTGTTTTGTTAGGATTAGGAGGAGGAACGGTTGCAGGGGGTTTCTTAGTGCAACGAAACCTGACTCCTGTGGTAGAACAACAACTCAGCCATTTCCTTAATCGTCCTGTAGAATTGGGATCATTAGAAGCTTTCTCTTTTAATCATATTCGCTTTGGAAAAACGGATCTTTTAAACACCTCAACTGACCCGGCTAAGGTGTCTATGTCAGCTTTGAAAATTGCTTACAACCCTATCAAATATATTATAGATGGAAAATTAGAAATTGAAGTAACCGCTATCGAACCATCTGCTTATTTAGAACAGGGAAAAGATGGTAATTGGTTACTTACTCAGTTTAATGAATTAAACCCTAATAGTCCCATTCGCTTAAAGGGTTTAGTCATAGAAAAAGGTCAAGGTATTATCGTCTCTCGTTCTGAGAAGGGTGAACAGGAAGATCCCATAAACTTAGACAATTTGTCGGGAATAATTCGACCTATTAACAATAATAGCCAAATTAGGTTTAACGTCAGTTCTAATATCGTTAATGGTGGAAATTTTAAGGTTTCTGGGACATTTGATGGAGACAAAAAAGCAAGCAATTTATTAGTTCGAGGACATCAATTCAAAGCTAAGACAATCAGTCAACTTTTACCGCTTCCCATAGAGTTACAATCAGGAAACATTGATGCTAATTTAGAAGTTACATACGCCAACAAAAAACTAACGAATCTACAAGGAGTTGCTAGGTTAAATCAAGTCGATACAAGGGTGAAGGGATTACCTCAATTATTAAAAACCCAAGGACAATTGCAGTTTAAAGGGACAAAAATCAAGTTCGATGAAGTCATCACTCAGTTTGGAGAAATAACAGGAGTGGTTAAGGGGGATATTGATTTAGATGAAGGGTTTAACTTAACAGCAAAGACTCAAGTAACTCCAATTAAAGAGATTTTCAAAACTATTCAACAGCAACCTGATAATTTACCCGTGACAGGAAAAGTTCAAGGGAATTTGAATATTATTGGTTCTTTGCATGATCCTAATGTTTTAATTTCCTTGAATAATAGAGATGCTATCAAGATTGATCGCGTCAACTTTAGTGATGTCAAAGCCATTTTAGGGCTAAATAAGTCTAAACTTACAATTAATAGTTTTCAAGCTATTCCTGCTATTGGAGGAAAAATAATAGGGAAAGGAAGTTTAAATTTAAACTCATCTTCTCCTCTATATTCTATTAACATTGAAGGCAAGAGTCTTCCGACTTCTAGTTTAGCAAGTCTCTATGAAACCAATATTCCGAGTTATATTAATCAAGTTTCAACCCAAGTTAATCTATCAGGAAATCTCCAAGAACCTGAAAGTCTTAAAGCCATAGGAAAGGCTAATTTTAAAGCAGCAGGAGGTACAGTAAAAGCTGAATATATTACTTATACTAACGGAAATTGGCAAGGAGATGTTATTGTTTCTGAGCTTGATGTAGATGCCTTAAATCTACCTTTAGGAAAAGGTAGATTACAAGGAAAATTTCGATTTTCTAGTAATATTAAACAACCAATTCAAGAGAGTTTAAAAGCAACAGGAGAATTAAAAGTAAAAGTTGATAATGGTTGGATAAATGCCAAAAGTATTCAACTATCTCAAGGAAATTGGCAAGCTAACTTGGAAGTAAATGATACGAACATAAGTAAACTATTACCTCAAACAGATTTACAAGGAATACTAAAAGGAAATTTTGATATCGCCGGTCATCTAGATTCTAATCTGAATAACATTCAAGGTAAAGGCAAAGGGAGTTTGACCATAGGAGGAGGAACAATACTTGCCAATAATCTATACTTAAATCAAGGTAAATGGTCAAGTGAGATAACGAGTCATAATGTCAATGTTAATAGTTTAACGAATAAACTTCCCGAACAATTATCAGGGAAATTAAACAGTAACTTAACGCTGGTAGGAAATATTAATCCAGAAACTTTTTTAGATAGTATCGAAGGAAAAGGTAACGCTAAATTAATCCTATCTCAAGGGGCGATCGCAGCCAAGGATCTAATTATTACTCAAGGTAACTTTAGCACCACCCTGACATCAACTGCTGTCCCCTTAAAGGCGATCGCAACTGAATTAACTGGAAATTTAGCAGGAAATTTAGAAATTACAGGAAAATTAAACAAAATATCCTTAGAATCCCTAAAAGCTAAAGGAAACTTACAATTGAGTCAAGGATTACCCTATATCAATCGTTCTCTAACCACAGCCGTACAATGGGACGGAAAACGATTAACCTTAGATCAGGTAACTGCATCAGGGTTAACAGCAAAAGGATGGTTAGATGTTGATTTAGAGAATAAGAGCGATAAATTAGCAGCAATCAAAGCATTTTCTTTCGATATTGACGCAGAAAACTTTTATTTAGCTAGTTTACCCCTATCTTTACCCCTTGAAGACTTAAATTATGCAGGAAAACTAGACTTTAAAGGGGCGATCGCCGGAACACCAAAGACTCCTAAAATTGAAGGAGAAATGGCGTTAATTAACTTAAAAGTAGGAGATATTAATTTTGAGCCTGTCATTAGCGGAAATGTTCTGAAAAATGCAGAAAAAGGACTAAAATTAGCTCTAAATGGCACAAAAGATCAACTTCATTTACAACTTGACCCTCAACTGAAACCCCTTACCGTAGCAGTTAAACAGGAAAATCTAGATTTAGAGGCAAAAAAACAAAATAATCAATGGAAAATAGACGTAAGTTCCCTATCTTTACCGATTATTCAAAAAATTGCTCAAAAAAAATCTAAAAATAATCCTTTGTTGTTTCAACCCATGACAGGACAATTATCCGGTCAATTTACCCTAGACTTAGACAGTGGGGCGATCGCCGGTCAAAAAGTTGCTATTCTCAACCCCATTATAGGCACAATTCAAGCTAAACAGGTTAAAGGAAACTTTCACTATGCCAATCAAAGCTTAGCCATCAATAATGCTAAAATTTTCACCCATAAAAGTCAATATGACTTAAACGGACAATTTACCCAAACCCCCCAAGGTCCAGAAATAGCAGCCAATGTAAACATTAATCAGGGTAAACTACAGGATATTCTAGAAACGCTGCAAATTTTTGAACTAGAAGACTTAAAACGGGGATTAAAACCGCCAAAATACGCAAAAGCAGCCGATCTTTATCAGAATAAACACAGTTCTCCGACACCTCTTTTTAAAGTAGAAACCGCCAAACAGTCCCTTGGCGATCGCATAGAAACTTTGAATCAAATTACTGCATGGTTACAGAAAAAACAAGATAAAAAAGAAGATAATCAGAGTTTACCAGAATTAGATGGGTTAAAAGGGGATTTTGATGGACAAATAGCCCTAAATATTACCCCAAAAACGGGTTTAAAGCTTAACTTTGACCTCTTAGGAGAAAAATGGCAATGGGGACAATATCAACTCACCCAGTTTCAGGCCAAAGGAAACTGGAAAGAAGGAATATTGACCTTAGAACCCTTTAACCTACAATTAGAAGACAGTATGATTCAATTTGCTGGTCAGATTGGACAGACAACCCAAAAGGGACGGTTAGAGGTGGTGAATATTCCCTTAGCAACCCTATCTCAATGGGTTAACCTTCCCTCTATTGTGACTCTGGGAGGACAACTCAACGGAAAAGTGAACCTAGGAGGAACCCGTGACAACCCTCAAGCATCAGGAAGTTTAGCCATTAATCAACCTAAGATCAATCAAACCCTGTTAGACTCAACTCAAGGACAATTTACCTATGAGGGAGGTCAATTTAATTTTATCGCCAGTAGTGTTCTCGATCGCCAAAGCGAACCCTTGACCATAGAAGGAACCTTTCCCTACGTTTTTCCCTTGGCCAAAGTCCAACCACAAAGCGATCGCCTATCCTTAAAATTTCAGGCCAAAAATGAAGGGTTAACCTTACTGAATATTCTCAGTCAAGGACAAGTTGCTTGGTTAGGAGGAACAGGAGAAGTACAATTAAACTTATCAGGAAAAGTCGACCCAAAACGGGGAATTCCCTACGAACTGCAAGCGGATGGTTTAGCCCAAGTTAAAAATGCCACCATTGCCACAAAAATGATGCCTCAAAGCCCTTTCCAACAAGTTCAGGGCAAAATTTTCTTTGACTTAGATACCATTACATTTGATAGGTTTACGGGGAATTTTAGCGGTGGTGAAGTCGCCATTACGGGGTCGTTACCCTTATTAAAATTGACAAAAAACGACCCCTCTTTAACCATTCAACTGAATAATTTAGCCTTGAATTTTCCGCAAATTTATCAAGGAGGAGTGCAGGGTAATTTAAACATTGGGGGAAGTGTTTTAAGTCCTGAAATTGGGGGAGAAGTCAATCTATTTTCTGGTCAATTTTTGTTAAAGGACAACGGAAAAAGACCTCAGAAAAATCATCCTTTATTAGCGAGTACAACATTAAACAATTTACAATTAAATTTAGGTGATAAAATTACTATCAATCGTCCCCCCATTTTAACCTTTGCCGCCACAGGAAATTTAACCTTAAATGGAACCTTAAACAACCCCGAACCTCAAGGAATGATTACCTTAGAAAATGGATTAGTCAATCTCTTTGCCAGTCAATTAAGATTAGCAGGTAGTAAAGATAATACAGCCCAATTTTTACCCGAAAAAGGATTTGATCCTTATTTGAATATTAAACTATTTGCTTCTGCTACAGAAACCACACAAAATACCATTAATATTAATCCTAATTCTCCAGAAGTTCCTGAAACCTTTAGTGCTAACAAAGATAGTTTAGAAACAGTGAGAATCAGAGCCAACGTTGAAGGATTTGCCAGTAACATTACTAACAGTATCAAATTAAGTAGTCAACCCAAACGAAGTCAACAGCAAATTATTACCCTTTTAGGGGGAACCTTTCTCAATACACTAGGCACAGGAGAAACCACATTAGGATTAGCCAATTTAGCAGGAACCGCCGTTTTAGGACCCGTTCAAGGAGCCATTGGAGAAGCCTTGGGATTGAGTGAATTTCGTATTTTTCCCACTCCGTTAATCAATAAAGAAGACTCTCTAGATACCTCTAATATTGGAGTAGCAGCCGAAGCAGGACTGGATTTAACCGAAGATTTCTCCCTATCTATCCAAACCATTGTTAACAGCGATCGTCCCCCCAAATTAGGGCTACAATATCGTATTAATGAGACAACAACCATTAAAGGATCAAGTAATTTTTCAGATGATAATCGAGGAAGTATTGAATTTGAACAACGATTTTAAATATAATTAGTCATCAGTAATTTTTCTTATGGTATCTTGGTTAAACAAAATTCCCGGCCGCCTCTATTTATTAGTCGCAGTCATGATCTTTGCTGTTGCTAATTCTGTCACTCGAAAACTCACAGAATTAGGAGCGCAGAATCTCATCGATGGTCGAAATCCTATTTCTTTTTGTAACGTTTTGTTTGTCGGTAATTTGTGTGCTTTACTAGCTTTACTTGGGGTTTATTATCCTCAACTAAAACGGTCAGTTTTCAGCAATCTATCATCACGGGATTGGTGCTATTTGCTCTTAGTCGCATTACTATCTGGAGCCTTAGCTCCCGCGTTATTCTTTAGCGCGCTTGAGCAAACCGCAGTCAATAACGTTATTTTAGTCAGTCGCATTGAACCCCCCCTAATTTTATTTTTATCAGTGGTATTCTTAGGAGCGCGTGTTAATAGTTGGGTGGTAGGGGGTGCCATTATATCGAGTCTAGGGGTTGTCTTGACCGTAGTTTTACAACCGGTTCAACCTGAGATGATCCAAATGTCAGGTTTTCAATTGGGAATTGGAGAGTTGATGACAGCAGGAGGAGCCATTGCTTCAGCGATCGCCAATATTATCAGTAAAGTCAGCTTACAAAATATACCCTTGGGATTCTTTAATGTGATGAAAACTGGACTGGGTACGGTGATTTTCTTTGCGATCGCACTTTTTTTATACGGACAAGAGCATTTTATGGACGTATCTTCCCCTTTACTCTGGAAATGGATGATAGTTTATGGAACGGTTATTGTCGTCATCGGCCAATTATCTTGGTTTGCCGGTTTAAAACGCACCAGTGCTTCAGAGGTATCTTTAGCTAACTCGTTTAATCCCATCGCCGGAATTTTAGCTGCTTTTTTGATTTTAGGAGAAACACCAACCACAGCGCAATATATGGGAGGGTTAGTAATTTTTGTTGGTATTATGTTCAATCAAATTGGAATTATCCAACAAAATAAGCCCTCTGAGGATAATAATATCTCTTCATCTGTAGGGTTTAAAGGAATCTAATAGCAGTGAACAGTGACCAGTTATTAATATTACCTTGTGATTATGATAGAAGTAAGGAAAATTTGAAAAGTAAGGAATATGAGATGCCGACAGCGACGATTACCAGTAAAGGACAAACCACAATCCCCCAAGAAATCCGAAAATTGCTCAATTTACATCCAGGCGATCGCCTTGACTTTTTAGTGGCTGATGATGGTAGAGTTTATGTACAGCCCACTAACATCAAAGTGGAATCCCTAAAGGGAATTCTTCATAAATCTAATCAAGAGATAGTCTCGATTGAACAAATGGAAGAAGCGATTTGGTGGTCAGTTCAACAAATGAAAATAGGAAAAGCAGATTTTTCCGATTATCTCATTGGTCAACTCAATGCACAAGCAGGATGCACAGAAACCGTCTCTTTTGATAAAAAGTTAAAGGGAGTAGAATTGTTTCGGCTTCTATAATAGGAATATTACTGTTGAATATTGCATCCTGATTGATGAAAATCTCTAAAACAAAGAACCGTCGCTGGATTTATGCTACCTTAGTATTGATGCTCTTAGCCCTAATTTCCTTTTCCATTTTACCCATTGTTAGTAGTATAGTTCAGGCCTCTCAAGCAGATCAGTCTTCCTTAGTGACCCCTGAAACCACAAGATTAGAAAATGAAGCATTAGGGTATCAATTGGTCTTGGAACGGGAACCCGATAACGAAAACGCCCTTTTAGGACTCTTAGAAACAAGACTGAAACAAGGGGATTTAGAAGCAGCGATCGCCCCACTGAAACGCTTAGCCAAACTGAACCCCCAACAATCAGATTACGCCATTTTACTCGCCCAATCTCAACAACAACTGAAAAATTATCAAGAAGCCTTAAAGACTTATCAAGAAATTATAGCAGCCAATCCTGGAAATATGCGGGCCCTCAAAGGAACAGTGGATCTGTATATGCAGCAAAACCGTTCTCAAGATGCCATTAATTTAGTACAGAATAGCTTAGATAAGGCGATCGCAGAACAGTCCAATCAATCACCCTCTGAAAGTGTTTTTAATTTAACGTCTCTACAATTACTCTTAGGGGAAATTTACAGCGAACAACAACGATACGATGATGCTTTAGTTATTTACGATCAGGCCATCAAAGGGGATCAGGATGATTTTCGTCCCCTTCTGGCTAAAGGACTGTTACTCAGAAAACAAGACAAGGAAAACGAAGCCCAAACCTTATTTAAACAGGCTATCTTAAAAGCCCCTGTTCAATATAAAGAACAACTCAAAGACATTTCCTTACAACGTCCTCAACCAGAGGAATAATTGACCAATATCCTGATAAATTGGCTTTGAAGGGAAAATTGATGATGGTTTTACTCAATTGTTTAGCTCCGTTTTTCTCAATAGTTGCTAAGATGCTAAAAACTGTTGGCTCTAGATTAATTATCTTTTGAGACTGATGGCTAAATGTAATCTATTCTGAACATAAGAAAATGCTTAAACAACTATTATGGAAAGGGTGTCTTGGCGCAGTTATCTGTGTTACTGGTTTCGGGGGATTCCCCACTGAGAGTCAAGCAGGAGAGAAGCTTGCTCAATCTTCTTCTGAGACAGTGGTTGCTCAAGAAATTTCACAACCAGAGTTAGAAAAATTTGCCAAGGCGATCGCAGATTTACGGGCGATCGATGAGGAAACTCAGGCAAAAATGATCGAAGCGGTTGAAGCGACTGGAATGTCACCTGAAGAGTTTATGGAAATTGGTAAACAAGAACAAAGCGACAGGAATCTTTCTCAGGACAAACAAGTTCAGTTTGACAAAGCTTTAGAAGCCGTCAGAAACCTCAATGAAGAAGATCGCAGAAAAAAACGAGTCGCTGTTGAAGAAGCGGGTTTAAAAATCTCACGGTTTAATGAAATTGGCAAAATTGTCGAGAATGATCGCGATCTACAAAAACAAGTCGTTGACATCTTGTCTCGTTAAGTGACATCCTCCCCAACTAAATCACAGATTATAGTTGGGGCTTCCCGACTCACGACGGGATATTTCTGCCCACAGAGGCTTTATACCTCTACGCCAGTTATCTAGGCTCATCGCCCCCGACACC
>JASJDD010000114.1 GCA_030065735.1 Crocosphaera sp.
ATTGGAATGCGGCGATAAATATAAAACATAGGGCGGTGGGTCATCCCGTCCTTAATAGCTCAGGAAATGTTCTGGCGTTGGCCGGGAGTCACTGAGAAGCCCACGCTGTCTCGTAGAGCAGCGTTGGGAGTATGTCACTAAACGATTTGTTAATCTTTCAAGCTTTCTTGATAAAATGTTTCTTTCAATAATAGCTAATGCGTCAATTTCTCGCTCTGGTACAAAACGACCATTACGAGTATAACGTCCAGCACCCGAATTGTAACGAATGGTTTCAGGGGTTAAACGATCGCTTAACAATTAACAATTAATAATTAATAATTAATAATTGTTCATCATTAATTATTAATTAGCCTCCAAATACTTTTTAATTCTAGCATCAGATTGATTAACACTTCGCTTAATATCAAGCTCCGTTACCGTTGCTTGATACTCCAATATTTTCGGGTTCAATGGTTTCCCTGAAGGCTTGATCTTGTCGGATGGTTCCATTTACTTTTTTAATAATTTCGGTTACGTCAATCCCTTTGGGCAGGGTTCCCCAATAGTCTAACAATTTCCAAAACGTTTCTATATCAAGAAATCCCTCGGACATTAATTCTTTAAATTGTCGTATAAGATCAGGGGAAGTTAACTTAAATATAGCATCGTTTAACATAATACCTTGATTTTGTTGTTCTTGCCCTGACCAATCAGCAACAATATTAAAGATTTCTGAAATTGCTGAAGTTTTTTGAGCCGCATAAACATCAAAATTAGCTTTGAATTGAATACTTCTTAAACTGGCTTCTGTTGCTGTCATCGCATTGCTATTATCAATAAAATTTAAAGCTTTACTAATAACATCATTCTCAATATCTTTTAGAGACTCTTTATTGAGGTTAATGGCTGTTCCTGAAGTTTCTACGACTTTACAATCCCCCCCTGAAGGTAAGTCTAAAACTGCATAAGGAGAGATAATTAAAGGGTTAAGGCTACTGGGATCTTGTCCTGGCTCTAATACTCCAATTCTAGCAAAAATAGGGAGGGAATGATAATGTAAAGACTCTCTATAATCAGAGTAAATTTGATAATGGGTTCTATTGTCTTCTGCTATATCTAAAAAAGGAAAATCATTCTCCCAAGGATTAACGTTATTCACAGGATAAAACACAATGGGAATATAAGGGAGATCATAGGCATTTTCTTCTATTAATTCAATCTTCGTCTTTGCACTTTTATCTTTTGTCTCTTCATAAATATTAACCGCCGATCTTAAAATCTCAATATATCGTTTAACTTTTTTTCCCTCTCGATAAATTTCCTCTTCATATACTAATCGGGTTAATATTTTTTGCCCATTATTCAAACGAGTTGAATCAAAATTAATGATTTGCGATCGCTTAATGATTTGTAAATAAGATCGATAATCTAATAACTGTTGTTCATAATAATTCTCTGGCTGCTGATCAGCTTTGGAAAAATTGACCCAAACCGCACACCAGCCCTCTAACAAAGCTAGGCGATCGCATTCGGAAAAAAAAGCAAAATGATTGTTCCCTTCTAAGTCTAAATTGTCTAAATATTCTTGTCTTTTTTCCTGATTTAACCAGCTAATGGTTTCTTTTGTTAAGGAATAATTTGATAAAATTCCACAAAAAGTTTTAATCGTTTCTTTTAATAAAGGCTTCCATCGACTTCGTTTGAGCCGTTTAGAATAATTGCTTTTAAATTCTTCTAACGTCTCAATAGTCTCTAAGGGCAAAAAACATTTTGCTAATTTTAAATCACAATCAGTATTATCGCCATAATCTTTAAACCATCTTTTTTTTCCATCGTAAGCAGCGTTGAGAAATAGAAAGGTTGACCAGTTCTCTTTTATTAAAGGATGTTTCTCGTTAATTTGATCATTCATTAAACAATTGTTTTAGCACTTTGATAAGACGTTCCACTGGTTACAATAGGCATTAAATGCCAGGACAAATATCGCAAGCAATCCGCTAAATGAGAACGCAGCAAATCTTGTTTTTTGTCAATTTCACCCTTATCATTATACTGCAATGATTCTAAATCTTTGGTTAACTCTTTACAATTACTATCAATCCCTATCCTATTGGAGTTAAACGCACAATTGAGTGAATTAATACTATCTGAAACTGAGGGATTGGTTTTACCATAAATTCGTGAGGGTTTAAATTGTTTTAATTTATCGTTGATGATTTGCCAATTACTACTTTTGCTATTAGCGGTTTTACTGTTGCCCGTTGCATCCCCATGAAGATAAATTTTGGGCAAGACCTGCGCTTGCCTGTGTACTATTAGTTCACATTCAGCTAACCATTTAGCCAAGGTGTCCCCCATCTGAAAACTATCACTATTTCTCAAGAACCACTCTTTGATAATTAAAAGTTCTCCATCAATCCACTGGCCTGCGATCGCCGTCATGGGGTCATGGTTAAAATCAAGGGATAAGTAGATGGAGTAATTGGGGTCAAGGTTAAGGGGAAAACAATGATCCAAGCGATTAAAATACTTGAAGATTTTACCCTCAGTTATCGGGGTGTATTCTCCCAATACTTCAATCTTGAATAATTCAGGGGTTAAGGAGACTTTTAACCCTTCAATATACCCTTTAGCTAAATTGTGTCGATTTTCGTAGGTTGACCCCGTTAAGCTAATATAAGCTTTTTGTTGTTCAATAGGGCGATCTGGATCGTCAAATAGGTCGTACACCCAGTTATAAGGGTTGTCGGTGTTAATGGTCGAAGTCAGCAGCATTGAAGGTTTTTCGATGGGAATTGATAGACGAGTGACCAACGCTTCCCAAGCCGACTTTCTGGGAACACGGAACCATTCATCAAGCCAGGCCCAACCAATTTCAAACCCCCGTCCTTTTTGGGTGGCCGCTTTAGTATTTCCCAGAAAATCCTTAGCCGTTCTGACTAAGTGATGAACGCCGTAGATCCAACACTGTTTAATGCTGACCACACTGGCTGCTGTCTCTTCTACCGTTGCCCGTCTTGGTTCAAAAGGAATATTATGGCGATCGCAAAAGGTAATTAAGGCCGTGATGGTTGAGTCTCTAAGTTGTAGATAATCGTTGGCACTAATTAATCCTACGGCATTGGGATAATTTTGAGCCATTGTATAACAATAAGCAGCCCCACATTGAGATTTACCACTACGTGAACCTGCACGAAATAAAATATACTTGGCTTCTTTTAAATAAGGGCGAGGGATAACCGAGTAAGCAGTTTCCGTTTCCCCGTCTCCATAATCTATTACTTTTTCTTCACCTTTTTCACACCCTAAAATGTCAAAAAATAAATGAGACTGACTTCCAGGATTAGGTACCCACCCCCTAACCCCCTCCCAGGAGGGGGTTAGGGGGTGGGTGAATTGTCGGTTATATTCGCGTTTTGAGAGCCTTGTTAGCGATCGCATCTTTTATTAAACCCCGCCGTTAGGGTCTTATTAAATTTTTACTTGAATTCTCTTAAAAAAACGTAAAAATCAATTAATTCTTCCTCACTTAATACTTGACGTGAGCGTTTGCCGTAAGTTCTTAAGGTATATTCCCTAGCTTGTTGTACTGACCAATTGAGTCGTTTTAACTCAATATTCGACAACTTTATTAAATGATAACAAAAGTTACCACCATGAACTTTAACTGTTGAAAGCAGTTTTTTTATCCACTCAAATTGTTCTTTTTTTAAGGAATTTAAGTGATCAGCCACATCTTTAGTATATTGTTCAATCGCCTCATTTTTGTCAAAGAAATAGTTTGAGATCTGGTGAGTAACTATACGACGATTTTTTGATTCTATGGGATTGGCAAAAAGTACAAAATCTTGTCCTTCTTCACAAAGACTGTGGGTTACATTTGGTGTTTCTCCAAAAACATAGCCTTGCCATAAGCAAGGTAATTCTAAATACCCGTAAGCATCTTCTTCATTTCTTGTGATCCAAGCTTTATTTGAAGGAACTGCAATAAGCTCTTTGAATATGTTAAATCTTCTTTCACATCCTATATGTGTTTTAATTGGAGTTTTACTTAGAATTTTTAGCCCCTCAATTTTGCAGTCGTAGTAAGTCCATTGGTCTAAGTCTTTTGTGTAATCTATAATAATCATTTAAAAATCTTTCTCAAATAAACTAAAGTCTTCTTCTAATAATTTCTTGGTAGTTTTTATCTCTCTATCAACCTAAGGATCAAATAGGCTCAATTGTAACTGCTTCTCATATTTTGATAACCCTTCTAAATAAGCATTTTCAATCATAACAATTAGTCCTTTTCCATCTATGCTTCGATCTAGAAATTCTCTCAAATTGAACTCTAGTAAAAGAAATCTTCCATCAATTTCATAAGTAGCGTATCCATAATCAAATAAAGCTATTTCAACTGTTTGATTACTATGGTTGACAAGTATTTCATGTTTATGTACTCTACCCCATAAAGAATAACTGTCATCATTATCAACTATTCTCATGGTCTCGTTAAAATCATCTTCATAATCTGCTAAAACGCAGTGTTCAACGTTACCCCCAATTTTTATTAACTCTTCAGCAATAAACTGAATTCTTTTGCTAACAGAAATTTCAAAATGTGTCATTTGTGTTATCCTAGTTTTATTTCGTTCAATATTTAACATTTAATAGTTTGACCGTTTAGCAACGAATTAAAAACGCTTGGTTCTTGTTCTAAGAACTTAGACTCATCTTCAAAAAGACGAGCGACTTCGGCGAGGTTCCCTCGCCAAAGAAACGCGCGAGTTGACCGTCTTTACCAGATTTTCTAAGTTTCATGCTGACATAACCTCCCCATTGATTAGGATAAAAATAAGTACGAGCTAGAACTTTAATTTTTTGTCCTTTAACTAAAACATATCCAGTGCTTTGAATGCTTGGCATTGTAAAACTCCATCATTTTTTCTCAACTTTTACCAAGTCGCCTAATATTTCACAAATAGAATTAATGTGATTACCTTCTATAGCTAAATAATCATCATCATTAAAACAAATATTTGTATAATTATTATCTTTTTCATAATAAATGCAAGCAACATGATCAATATTAATAATTCTGTCATCAATGCAAATAAACTTAATAGGTTTTGAAACCTTTTCTAAAGAATGTGGTAATTCGTTGTTAGTCATTTAATTCTCCTTAAAATGGTATTGGATCATCATAAAAATGATGATGGTAAAAAATTTCACCGAAAGTCACTCAAAAATCATTATCTACTGCTGGCAAAGCCTTAATTAATTTGGGGTTTAAATCAGGAAAGTCAGGGTATTCTTTGTTAATGCCATGAGCCTGCATAATCCCTTTAACTTCCTCAAATTTAGCCCTAGCTTCATCGTAAAAATCTTTCAATTCACTTAGTTTTCGTTCAAGTTGATTTTTGTCATCTTCAGCTTTTCGATATTGACTTAGGTCGTTAAGACTTAAGTGAACTTGACTTTTTAGCTGTTCTAAAACGTCTTTGTAATTATCCCCTTCCTTTAACTCTGCGGTTAACGTGATCGACTCCCTTGAATCTGAGTAATAATTACAACTTGCGGTGTAAGTGATTGATTGTAGTTTCATACTGACTTAACGTATTATAGTTTACTTACATTAACTTCTTCATTCATAGCTTTGTTTTCTGTATATTTCTCAATTATACCCAGAAAAACACTACTCGGTTATTCCTTGCAACCGAGTAGTAACGTTCTTTAACTTCGCCAAATTTTTTCTAACACTTTTGAGGCTTGAATATCTCCTAAATTGTAGGTCGATGATTGAATACCAGTAAAGCGATCGTCATCGGGAGGAAGCCGTTTCTTCCCGTCGGTTTTGCCAAATAAACCCACGATATAGGTTCCCACTGCAACCCCTAACTGCAATGGGGGACTATCGGTACAAATCATTAAATTAGCTCCTGCGATCATAGCAGCTAGTTTGCCGATATCTCCGGGTTGTGTCACTTTTAAATTAGAACAACTACTGAGTAAAGGGTTGACCCAAACTTCATCTTTGTTACCCTGTAATAAAACAATGGAGAGTGAGGGCTGTTTTTCCTGAATTCTATTGATAATATTACTCCATTGAGGCACAGGATAGGACTCACTGGCCCCTCCGTAAATCAAGATGTAACCACTCTCATCAAGCAACAACCGTTTTTGTTCGGCTTCGGCCCAACTGATATCATTTTTAGGTAGGGCTATTTTTAGGGAAGGACAAGGAGATTGAATCCCTAAACCCTGCATCAGATCGTGGTACATCTGAGCAATGTATTGTTCTGTTTTTTGGGGAATGGGGTTAGAAATCAACCACTTGGGTTGGGTGTCGTAACCAACGGTTAAAGGAATGCCATTCAACCAGAGTAATAAACGGATACTCCAACGTTTTTCTAAGGTTAAGGCCAGATCATATTCGCGATCGCGGATAATCCCTAATAAGTTTAAATAATCAGCCAATCCATTGCGATCTTGATAGTCGAATAAGAGAACTTCGTGAACCTGAGGACACACCCGATACGCTGCTTTTGCACGGGGTTCAACCAGGACATCAATAATAGCATTAGGATATTGAGTTTTGAGGTCTTCCAGGGTCGGAAAAAATAAAATTTGTTCGCTTATCCCCCCAGGAACCAGGGCTAATATTCGCATAGTTTCGATGTTTAAATGGGTAGAAAGTGGGCTTAGTGACAGCACATCAGCTTAATTCTAAAGTAAGAGTCATCGAAATTGCTTTAATGTTCAGAATTAATTTTGATACTCCCGCGCCGTAAAACGGCGAGTAGACTTTAAGAAGGTGAAAACACGAACCAGTACACCACTACTGCTCCCTGGGCGATACCAATTGCCCCTACTCTCTCGCCCCAAAAAGGGTCTGAGTCTACTTTAGGTTTTTACGCGATCGCTTCTCTTTTTGTTTCGCTCAATCTAGACCCGTTACTTGTAGAGGCTAGAACTAGACCTTTGACTAGAGCGTCCTACTACTGGGAGTTTCACCCGCATCTAGAAGTCACTGCGACTTACTAACCCACAAATCCTAACACAATATAAAGCCGTCCTACAAGCGGTCGGATGAGGCGGAATTTACTTCCGCCTCTCAGACCGACCAAGAGAGGACGGGGTTTCTACCCAAATTTACGATGAACTAGCTAGTTTGGGGTGTAGGGTGTAGGGTGTGGGAAGTGTGGGAAGTGTGGGAAGTGTGGGGTGTGTGGGAAGTGTGGGAAGTAAGAATAGTCTCCCCAGTCTCCCCAGTCTCCCCTGCCTCATCTGCTCTCCTAACTAGATATGTTATCAACCCGATTTAACCTTTTCACTGTTCTATCACTTCAAAGTCTGATGCTTCAAGGGACAATAGAACCGACTCCAGTTGATGAGTAAGCGGATTTTGCGCTAATCTGACCAGCCACCGTCCGTTGTTTTCTTGTGCTTCGATACGCCCTTCCATCCCCCTAGCATAGTCAGGGTAAATGATACGCACAACCATTCCAATGCGAATCATAACCATACTTTTCTTTACACTAAAAAACGTAAAGTTTAGCTTAACTATAGATTAAGTCTAAATTAAAAAGGGGTACTCTACAATAGAAATATTTACAATTATTTTCAATAGAACAGTCATGGACAATACACCACTCAACATTAAAGAGAACTTTCTCTATGCTATTTCTCCTTATCGTGGAACTTTAACCCAGGATAGGGTGATTTTTAACACTAAATTACAGGAATTTTCGCAAAAAGTTGCTTTTATCGCTAGCCTTTATAGTAGCGGAAAATTGCCCTCAGAGGAAGCTTACTATCGGGTTGAATCTTTGTGGAGAGAATTAGAATCGACAAAAGTTACGATTTTTGATAATCAATAGTAATAACCTATTATGACGAGCAAAAATCCCCCTAAATATTATGATTTTTGACGGTTTTCATCCTATGGTAGCCATTGCGACTACACCTCAAGCGACTGAATTATTACATTCTCTGTGTCAACGGTTAAAGGCAACCCTGTATGTTCCCGAAACCTTACCTTTAATCGATACCACTACGCTTCATTATCAAGGTTCTCTTAAAGCTCATTTGGCGACCATTTGGCCAAAAAATCGGGCTTTTATTTTTTGTTTGGCAACTGGTGCGGTTATACGTCTGATTGCTCCCTTATTAAAGGATAAAGCCTCTGATCCAGCTATCATTGTTATCGATCCATTGGGTAATTATGTTATTAGTTTATGTAGTGGCCATCAAGGTGGGGCTGATCGCTTAACTCAATTAATTGCTCATGAGCTCAATGCTACCCCCATCATTACCAGTGCATCTCATAGTCTCAATTTACCTGGGATTGATATTTTAGGGTTGCCGTTTGGTTGGCGCAAAGGTTCAGGAGATTGGACAGGGGTGAGTCATGCTATTGCTTCTCAAAAAACCGTTCAAGTGATACAAGAAGCAGGTTCTCAGCTTTGGAAAGACAATTTACCTCAAAATCATCCTTTTTACTTCGGATTCCCTGAAATTGACGAAACGATAGAACCAGCAGCCCGTATCTGGATCAGCCCAACTCAACGCAAATTTGCTGAAACCTCCACCTTTCCTAAGGTGCAATGGTATCCCCGTGTTTTGTGGGTGGGTTTAGGGTGCATTCGGGGAACGTCTCAGGAGTTTATTACATCTGCTATTGAAAAAGTATGTCAAAAATATCATTTAGCCACAGAAGCGATCACTGGTATTGCCACCATCGATATTAAAGCCGATGAAGTAGGAATTATTGAATATTGTCAAGAGAAACAGTATCCTTTATTAACTTATTCTGCTGATGTTTTAAACACCATAAAAGTGCCTCATCCTTCTGAGGTGGTTAAGAAAGAAGTTGGGACGGGTAGTGTCGCTGAAGCAGCAGCAATTTATGGGGCAAATTATTGGTTTAATTATGGAGGGAACCGCGAAAAGATTGAGTTAGAAAAGTCTCTTTTAGTTCCGAAACAAGTTATCAAATCTGATAATGAAGCGGTGACGATTGCCATTGCTCAAAGTGAATTAGAGTACACAGGAAGAGAGGGAAAAATTTATTTAGTTGGAATGGGTCCAGGGAGTTTAGATCAGATTACTCCGGCTGCCAAAACTGCTATCAATGAAGCAGATGCTATTATTGGTTATTCTTTATATTTAGACTTAATTAAACCGTTGCGTCGTTCTGGTCAAATTGTTGAATCTTTACCCATTACAAAAGAGAAAGAAAGAGCGCAAAGAGCTATAGAATTGGCGCACTGGGGCTTATCGGTCGCTGTTATTTCATCGGGAGATTGTGGCATTTATGGAATGGCTGGATTAGTATTAGAAGCTTTAAAAAATTCCAATTGGGATGGCAAGAATCCCAGCATTGAAGTCTTTCCAGGAATCACTGCCCTACAAGCAGCAGCCGCCAGGGTAGGAACCCCATTAATGCACGATTTTTGTGCTATTAGTTTAAGTGATTTATTAACCCCTTGGGATGTGATCAAAAAACGATTAACAGCAGCAGCAATGGGGGATTTTGTAACAGCCCTTTATAACCCGCGATCGCAAACTCGTCAAACCCAAATTATTGAAGCACAAACTACCTTTTTACAGTACCGTAATGGGAATACACCAGTTGCTTTAGTTCGTTGTGCTTATCGTCAAGATGAAAGCATCATATTAACCAACTTAAGTGAAATGTTAAATCATAAAATTGATATGCTAACCACTGTTTTAATTGGTAATAGTAGCACCTTCTTTCATCAAAATTGGATGATTACACCCAGGGGATATAATGTTAATAATTAACAGATAGTAAGGTGGGCAAATTAAAAAGTTATGAGATCTAACCATAGTATCTAGCACTTTTGCCCACCTTACAAAATTTATTCCTAATGGTCTGATAAACTGGTAATTAGCAAGTAGGATCACAAATTATATGGAATTATTACTATCAGGTTTAATGACATTTATAGAACCCTTAAAATATGGGTTTATGCAGCGATCGCTCATAGAAGCGGTGATCGTTGGGGTTATTTGTGCAGTGGTAGGTAGTTATTTATTAGTACAGCGTTTAGCATTGTTAGGGGATGCCATTAGTCATTCTGTGTTACCTGGGTTAGCCATTGCTTTTATTTTAGGGGTTAATATTTTTGTAGGGGCGTTTATTGCAGGGTTATTGAGTACGGTTTTTATTAATATTATTCGCACGCGATCGCCTATTAAGGAAGATGCAGCAATGGGGATTGTTTATTCTGCTTTTTTTGCTTTGGGAATTACTTTAATTACCATTGTTCAAAAAGATAATAAAATTGATCTCAATCATTTCTTATTTGGTAATATTTTAGGGGTTAGTTTTGCTGATGTTAGGGATACTTTTATTATAGCAGTTATTGTTTTAATTATTGTGGCTGCTTTTTATAAAGAATTATTGTTTTATACCTTTGATAAGTTAGGCGCACAAGCTGCGGGACTTCCAGTCAAAAAGTTAGATTTTGGCTTAATGATTTTGATTGGTTTAACCATTGTTGCTAGTTTAAAAACCGTTGGCGTTATCTTAGTTTTATCTTTATTAATTACTCCTGCTGCTACTGCTTACTTATTAGTAAGTCGTTTACATTTAATGATGATTGTAGGGGTTAGTCTTGGTATTCTTTCTAGTATTACTGGGATGTATTTGAGTTATTTTTATAATCTACCTTCGGGTCCGGCTATTGTTTTAGTTGCTTCTGGTTTGTTTATTTTTGCGTTTCTTTTTGGTCCAAAATATGGGGTTTTATATCGTCATTCTGTTTAGGGAAAAAGATGATAGCAGTTCAGAAGATAGTAGGGTGGGCAAAGCCAAAAATTATGTCATCTAACTGTAGTATGGAAAAGGTTTGCCCACCGAACAATAATTATCAATTAATGTAACAAATACTTGCTTTTAGTTGACTTTACATGATATTCTATACACAATGGAAAAGGTGTGCGCTTGTAACCTGTGTTTTGGGAGAAAAAAAGAAAAGAGATAAAACAATCCCAAGTGATGGACTTATCCTTTAGGAAAAAATACTCGATTAAAAGCTTGTTTCCGATAACGTCTATAAACATCAAAATCTTTATCTAAAGTAGCAATTTCTGATATATTTAATCTTTCAGAGATCACAATAAGGGATAAGTCTGTAAAATCTCCAGGTAAGTCTTGATAAATGGTATTAAGTTCACTAATTCTTTGATAATCTGATGGAAGTAAATGTTCACAAATAAATACTTCTTTTTCTAAAGCTAGTAAAAACTCATTTTGTACTTTAATATTAGGTGAGAGTAACCACATAACTTCTGTGACACAAGCAATAGTTGTAATTAGTTGACTATGACAAATGTTAAAAAAATTTAGAACTTGCTGATGATAGTGATCTTTAACATCATAAAAAGCAACGATAATTCCTGTATCTATTAAAATAAAACGGTAGTTACTCATAATTGTTAGTTATGTCGTTTTTGATGTTTATCTTTAATTTTATTTGCTATTATTTTTTTACGAATATCTCTATCTGATAAATTTCCAGAACCCTCTAATAAAAACTTAGGATAACCTCCCATTTTCTCTATAACTGTTTGTGGTTGAGTTTTATTCTTTTCTTCTACAGGTTCTATCGATTCAATAAACTCTAAAACTGTGTTAAGTTGTTCTTGAGATAAATTAGATAATTTTTGATTGATTGTTGTTTGTAATTCTAATGAATTCATAGCTTAACTAATTGCTTTAGTTGTTTGAATAATTTACTTTTAATTATAACCATACTGTTCACAAGGTTTGCCCACCGAACAATAATCATCAATTAATGTAACAAATGCTTGCTTTTAATTGACTTGACATGATATTCTATGGATAATGGAAAAGGTGTGCGCTTGTAACCTCTGTTTTTTGGTCAAGGTAAGAGAAAAAAGAAACAACCCCAAAAAGCAAAGATTTCAACGGTTTAACAATAATAACAGAACATATGAACTATTTAACTATTTTCAATTGCATTTAAGACTTGGTTGATGATTTTAGGATGTAATATTTTACCTGAATGAAAAGGAATTACAACTCTGATATTATCTTTAAGATAGATTCGATGACTTCCTTGACTTCTTATTTGCATAAACCCTGCATTTAATAAGAGTTTTTCAGCTTCTTTTGCAGTCAACCTGGGAAGTTTAGGCAACTTTTACCTCCATCGTCATTGTTATAATCTCTTGACTTAATCTTTCTCTTTTTTCGTCGTCCGATAGAGTAGATAAATAAAGTTCGATTGCTTCAATCATATTCGTTTTAATTTCTTCTATAGAGTCTCCTTGAGTTTGACACCCTTCTAGTTGTGGACAATATGCGTAATAACCATATTCATCTTTTTCGATCACGACATTGATTTTATAGGAGTCTTCAAGCATGATTATTGTCTCTATTGTGTTCGTTTTCGTTACCATACTATAGCGCAATAGTTAGGCAAAACTGATAATAAATTAATGTTAAAAATGCTTGCTTTTAGTTGACTTGACATGATATTCTACAAACAATGGAAAAGGTGTGCGCCTGTAACCTCTGCTTTGGGGAAATAGAAGAGACGAGATAAAACAGTCCCAAAATTAAAAGTTTGATTATAAATCAGTTGAGTCGGGAATAATAATAGGGATAATTTGATTACGGTGTTTGCGATAGACCTGAAAATCTCCATCTAAGGTCAAAATTGTACTATTTGAATATTTCTCAGACATTCTTACTAAACAAGCATCAGCAAAAGACATAGGGACAGACTCATAAGATTTCATCAGTAATCTTATGGCTTCAAATTCTTCTTGAAGGTGAAAGGGAACTTCAATATATCCGTTAGCAATTAAAGCCATAACTGTATCTTTTCCATTATGTATATTTCTTAGTAAAAAGCAAGCTTCTGAAAGTACAGCTTCACAAGTTAAAAGTGGTTTAGCAATGGTTTCTAACTCTCTGATTACCCAGTTATGAAACTTATCTTGAGGTTGTAAAAAAGCAACTAAAGGACCTGTATCTAACAAGATTTTCTTTCTCATTACTCTCCATACCCTTCCATATATTGTTGATTGTATGAAAGGTCTGTTATCTTACTATCAAGACAACCTGCGAAATCTTTAGCTGCTTCGAGAAATGATACAGTTTCCTCTATTTGTGATGATTCTATTTTTGATTGTAGAAACTCGATAAAGTCTAGAACTTCTTTTTGTTTTTCCAGGGGAAGTTGTTCTATTTTGACTGATGCTATTTCTGAGATTTTCATCTTAGTTGATACTTTTATATCTGTAACTACAATTTATCATATTCTCCTGCTGTGAGCGATCGCTGTTTGTTTTGGTAACTTCGGGGATGATGGGTCAATAATACTGTAGCGCAATAGTTAGCTAAGACTGATGATGAATTAATGTTAAAAATGCTTGCTCTTAGTTGACTTGACATGATATTCTATACATAATGGGAAAGGTGTGCGCCTGCAACCTCTGTTTTTGGAATAATAGAAGAAGCGAGATAAAACAGTAGGATGGGCAAATCAAAAAGTCATGTCATCTAACTATAGTATTGAAAACCTTTGCCCACCGAACAATAATGATCAAGTAATGTAAAAAATGCTTGCTTTTAGTTGACTTGACATGATATTCTATACATAATGGAAAAGGTGTGCGCTTGTTACCTCTGCTTTTGGGAAATAGAAGGGAAGAAATAAAGAAGAAATAAAACAGTCCCAAAATTCAAAAATTTTAGTTATTTTAGTAAACGAATAAATCCAGCTTGTTCAAAATGATGATCAGTTGTTAATGCTTCAGAAATTCTCATTTCTTGCATGACTACAAAACTAGAACAATCTACCAAACTCCACTCTTTATCTACACGATTTATCAATAGTTCCCATGCTTTTGTATCTAAATCACTACTAATATGAATGACTTCTATATAGGGTGATGACTTAAGACTTTGAATCAAGGCAATTGTTGTTTTTCTGGGAATGCGTAAAGGACTTGTCAATAATGCAACTAATTCAGTAATAATGTAGTTAGTTGTGATTATCTTCTGCCTATTTTGACGAGCCATTTGATATAATTGGACAGACAGAGGATGCAATGGTTGAGAACGATCTAAAATATTTGCCCAACCAGACGTATCAGCAAAAATAGGTGTCATTTATTGGTTATTGTTGTTATCTAATAATGCTTGTCCTAAATATTGATCGTGTTTTTCAGACCAATCTGACCCTTGACTATCAATTATACCAATAAAGGGTTCTAAGGGGTCATTTTCTAGAGAAGCGAATGAGTTTTCTACACATTCCATAATTAAGCTTTCTGAGGTTTGACCTTTATTTTTAGCAATTTGAGTTATGGTTTCATATAAGTTATCGGGAATGGTAAGACTGACTATTTTACTCATGGTGTTTTTTTATCCTTTATTATCTATTGTAAGTGTTTTTTTGTTAGTTTGTCTTTGATTTTGCTTATTTTGTTACACTACTTTCTACTAAGCTGTTAAGCATTCAAATGACGTATAATAGAAACAGGAAAAAACGAAAATACTGAAATATGCCAGCGAAAGGATATCTGAAGCCGGAGCAAAAAGAAAAATTACAGAAAGCTCTGAAAGAG
>JASJDD010000115.1 GCA_030065735.1 Crocosphaera sp.
TTATCTCTGGGGTTCCTTTGGTACGTTGTTGGAGTTCTGTGAGTCCAGGTATGGTCATTTCAGTTATCAGTAGTTTTGGGTGAACTGGGACGGTTTCAAAGGTTTTAAGGAACATTAAAAACCAGTTTTGTAGGGTGGGCAAAGTTTTTTACTTGATGGGTACTCCAGACAAAACTCTCATTTGCCCACCCTACCGTCTGGAACGGTTTCAAAGGTTTTAAATCGAGCTTTAGTTATTAATATAAAATTGACTTCATCTGAACAAGTTTTAACTCAATGTCAGTTTTTTCTAAAGTTAATAAAGCCAAGGTTTCTCCTGACTCACTCACAAACTCTACCTCATAAGCTTCTTGATCATCATAACAATGAACAATGGCTCCCTGAGTTCCCTTTTTTAATCCATGTTCTTCAATGTCATGGGTTAAACTAATTACATCTAATTCTTTGAGCATATTCTGATTACTCCTTGTTTTCTACAAAGGGTCGAGCGGTAACAAATCGGGGGGTTTCTTTGCCTAGATCAATAATCCAAACTGTATTTTTTGGTCATGAATTTGAGAGACTGTTCCTAAAGAAATAATAACAACGAATTTTGTAGGGTGGGCAAGGTTTGCAAGGATGAGACGAGTTTAGATAAGTCCTTAACTTGCCCACCCTACCGTCTTAATATTCTATTTACAAACAGTCTCTGAATCTGATGATAAATGGTTAACAAAAGCTTGATGTTCAGGGATAGTTAGTCCTCGTTGTAAGGTGGCTAAAACTTTGGCTAAGTCCCCTGTTAATAAAGCTAGTTTATCTAACCATAAACCAGGGAAAATTTGGGAAGAAATGATGCCTTCTGTATTGGGTTCAAGGGTGATATATTCTTGGTTATTTAAGCTAAACCAATCAATTTCCCCCTCATCCACTCGCCATACTAAATATTCTTGCACTTGATTACGACGATAAACGTTACGTTTTTTGTGGAAGTCCAAAGAAACGCTACTAGCTGCAATTTCAACAATTAATTCTGGCGTACCTTCTACATAACCATCTTCACTAATTTTTGATTGTCCACCTTGTTTAATTCTTAAGAGTGCATCGGGTTGCGGTTCATTATCAATATCTAAACGCACTGTACAATTATCTCCTAATTGCACATTAGGAGTCGATGCTTTGTAGACACTGAGCCAGCCTATAATATCAGCATGAGGTTCACCATGATTTGTAATTCTTAGGGGAGATGCCATATACACAATTCCTTCTATTAATTCTGCTTTTTTTTGTTTAGGCATGGTAGAATAACGACGCTCAAATTCTGCGCGAGTGAGCTTGTCACCATTTTCTAAAGGAGGAATTTTTAATGTAGGATAAGTTGTTTTAGTTGCTATCATATTTTAACCTCTGTTGAACAGTTCAGATAGGTTTAATTTAAGTTCTTTAAATCCAGGCGATCGCAGTAAATCATTCCGGCTAAAGTTACCCACTTCTCTATAACTATCTTCTCTCAATTCTAAGACTAAAATGGTTTGATTTTCTGGATCAATTATCCAATATTCAGGAATACCACAGTCTTGATATTGTCCTCTTTTGGCAATGTAATCTCTCTCTTTTTGAATCTCTCCAGGACTAACTATTTCAACAACTAATAAAGGCGGTAACATAGAAAGGCGAATGGTGTTACGTTTAGCTAATTGTTGAATATGTTCTTCTCGAATAATTGTTAAATCAGGATAACGATTTTTGGGTTCTCCTCTCACTTCTAATTCTAAACCATGTCCTCTGACTCTGCGATGTCCTAAAAGTAAAGCAAACTTCAAAAAAAGAAAATTAGCAATTTCAACATTTAACCCTGATTCTGGTGGCACTTCGATTAATTCTCCGTTGAATAATTCATAGAGTTTCTCTGAATTATCGTCATATTTTAGATAATCTTCAAAGGTTTCAAATCGAGGTTTTATACTTAACATAAACACTACCTTTTGCTTCAATTAAGATTATTCGTTCATTGATTCATGTAATAAACATTAATCGTTTTAAGTGAGCCGTTTAAAAGCTCTTTTTCACTTAAAGAAACCGTTACCCCTAAAGATTGACATTGATCTCGATAAGGTGCATGGATGCGATTCAGCATATCTTGATGCAAATTATCCACAAAAAGATTAACTTTTTCTGAGGAAAGATGATAAGGTGGGCAATGACCACCCTACTGGACTGACACGACTAATTTAGTGCATTAGAATTCGATTTTGTTGGGTTTCATTCCTCAACCCAACCTACATCTATTCTATCATTTTAGCTGTGTCAGTCCACTACAAAGTTTCGTCATTTTATCCATGTTCTAACCATAATGCGTAGTGCTATATATTGATACTTCTGTGCGATAGCGCATGGTAGTAGTGAGGAACTTCTGACTTCTTGAATTAACTCCCCATAAACCATTTAGTCCCAGTGAATAAGTAATACAAACCAGTCATAATTAAGGCCACACTACCTAAGCGAATAACAGTTTCAGAATGGTTTAACAACTTCTTACTTTGTTTAGCTAATCCTGTAAATAAACTTGCCAGAAAAATCAGCATGGTATAACCCAAAGCATAACTAACCATAGTTAGGGTGCCTAAAATTTGAGAACCCGTAGCAGCAGCAGCAGCTAAGACAGCAAATAAAACCGGACTCGCACAGGGGGAACTCACTAAGGCAAAGGTTAAACCCACTCCATAGGGACCGGCAACAGGAAGACTAACATTCATCTGTGGCAAAGGTATTTTAACAACTCCGATTAACCACAATCCCATTAAAGCCATAATCAGGCCAACCGCAATATTGATATAGCCTCGATATTCCACCATCACCAACCCAGCAAAAGAAGAAACCAAGCCAAATAAACTTAAAATAGTCACAGCACCGAGTACAAATAAACCGGCTTTACTAAAAGCATCCCAACGGGACGTTATTTTCAAGGTGCCGATATAGCTGAGGTTGACCGGAAGTAAGGCGAGGATACAGGGGGAAACACTAGCTAGTAAACCACCAATAAAAGCTAGGGGTAATAAAACAAGGGGATTATTTGTATTTTGTTGATCAAACCACTGTTGATAACGGTTTTCCACAATAGAAATTAGTCTTTCAATCGGATGGCCAATAACTGCACCTAGGGTGACAATAGCAATTAAAGTCAGTAAACCTAATCCGAAATAAAACAACCATTTTCTTGAGATTTTAGGACGGTTTAAAGCTTTCTTTTTCGGTAGTGCTTTGTCGAATTGAGTCATAAAATTCTCCTTATTAACGAAGTCAGAAGTTCCTCACTACTACCATGCGCTATCGCACAAAAGTCATACCAAATCCGGTTCCGGGACCCATCTTATCCTTGAGAAGAGGTAGGGGACAGAAGGCAGGAGGGTTTTCAATAAATTATGTTTGTGGTTTGAACAAACTATGAAAAAAAGTCTGACGTAGAGAATATATTCATTGAAATGTCAGACTTCTACATTTGATCACAAGAAAAAATAAAGTTAATTATCTTTGAGAAATAGCACTATCTAATACCGAAGTATAATCATTCAAGTTACTATTATTACGATGCTGACTTAAGATATTGCCGTTAGCAGGATCAACAATGGTAATACTCCCTGTTTGGGATTTGTTTTGGGCAAAAAAGTTTCCTAAACCCAATTGTCTAGCTTGTGCTTCTGCTTGACTAGCTTTGGCTTTATCACTAACATCTAATACAATAAAATGAGCTTTTCCTTGATATTGTTTTTTTAATTGAGAGAGGGTAGGGGCAATATTTTTACAAGCTGTACACCAACTAGCGTAAATGTCAATAACAACGGGTTTTCCTTGTAATTCCTTCGCTAATGGTCCACCAACACTTCTGCTAGAACTACCCGCACAGGGATCTTTCCCTGCACAAGCATAAAGTTGCGACATGGAAACATCATTAGAAGCAGATGCTTTCTGATGAGTGTTAGCTACCAAAGAGAAGGGAATAACAAAGCTAGTTAAACAAAGACTTAGCCAAAACGATGTAGATTTGGGGAACATAGTGAAGTCTCCTCATTTTTAATCAATCTATACTTTTATTAAAAAGTACTAAGATGAGAAGAAGATGAAAAGACGATGAATTTTCGATTGGGATTCAATTAAAGAAGTTAATAATTGAGCATCATCTAATCTGTCTTCTGATTTTATTCAGCCAACTCTACTTAGAAAATTTTCAAGGAATGCTAGACTAAAAAAATATACATAATCTCGAAAAAAAGATGTCAGATGAAGACTTAAAACAGCTAACTAAATTAATTCAATCTAATGCTAAAGCAATTGAAGCTTTGACCGCTACTATAGCAGCAGATAAAGCAGAAAGAAAAAAAGCTTATCAGCAATGGGAAAGAGATCGCAATCAATTATATCAATACATGAGTCGTATTGCTGCTGCACAGTCTAACTTTTATGAAGTGCAATCTGACTATTATAATCAGTTAGCTACATTATCAGAAAAACAGACAACTTTTGAACAGAGACAGATATCTCTTCAAGAGAAACAGACAATCCTTGAAGAAAGATACATAGAACTTCAAGAAAAAATTAGTGAGCAACAAGAACAAATGAAGCTACAACACTCTGAAATTATTGAGATTTTAAATTACTTAAAAAATCGTTAAAAATTAAGATTATTGGGAATCAAAATAATTAACTGTTTTTCTTGCAGCGATCGCAGGATTTCTAAGTCAACAGAAACATTTTCTAAAATGTCTTTAACTGTTAATTTTCCATCACAACTTTGCATAAAATTATATTCAGCATCACTTAAAGTAACCTGTCGATAATCATAATTCAATAAACCTTGACTGGGCCAACCATGCAAACAAGGGTGAATCTCAGGAATAGCAGATAATAAGGTTTCATTCTCTGACCAATCTGTCTTAACTAAAGGGGGTTTTCCTAAGAAAAATTCGTAATGGGTTATGTTCTCTGGATCGAGTAATTCTATCAATCGATATCGTTGGCGATCGCTTAATTTTTCTCCCCGTTTTATCAGTTCTTCTGACTCTCCAATTAACCGATCTAATTGCCAATATTGGGGGTTAGAAAAGCCAATAAATTCCAATCCTGATGCTTCAATTAATTCAAACAAAGTGTCAATATTATAATCGGTTTCTTGGGGATGCACATACATATCAGCAAAGGATTCATCTCGATGATTTTCTAATGACCATCTTTCTTTTTCTCGCTTGACAATTCGGTTATTTTCTGGTAATAATTCAAACAGTTTTCGACCGACAAAAACCCCATCTTTATAGTTGCCTTTGGTTTCGATTTGCAGCAGAGAAATGGCTTTTTGCATCAGTTGAATTTCCCATCTTCCTAACTCTGCATAGACAAAAATATGAAAGAGTCCACCAGGAGCTAATTTTTTAGATAATGCTTTAATTCCTGCTATGGGATCGGGTAAATGATGCAATACTCCCACACAGTTAATTAAGTCAAATTCTCCTTCTATTTTGTCAGCATTTTCTAAGGGTAAATGATGGAAAGAAATAGGATAATTATGGTTAGCTGCAACCCCTGATTGTTGAATACGTTTTTGTGCAATTTCTAAAGCTTTTTCACTAATATCAATTCCTACAATTTCAGCGTGAGGATTTAACAAAATTAAGTATTCTGTTCCGACTCCTGTTCCACATCCCGCGTCTAAAATGCGGATGTTTTCTGTTGCTGGTTTTCTTCCTGTACAAAAGTTATAAGCAGCGATCCAATTCCATCGCCAATTATACCCTGGTGGCGGTTCATTTAATAAAGGTTCTGGGGGGAAAGGATAGGTATTGTAAAGTTTTTGAACGGCTGAACTTTCGGCAGAAAAATTAGTCATAAAATTAGTAAAAAAAGCAAATTAAACTATCAAAACTAATTCATACTTAACTATTATCTCATTAAGTGAGACTGGTAATCTAATTAAAATATTAAGATAATTATCACCTTCCTAATTATGATTGTTTTTGGGCTATTTTTGCCTTCCAATCTTCAATAATTCTTTGTCGTTGTCTAGCAATCACCAAAGCATGATCGGGAACATTATTGGTAACAACCGATCCAGCAGCTACTGTTACTTCTTCACCCAACGTAACCGGTGCAACAAAGACACTATTGGCCCCTGTTTTGGTGCGATCGCCTATCATGGTAGGATGCTTCTTAACACCATCATAATTAGCGGTAATGGTTCCTGCACCCACATTCACCTGCTGGCCCAAAGTTGCATCGCCAAGATAAGATAAATGAGCAACATTGCTCTTATTTCCTACCTGAGTCTTTTTAATTTCCACAAAATTACCAATACGACAAGATTCTTCAATTTTAGCCTCTCCTCGTAAATGAGTGTATGGGCCAACCCGACAGTTGGCAGCAACTTCAGAGTCTGTGATAACCGAATAGAGTACCGTGACTTGTTCCCCAATGGTACTATTTTCAATGAGACTTCCTGGGCCAATACGACTTTTTGCACCAATAGAAGTTTTTCCTCTAAGATGGCTTTGGGGTTCAAGGACCACATCAGGGGCTAGGGTAACTGTATCATCAATAGTAATACTATCAGCATCGATCATGGTCACTCCTAAACTCATCCAATGTTTTTTGATGCGATCTTGTAAGATATCATTAGCAATAGAGAGTTGATAGCGATCATTGATGCCGTTAATTTCGTAATAATCTTCCACGTCAACGGCCATAACAGGGTTAAGATAATCGACAACCTCGGTTAAATAATACTCTTTTTGATCGTTATTCGTAGACAGTTTTGGTAATACTTGAGCCAATTTTGGCCAGTTAAAACAGTAGATTCCCCCATTAACCCGATGATTGTTCTTTTGCGCCGCATTACAGTCTCGATCTTCGACAATTTGGCTAACCTGGTTGTTCCCATCACAGAAAACTCGTCCGTACCCTTTGGGGTTGGGTAAATTCGCGGTTAATAAAGTGGCTGCGTTATTATGTTTTTGATGAATCTGGAGCAAATTTTCTAAGGTTTCGGGGCGTAATAGGGGTGCATCTCCGTTTAAAACCAATAAATCTCCCTCAAAACCTTGTAAATGGGGCAATAATTGCTGTATAGCGTGTCCTGTCCCTAATTGTTCCTTTTGTTCCACGAATTCTAGGGATGAGATATCCTCAAAAGACTGTTTAACTTGTTCCCCTTCATAACCAATGATAATCAGTTTTCGAGATGGGTTAATGAGATGACAACTATCGAGTACCCGTTGCACTAGCGATCGCCCCCCCAAAGTGTGTAATACTTTAGGTAAGTGAGATTTCATCCGTGTTCCTTTACCTGCTGCCAGAATTGCTACTGCTACCATGTTTCTATCCATCAACAGTCCCGAAAGGAGTATATCGTGTCCTGGGTTTTTTGGATAGGGGTTTGGGAATTTAGAATTTAGAATTTAGAATTTAGAATGGACAATATTTTTAGCTTGCCAAACTCTTTGGGGGATCAGGAATTTTTTGAGACAATTATTAATAACAAGAATATTAAAATTGAGCGGATTATTTCTACAGGACAAACCACCCCTGAAGGAATGTGGTATGATCAAGAACAAGATGAATGGGTGATTTTATTAATTAAAGCCCACGAAAAACATCGGGTTATCTTTACCAGTAGTGATCCTGCTTGTATTTGGTTAGCTATTCATGGAAATTTAGTAGATAATTAAATTATTCTAGCAGGATTTAACCAGCGCAAAATTTCATCTTTAAGACGATATAAATCACGAGAAAAGGTTTGTTTTACCCATTGTCCCACCGCATCCAAAGGAGTGAAAACTTCCCCCATTTCCCACTTTATTTCTTGAGATAATGGGGTTAAATGATTCCCTGATAAAGTTTGTAAAGCGATTAGATTAGGATGTTTTTCGTCTAAAATGGGACTTAACACCATAGTTTCATCTATATTATCTTGAGTGAATTTTATCAGTAAATTACGTCTAATTTCATAATCTTTTTCAATAATAAGTTTAGTTTCATCAGGAGAAGGGGTAAACTCTAAATTGAGATAATTTTCAAGATCAATTTGTTCTAAAAAAGGAATCGCTTTTTTAACAGGATAATTATTAAAAGAAATGAGAATATTTCCGGCTCTTTCCACAGAAAAAAGACTGCCAATTAATAAATGAAGTTTACAGCCCATACTATGACCAATGCCATAAACAGGAAGATAACTTTGTCCGAGAGAGCTATTGGTTTGTAGGCGGTCTACAATACTCTCAAAGCGGTTAAGAACACTACGAGCGATCGCTAAATGATCGAAGGTATTAACAAAAGGAGTGGCAATAATCGCATAGCCTTCCTTAGCCAATTCTTCGAGTAACCAACGATAGGTAAAATTAGGTGCAGTTCCCACAAAAGCCCCACCCAAAAAATGAATAATAGCGATGGGGTATCTAGGAACTAAAACAGAACTTCCTGAGATTTCTTGCCATTCCATAATCAGTCAATCATAATCAGTTAAGGATTACTATTAGAAGTTTTCAGTGTCAAGAATCGGCACAAATTCGTTTTCAGGGGCTAAAGAGGGGGGGATTTCCGGTTTGGGAGGTTGTAGTAACTTATTCCACATCGTAATTTGGGTTTGAGCAGAGCGATAAGCAGCACTATCCCCAGGAATCATCTTCGCTAATTTGACCGCTTCAGGTAACAAAGAACGATTAGCTAATTTTTGAGCCATAGAGAGTAATTGAAAACCCCAACGATCAAGAGCTTGCTTCGCTTGGGACCCTGCGTCCGTTGAAGAAGGAATTTTGCGAACCACAGCGATCGCGGAAATTAGAGCTTGAGAGGTTTGGGGTCGGGCAATTAAATAAGCTTCTTGTAAGTTACGTTGGGCGCGAATTTCCTGTTGCCATTGGCTAATATTGCTTTGGGCTTCTTGATAAAGAACCCGTCCGGAACTAATTTGCCCGGCAGCGCGGATGGCTGCTTCATAGTCTTTGGCAGTACCTAAAGCAATGGCTTGATTGAGTATCGGCTGATCTTCTTTGCGTTCGATACTAGCACGCCATTGATTAATCTCTCTTTGCGCTTCCTGATAAAGCGTGCGGCCTGAACCAATCCTCCGTGCTTGAGCGATCGCTTGTCTTAAATCAGAGATACTGCCACTGGAGGCTAAACGACGGGCTTTATCAAGAATCGGTTGGTCTTCTCGTAGTTGAATGGTACTGGTCCATTGACTAATTTCCTGTCTCGCTTCTTGATAACGGGGGTTCCTGGAGGGAACCAGTTCCGCGGCCGCAATGGCTGCATTCAAATCATCGAGGCTACCTCCGGCGGCTAAATTGCGGGCTTCTTGTAGATGAGTAACATCTTCTATTTCTAATTTAAAACGAGTGATCAAATTTTGGGCTTCTTGGTAGAGGGGACGATTTTCGTCAATTTCTTCGAGGGCTAAAATGGCAATTTCTAGGTTTTCTACTGTTCCTAGTTGAGCATCTAAACCTGCACTGGCCAGGCTTCTCCAGTCTGCTATCTCTTCAGATAAGGCCAGACTATCGGGGAGTTGATTAACGACATCGGATAGGGTTGACCAACGACGATCATCGATTAAATCATCAATATAATCAGTAATTTTCTCTTTGGCATCTTCGATGAGATTTTGAGCTTCTTGATAAGCGTAACTCTCAGGGGAAATTTTTTCAGCATCGGTGATGGCGGTTAACCAATTATCAATTCCTCCTTGACGTAAAACATCATAAGCATTATCTAAGCGACTGCTTTCTTCTTGAGCTAATTGGATTTTATTCACGGTGTCATCGTATCTTGTGGTTGCCCAATACTTATTGGCGATACTCAGAAGTTTAACCGCTTCTCTAAACGCTAGATTCCAATTGGACTGACGTAACTCTTCTTCCACCTGAGCAAAAATTTCTTCTCCTTCTCGCCAAACGCTGCGCCACTTTTCAATTCGTTCTTCTACCACTTCATAAACTTGGACATAATCAGGAACACGACGGGCTGTTTTAATGGCTGCTTCTAACTTGCCTTGTTGAAACTCTTTTTCAGCCATATCCAGGATAGCTACCGCCCATTCTTCGACGTTACGGTTGATTTCGTGCCGTAGAGGATGATGATCGGGCAGTGCTTCAACTAAGTTAATCGCCCGTAGAAAGCTATCCACTGTCCCTTGTTCGGCTTCTATTTGGGCGCAATAAATCCGCATTGACGCTGAAGCAACCGGCCAGAAAATACGAACACATTGAGGGGATTTTGGCAACCTTAACAACATCGAGGTTGCCGTAAAACCGATGGTACCAGAGACGATAATTAGAGTGATCGCCCAGATTTGCCAAGGAATTTGACTGGTTCTTAAGGCAATACGCTCTAGTAAAGCAACGTGGTTAGGGGTAGTCCCTTGATTTGTCGATTGTTCCATAGTGCTACAGACTTAAAAAAGTCCCCATTCCTCCTCATCAACCCATTCTATTATGCCTTCTTTGAGTGATTATGCCTAATTTTTTCCTCAAGAAGCCAAGCATGATGGGTTTTGATCATAATGTAACGCAAAGTCTGAGGTTTGTGATCCGCGATGATAAGATATAAACAGTCTCAGCCATGGAGAAATTCAGTTATGAATACCGAAGAAAAAGCACGGGAATTGATGGCTCAAAAGCATTTAACCGATGAACAACAACATCAAAAAATGGTTAATCGGGCTGCTGAAGTAGAAGAGATTCATCAAGAAGAAACGATTAATGAAAAAGCTAGGGAATTACTGGCTGAAGAACGTCAACAGGGAGAGGCCACAGAGGAGACAATGTTAGAACGTTCTGTTGAAGAAATTAGCTAAAATTTTCAATCAAGACTCCTGCACGGGTAAAACCGTGCGTTTTTCTTACTAAAACTCATATTCTATCTATGTCTATATTTGATTGGTTTGCTAAACAAGAAAAGTCAGAACCCGCGATTCAACAACAACAGAAAGAACGGGAAATTGCCGATGGTTTATGGACTAAGTGCGAAGCTTGTACGGCCTTAACCTATACTAAAGACCTTCAGGCTAATCAACTGGTGTGTACCGAATGCGGTCATCATTTTAGGGTAGAAAGTTTAGAACGCATTGCCCAGTTAATTGATAAAAATACCTGGAAACCCCTGAATGAAAATCTTACCCCTACTGATCCTCTCAAATTCTGCGATCGCAAACCCTACAGCGATCGTATCAAAGACACTCAAGAAAAAACAGGGTTAATTGATGCAGTACAAACCGGAACGGGATTAATTGATGGTCTTCCTTTAGCTTTGGCAGTGATGGACTTCCGCTTTATGGGGGGAAGTATGGGGTCTGTGGTGGGAGAAAAAATCTGTCGCTTGATTGAACACGCTACACAGGAACGCTTCCCGGTGGTTATTGTCTGTGCCTCTGGTGGGGCGCGGATGCAAGAAGGGATGTTAAGCTTGATGCAGATGGCCAAAATTTCTGGGGCCCTCGAACATCATCGCAATGCCAAATTACTCTATATCCCTGTTTTAACCCATCCCACTACAGGGGGAGTGACTGCCAGTTTTGCGATGCTAGGGGATATTATTATCGCTGAACCTAATGCCACCATTGGTTTTGCTGGTCGACGGGTGATTGAACAAACCTTAAGGGAAAAATTGCCCGATGGCTTCCAAACGTCGGAATATTTGCTAAAACACGGCTTTGTGGATGCCATTGTTTCCCGTACTCAACTGAAAAAAACCTTAGCCCAATTGATCAGTCTTCATCAACCCTTTTTCCCTGTCCTTCCTCCCCTAAATGTTCGTGATAAACATCATCACCCAGAAGAGGTTGTCTTGAAACTAGATGGTAAACAAGAATAAATTTTTTCTGATTTTCTATCGGTTCAGGTTTCCAAGTTGTAGCGATTTTCTTCTCTATTTCTATGGAAACTTGAAAAATAGTTTCACTAAGTTTTAATTCATCTCCTCTTTTTAAATTATGCAATATAGTTATCAATAATGAAATCGACAAGAAACAATTACAATTTCTTCATTAGTAATACTATAAACTAAGCGGTGTTCATTGTTAATACGTCGTGACCATAAACCTGATAAATCATATTTTAATGCTTCTGGTTTTCCTAGACCAGTGAATGGATCTCTTTGGATATCTTTAATGAGATTGACAATTTTATTATAAATTTTTTTGTCTTCTATTGCCCATTTATTAAACTGCTCAAACCCTCGTGGTAAAAAGGCAATTTTTCTCATAATGTTTCAGGATCAATATAAATATAATTCTCAGGTTCTTTTAATTCTTCTAATGCTTCCATCAAATGACGACGATTTGCTTCTGTAGATAATAAATACTCTGTTTCATCTACCTCTGTTTTGCCTGGTTCATTTACTAATAAAATTGCTTCAACAATGGTTCCTTCTGGTAAGTCTAATGGGGGTAAATCAAGTTTACCGTTTTTAATTGTTACTTTGTATTTAAAAGCATTCATGATTTCAAAGTAAAAGTTCATCAATTCTTTTATTATATAATATCTCGTAGGGGTTTAACACCGTTAAACTCACACAACTGTTAAACCCAAAACACCGTTAAACCCAGAACACTGTCCACTGTCAAATAGAAATACCATTTTCTTCTACTTCTACTAAATCTCGGCATCTTTTATTAACAAAATCTTTTAATTCATCAATTAAAATTATTATATTTTTGTTAAAATATAATAAATAATCAAAAGATAGTTAACGATGATAGATTTATATTTTTCTTATCTCCTAATATAGAAGTTATCTCATCATTAGGAGTCAGAAAGTTATGAAAGTGAAAATGATTTTACCTGCTTTAACCGAAGCGTTGAGTCCTTTCTGGCGACCGATTAAATATCATTTATTTCCCCCCCTTGGTTTGGCTTCTATTGCTGCTTTTTTTGATGAGTCTGATGAGCTTGATTTACAAGACGAACACGTTGAACCGTTAAACTTAAATGATGACCCTGATTTAGTGGTGATACAAGTCTATATTACTTCGGCTTATCGTGCTTATCAATTGGCTGATTATTATCGTCAAAAAGGGTCTTATGTTGTCTTGGGAGGGTTGCACGTTACTGCTTTACCAGATGAAGCTGCTAATCATGCTGATACGATTTTTCTGGGGCCAGGAGAAGATACCTGGCCATTATTTTTACAGGATTTTAGAACAGGAAATCCTCACAAAGTTTATCAATCAAAACAGCGTTCTTTAGTGGATGTTCCCCCAGTTCGCCGAGATTTAATTAAGCGACATTTATATTTAGTGCCTAATTCGATTGTGGTTTCTCGTGGTTGTCCTCATCATTGTGATTTTTGTTACAAGGATGCTTTTTATCGTCCTGGAAAGTCATTTTATACTCAAAAAATTGACGATGCTTTAAAAGAAATTGACCGTCTACCAGGAAAACATTTATATTTTTTAGATGATCATTTATTCGGTAATGAAGCTTTCGCCTCAGCCTTATTTGAAGGGATGAAAGGGATGGGTAGAGTTTGGCAAGCAGCTGCTACGGTAGAATCAATTTTAAAGCCAGGATTATTAGAAAAAGCGGTAGAATCTGGTTTAAGAAGTTTATTTGTGGGTTTTGAAACTTTGGATTTTAATAATCTCAAAGAACAACATAAATATCATAACCTCAATCGAGATTATTCTTTAGCCATTAAACGACTTCATGATCATAATGTTATGGTTAATTCTAGTTTTGTTTTTGGTATGGATAATGATGATGAAACTGTATTTAAACGTACAGTTGATTGGGCAATTTCTCAAGGGTTAGAAACGGCAACTTTTCATATTTTAACCCCCTATCCAGGCACGCCCCTTTATGATAGAATGGTGGCAGAAAATCGCCTTATTACTGATAATTGGGACTTGTATGATACCCGTCATGTTGTCTATCATCCCGCAAAACTAAGCCCAGAAAGGTTAGAATCAGGCTATTGGCAAGCTTATGAAGATTTTTATCGTTGGGGGTCTATTTTTCAAGGATCTTGGGTTAAGTCTGACTGGAATAGTCGTTTACGTCATTTGGTTTATGCGGGTGCATGGAAAAAATGTGAACCGATATGGGATGTGTTAATTCGTCTCAAACAAGTTAATTATTTAATTCCTGCGTTAGAACAAGTTTTGATGGGGTTTACGTCTGATAATGCTTCTAACTCCAGTCAGTCTAAACTCCACTCACTATTACTAAACGTTTTCTCATGAAATCCTCTTGCTGTAGCTAATTTAGATTTAGGATTGATAATTCTCGCAATTATCATCCCCAAAACCAAGTTTTTAGTTCGAGAGGGAGTTTTGGTAATAATTTTGTCTAAACCTAACCGACGACCCTGCTGGATTTAAAATCCAGCAGGAAAGCGTCGGTGCATTCCGCACTTTTTAATTGTCTCTAATATGACCATCACGTGACCGTGGGGACGGCTTCTTATTACCTCAAAATTATCGGGTATCGTCTCATTCATTGAAACTTTAGCCCCTTTTAATACCAGTTTCATATTATCAACAACCTCGTCTGGCAATGTTGATAAATTTGCCTCTCTTTCTTTTTTTGACTTTATCTCCTTCTCGGTAAGATTCACGAAGAAGAACAGCCGGCGGGGAAGTTCAGACATAAGACTCAGGTTTACGTGAACTACCTACGCTCGTCTAAGGACAGAGCGTAGGCTTCTGGTATCCCCTTGAGGACTGCCAGAACTTCCTTCGTGGTACTATTAGTTTGAGATTTAACAATTTTC
>JASJDD010000116.1 GCA_030065735.1 Crocosphaera sp.
AAGTAGTCGGACATAAATACAGCCAACTGTGTAAACATTTGTAAACATAGCTGTCACCCTACTCCTGCCTCCTGCCCCCTGCCTCCTGCCTCTTCTCAACTGTAACGTTTATTTTTGTCCAGGTACTTATCGCACAGAAGTGTACTTTTGCCGACATTTCTAAGAACCTTACTGATTGTGACAATTTACAAAGTGTCATAACTTAGATTGGCTTTGAGTATTTAACTTGATAAATTATGGTTGTGTGTGAGGAGTAAGAGTGATATGAAAACGCCTTTGGAGTCGAAACACGGCAAGACGCCCGAAGGCTTTTCATTTTTGTCTTTTAGCTTAAGTCATGAGTGGAAAAATCCCCATCACAATCCTCAACTTGATGTGGGAGGATGCTAGTTGAGAAATCCAGCAATCTTATCCACAGCGAGTTCCAGAATATCAGGATCATGAACTAAAGCAAATCTCACATAACCTTCTCCTTGTTTACCAAACCCCGCACCAGGAGACACAGCAACCCCTGTAGCCGCTACTAACTCCCTACAGAAGTTAACGGATTGATTTTCCCACGGTTGGGGCAATCTTGCCCAGATATACATAGTAGCTTCAGGGGGTGTGACGTGCCAGCCGATGTTATCCAGAGCATTAATAAAGGCATCTCGTCTGCTTTGAAAGCGAGTTACTGTTTTTTTGACCGTTGTTTGATCGCCGGTTAAAGCTGCGATCGCCCCGTTTAGAATGCCTCGATATTGATTAAAATCCACTACTGCTTTAACCCGTCTTAAAGCTTGGATAATCTCAGCATTGCCGATGGCATAACCAATCCTGAATCCTCCCATATTATAGGATTTAGAGAGAGTAAAAAACTCAATAGAGAGGGATTTAGTCGAATCAGCCTGTAAAATCGAAGGAGGCTGACTCATTCCCTCGAAAACAATATCGACATAGGGAAAATCATGAACCAATATTAACCCGTGATCTCGACAAAAAGTTACCGCTTCTTGGAAAAAAGATAAGGAAGCGGTTGCCGTTGTTGGGTTATGCGGATAACTTAAAACCATCAATCTAGCTTGATCTAAGATTTGGGTAGGAATATCCTCAAAGACGGGTAAAAAGTCATTTTCTGCCAACAATGGCATGGGATAGATTTGACCTCCGGCCAAATAGACACCCCCTGTATGAGAAGGATAGCCAGGATCGAGTAATAGGGCGAAATCTCCCGGATCGAGCAAAGCTAGGGGTAAATGTGCCGTTCCTTCCTGGGAACCGATGAGGGTTAACACTTCGGTATGAGGATCAATTTCAACCCCAAAACGTCTGGTGTACCATTGGGCTACGGTTTCCCGAAAGTTTAGGGTTCCGTGATGAAGGAGATAACCGTGAGTGGTGGAATCTTTGAGGGAAGCGGCAATCTCTGCGATCGCCTCTGGAGTGGCGGGTAAATCTGATGATCCCAAGGATAAATCAATAATGGTTTTGCCGTTGCTGATGGCTTGAGATTTTGCCCGGTCCATATCAGCAAAGACATTTTTTTCTAAAGCTTGAAGACGGTTAGCGAAGTGCATGGTTGGTGTGGAAGTGATAAGGATGGAAAGAGAGGGAATTAAGAATTAAGAATTAAGAATTAAGAATTTAGAATGTAGAAGTAATTTTTCTAAATTCTACACTCTAAATTCTACATTTGCCCCCATTTCCTCATCCCATAAAGAACCTAGATAGTCTTAGGGGTTTAGCTGGATTTTCCAGCCAAGGTACGGCGTTTCATGACCATTTCATAGGCTTCGATGATATCCCCTTCTTGCCAGTCATTAAACTTATCTACACCGATACCACATTCATAACCAGAGTTAACCTCTCGCACGTCTTCTTTAATCCGTTTGAGAGAATCAAGGGTTCCTTGGTAAACCACCTTGTTATCTCTGAGGACGCGAATATAGCGGTTACGAACCACCTTACCCGACTGTACATAGCAACCAGCTACGGCACCGCGGCCCACAGGGAACACCGCCCGAACTTGAGCTTGTCCCAGAGCAGATTCTACCTCTTCGGGTTCGAGCAACCCTTCCATTGCGCCCTCAATATCATCGAGGAGTTTGTAGATAATATCGTATTCGCGGATATCCACTCCTTCATGATCTGCTGCTGCCCTAGCACCACTGGCTAAGGTGGTATTAAAGCCGATAATCACCGCACCACTGGCCGCAGCTAAATCCACATCTGTTTCTGTCACTTCCCCAGGAGAGGCTAAAAGAACCCGTATTTGCACTTCATCTTGGGGTAATTGTTCTAGGGACCCTAAAATCGCTTCGACAGACCCTTGAACATCCGCCTTGACAATGAGATTGAGTTCTTTTAATTCCCCTTCTTGAGCTTGAGCGGATAAGGTACTCAAAGTAACACGACGGGAAGACATGGCCTGTTGCAGACGGCTTTGACGTTGATTTTCGGCGTTGTCCTCGGCGATAGTGCGGGCTTCTTTTTCGCTAGGATAAACCTCAAATTCATCCCCCGCAGCCGGAACCGTATTCAGCCCTAAAATTTCGACAGCAAAAGACGGGGAAGCTTCTTCCACCTTATGACCGCGATCGTCGATCATGGCGCGGATTTTACCGAAGACAGAACCAGCGACGATCGCATCCCCTACTCGTAAGGTACCATTTTGAACCAATAAGGTCGCCACCGGACCCCTGGTGCGGTCTAAGTTGGCTTCAATTACCGTTCCTTTCGCTAAGCGATCGGGGTTGGCCACCAATTCTTCGACTTCTGAGACTAAGACCAGCATTTCCAATAAGCCATCCAGATTTTCCCCTTTCAAAGCACTGACTGGCACCATAATGGTATCACCGCCCCACTCCTCAGGAACTAAGCTTAATTCCGAGAGTTCTTGTTTAATGCGATCGGGGTTGGCTTCTGGTTTATCAATCTTATTGATAGCGACTACGATGGGAACTTCTGCTGCTTGAGCGTGACTAATGGCTTCTCTGGTTTGCGGTTGCACTCCATCATCGGCCGCTACCACCAGAATGGCCATATCGGTGACTCTCGCGCCTCGGGCCCGCATAGCGGTAAAAGCTTCGTGGCCAGGGGTATCTAGGAAGACAATTTGTTGAGTTTCCCCTTCATGGTCAATATCCACATGATAAGCTCCGATGTGTTGAGTAATCCCTCCGGCTTCTCCTTGGGCTACTTTAGTTTGGCGAATGGAGTCAAGTAACGTGGTTTTCCCGTGATCCACATGGCCCATAATCGTTACCACAGGAGGACGACGTTGTAGATTTTCCAAGTCTTGCTCATCGAGCATTTCGGTACTTTTGGCGGCAGCTGATTGAACTTCAGGAATTTCCACTTCAATTCCAAAGGCTTCTGTGACCATTTTGGCCGTGTCTTGATCGAGGGTTTCGGTGATATTCACCGCAATGCCTTTTGAGAAGAGATGTTTAATAATTTCTGTTTCAGCAAGGTAGAGTTGTTCTGAGAGTTCTCGAACCGTTAAATTTCTATCGAGAACAATTTTTTCGGGCTTCTGACGAGTTTCCGCCCGTTCTCGACGGTCTGGGCGATTCCGTTCTCCACCACTATCAGCAGTTTTTAGGGTGGGTTTTTTGGGTTTTTGAGTGCTAGTGGTCGCTTTATTTTGGGATTTAGGTTTAGGAGGACGGGCGGTAGACAGACTCAAACTAAGGGAAACAGGGTTAGCACTGATTTCGGCGGCAAAATCTTCATCCTCATCCTCATCAATTGCTTGAAAACGACGTTTGGCTTTAGCTGAACCTTTATTATTCTTAGCCTTAGTTTCCTGTTCTTCTTCTTCTTCTTCCCAATTTTTGCGCTTAGAGATTCGGGGAGGGGCTGGCCGTTTTAATTGAGGTTTAGGCTTGAGACCGGTTTCAATGGTGTCCTCATTATCCTCCTCCTCTTCCAGAATGGATGAAGCCGGCTTGACCGAAGGGGCGACTAAAGTGAGGGGGGGTTCCTCTTCTTTTGCCTGGGGAGAAACAGGACGTTTCAAATCAGGCTTAAGCGTATTGGGTTTTTTGAGATTTTTGGCAGTGGTTTGCCGATCGCTTGACCCCTCTGATTTAGAAACCGTTGGCTTTTGAGATTTATCTTTGGGTTTAGGAGGGGTATTCTTAGTCGGTTTTTTGGAGGGTTTAACTTTGTTTTTGCCTTCAGGAGAGGGTTTATTCTTAACCGGTTTGGTGATGGGTTTATGAGAAGTTTCTGAAGCCGTTTTAACAGGAGGTTTGAGCCGTTGAGGGGGTTCCAACAGACTAGCTGAGGTTGCTTCTGCTGGTTTCGGGGCTGGTTCTGGGGGAGTAGAGGGTTGAGATAGTGATTGGGGAGTAACCATAGGGGGTTCTGCTGCCGTGGGGGGCGCAGGTTTTGGGGATGCAGTCTGAGGCACTGGTGGTTTGGGGGGAACGGGGGGACGAGGAGACTTCAGATTGGCTGATGGGGGTTCCGAAGTCTGAGGCGCAGGACGAGGACGAACTTGTTTGCGGTGAACGGCTAAAATTTGTTGTTTTTTGTCCCCTGAAGCCCCTTCATCGCTGGCGTGAGAGGTTCCTTGGTGAGCGATATATTTGTCCACCATTCCTTTAATTCGCTCGGCATCTGATTCCGTAATGGTGCTACTATGGCTTTTAACGGCAATGTTAAGCTGTCCGCAAATTTCTAAAATGTCTTTGTTTTCTAAGTTCAATTCCTTTGATAAATCGTAAATTCTGACTTTGTGTGCGTTGTTCATCCACTATCCCCCTGACTAGGTTTTGGCTACTGTAATTGTTGAGGTCGCCCATGAAAGCGACGGATAAGCCCAAGGGTTGAGCTATGGGTTTGAGGTTTAATAATCATGACTACGAAAACAATGTTCTCTCCTATGCTAACGATAATAGTGGGTTTTGCCCCTAAATTTTTCCCAAAAATTCTTTAGATAATTAGCTGTCGGGAATAAATTTGCTTAAACGTTGCCACAATTGTTGATAGATGCTATCGGGAATTGGGGCTTTGAGTCTTCGTCCTAAACGATTTTTTTGACTGGCTAGGGTTAAACAGCTTTTTTGAGGACAAAGATAAGCTGATCGGCCCATTCCCTGATCTAATTGTACCTGGCGAGATGGATAGACTCGCACAATTCGCCAAAATGCTTCTTTGGGGGCAACACGGCCACAGCTAAGACAACGTCGATAATTGGGTTTCATCTACCACTGAATACAAAGTTTAATGTTTAATCGTCTTGGTCTTCTACACTCTGTAAATCAGTATCCTCATCAATCTTCTCGTTTTCAAGGGCAGTTGTCATTTCTGGCAATTCAGATGTCTCATTCTCCTCATCCTGTTCATCGCTGGTTTGAGCTTCTAGTTGTTTTTTTTCGGCTTCAGCTTTATAAAGAGCAATATCTTTGATATCAATTTTCCATCCTGTTAAACGGGCTGCTAAGCGAACGTTTTGCCCTTCTTTCCCAATGGCTAAACTGAGTTGATCTTCGGCCACTAACACCAAAGCATGACGTTCTTCGGCATTCAATAAGACCACTTCATCCACACGGGCCGGACTTAAGGCGTTAGCAATGTAAGTGGCCGGGTCTGGGGACCAGCGAATGACATCAATTTTCTCTCCTCTAAGTTCATTGACCACCGCTTGAATACGAGACCCTCTAGCCCCAATACAGGCCCCAACGGGATCAACATCTCGTTCCAGGGTATCCACTGCAATTTTGGTTCTGGGGCCGACATAGCGGGAGGGGGGGTTAGCTTCCCTAGAAACGGCCACAATACGCACAATATCTTCTTCAATTTCAGGGACTTCCACCGAAAACATATCCACCACTAAACCAGCGGCCGCACGGGATACTAATAATTGTGGTCCGCGATGGGAGCCTTCTCTGACTTTTTTGAGTAACACTTTAAACGAGGCATTAGCGCGATAATTATCATTGGGGAGTTGTTCTCGTTTGGGTAAAATCGCCTCAACTTCGGGCTGGCCAAAAGCACTTTGTACCGCGACAATAATGTCTTGGCGTTCAAACCGTAGAACCCTAGCGTTGAGAACGGTGCTTTCTAATTCGTGAAATTCTTCTTGAATGAGTTTGCGCTGTTGATCTCGTAATTTTTGGAGCAGGACTTGTTTGGTTTGAATAGCGGCCATGCGACCAAAATCTTTTTGTTCAGGAGTAACATCTAAGACCACTTCATCCCCTAGTTGGGCCTCCGGTGCAACTTCTTGGACCTCTTGTAAGGAGATATGATGGTCAATATTTTCTACCCCTTCAACAATTCTTTTGGTAGATAATATCCGAAACCCTTCTTCTTCCGTATCCAGTTCTACTTCAAAATTATCAAAATATTCATCATGAAATTGTTGACGATCTAAATTTTGAGAACGACGAAACCGCTCATAACCTTTGATTAAAGCTTCTTTGAGAGCTTCTTGAACCGCCGATTTTGGTAAATTATGCCGTTGACTAATTTCTTCGATCATCTGGGTTAATCCCGGTAAACTAACTAATGACATCTCAATAAAACCTCCTAAAGTCTTAAATTTTTCTTAGTCTGCTAATTGCACTTGAGTAATGAGAGAACAAGGTATGGCGATCGCTCTTCCTTTACGATTGAGATAAACTGCCTTTTCATCTCGTCCTTGGAGTCTTCCCTGCCATTCTTTTTTGTTCTTATAGGGGGGGTTTGTGGTAACGTTGACCTCAAAGCCCTTAAAAGCAAGAAAATCCCGTTCACTGCTTAAATATCGAGAAATGCCAGGACTTGATATTTCTAAGACGTAAGCCCCAGGCATAATGGCAGTTTCATCTAAGACAGTTTCTAAAGCGCGACTAACTTGTTCACAGTCATTTAAACTGGTATCACTGAGAGGGTTACGAATATCAACCCGTAATACGGGAGGACATTTATTGGTTTGAAACACCACTTCTACTACGTCTAAGCCCATTTTTTGGACAATGGGGGTGGCTAAATCGATAATTTGTGGAATCAAAGGATGAGTCATGGTTTAGACCATAAAAAAAAGCGGGTTGTTGCCCCACTCCCTTTACATCTCAATAAATTGGGAATATACGGTATCAATTACCGTTTGAATGTGCTTCAGATTATTAGTTTAGCAAATCTTGTCTCACAAAGCCTGTTTAGACATCAGTATTCTACTTCATTGGTTATAGGTTGCAACTAAAAAAAGAAATAATCTCTCCGAGAAGAGACTCTTAACGAAGTCAGAAGTCAGAAGTCAGAAGTCAGAAGTTGTTTTTGAGACAAAGATTTATGCTCCGTCTCAAAAACTGTTCGCCTTCAAAGGCGGGGTTTTAGACCCAATTATTTTCGATAAAAATAATTATCTTGGATAATCCTTAATTTAACGGGTTACTTGTTCTACTAAGGCCATGACATCACTACGACTCAGTTTTTCTTTACCTAAGGCCATCACTTCTAAGGTTCCATGGGCTAAAGCTAAAGGAATTTTACAGAAATCTAAAGCCGGACCGGACTTTAGAGACTGGGTATAAAGATCGGCTAATTTAAGGTTATTGCGGGCATATTGGTGGACATCTTCAATTTTCCAGCCTTGAGGGATAAAATTCACCCCACGGCGTAAGTCCTCTCGATGATTACGGACAATATTAACTGCTTGTAGTCCTCTCCCAAAGCCAATGGCATATTGGCGGTTGGTTTGAGTCCCATCATACCAAGCCCATAAATCTGATAATAACAGTCCCACCGCACCGGCAACACTAAAAGTATATTGGTCTAAATGGGCTTTGGTGCGAATTGTCCAGTTGTTTTCAGCCCAATAGGCCATGCGATCAGCCATGGACGCTGTGGCATCCCAAACCCTAGGGGCAATGGTTTCCGGGGCTAAGATGGCCCATTGTCCTAAGCGCAGACTGACATCGGGTAAACAATGAGTATAGGGAACTAATCCTCGGGAAAAGTCTTCGATTCCTGACGTTTCTACGCCAGCTTGTAAATTCAGGCTCATTTGTCGCAAGATTTTGGCCTTGGTGAAGTTATCGAGATCAGGGTGATCTTCGACTTCGTCAATGGCGCGCATACAAAGGTAAGCAGAAGCCACAGCATCCTGTAAACTACCAGGAAGACGACTGATAGGGATATAAAAGGTTCGACTGGTTTCTCTAAGGGTCTTTAGAGCATTATTGCGTAAATTCATTAGTTTCACTCCTCACGCCAACTTTAAGCATTAGCATACACTTACTTATCTGTGAGATCCCACTAAACTATTGTGAAGTTCCTGACAAACGGAATTTGGGGGTCGTATCATGAGAGTTAGAACGATAGGATCGTGTTTTTATAAAGATGGTGTCCATTGTATTATGGTTCTCCAAAATTTGCCGTAATCTGATCTTGAAGACACCCCAACTAAATCACAGATTATAGTTGGGGTGTCTTCAAAATCGGGAGAGAATCAAAATCAAGCAAATTACAGAGAATGAACTGTATTTTTAAACTGTCCAAACAGTTCGCAAAACTCTTCATAGCTGATTTGATTGTCACTGTTGCTATCAGCTAACTTGAGCATTTCCTCTATTTCCAGATCAGACAAACTGACATCAATATCCCGTAAACACAAGCGTAATTCTTCGAGATTGATGTAACCAGAGTTATCCACATCAAAACGACGGAATCTTTCCAACATTCCCTCTTGAGGATGTTCGGTTAACTCTTGATGCAGTAAGGTCGTGAAATCTGAAAAAGAAATAGATTGACTATTTGAAGTTCCTGTGATCATGTCCATCACTTCTTGCACTCGTTCGGCAGAGTAAGAACGACCGATAGCCCTCAATAAAGAGTGTAACTCGACAGCAGAGAGACTATCGTTACCATCTTTGTCAAATTTATTGAAGGTATTGCGATAAAAGGCCATTTGTTCATCGCTAATTTCTCCGAGATTACAGGAGGGATTAATTTTTCCTTCTGCAAGGGCATCCAGGTGTTCGATGGCACTCAACGTATAGGCCATGGTTTGCCATAATTGATGGGGATTAGCGTGCAGCAAGATGTCTTTTTCTTCTTGTGCCGTAATCGAATATTCTTCCCGTATGGCCTCAATTGCTCTTAACTCTTCAGCCGATAATTTATTGAGTAACTCATCAAAGGATTCAAAGGATTTTTTCCCTGTCATCACATCAAACAAATCTAAAACGATCGCTTGATGGGGGTGTTCCCGAGAAGACTCCATAATGGTGTCTAATAAAGCTTGACGGTAGCTTTCTTGACGTAACCAATCTTCGTGGTTCTGATGATGTTCAATTTCAACGAGGAAGGGATCTTCGACTTCTAATTCTGTCAATAACAATTCATGTTCTTGATCCGTAATATTGAGTTCTAGACGCATTTGACGCATCATCTCAAGACTACTGGCACTATTAGCATATCCTTCAGAAATAGATTCTTTAAGAACCCCTTTATAAGCTTCGATTTTCTTCTCTTTATCAAAACCAGGAAGCACTTTGGCTAAGACGTAAACTTCATCAGCATTGAGATCGTCTAATGCTCGACCATCCAAGAACTGAGAAACATTGAGCTTGAGTTTGTTCAGTTGTTTGCGTAGTCTTGTGGCTAAACCTTCCCGTTGATAAAGGTAAGGATTTCTTCCCCAAGTCCGATACAACCATAAACCACTACAAACGGCCATCACGACGGGAAACAAATATCTTAATTGGGCCGGTAACATCCGCACAAAGTTACTGCCACCAAAAATGAAGAAAAAGTTAAAGATAAAGAAGGTACACAGGGTAAACATACGGTGACGAACCACTTCCGTACTCACCAATTTATGGTTACGGAAGAGATACCCTTTATACAGTCTTTCTATTTTGCAGCCGAGATAGTAACCCCCTAACCCAAATAAACCAATGGTTAAAGGAACGGCGACGATTTTAGGAATGGAGATCACATTTCCAAAAATGTAAAATCCTGGGTTAAATAAGGTGGCTAATTGGTTTTCTTGGTGGGACCAAGCAGCAGAAATTAAATATTCCCAATTTCCGGCAAACAGAAAGGGATAGACGAAATAACCAACGGTTAAGCCTACATAGGCATAATAAAGCCATTGTTGTTTGGGGTTGGTGAGATTGTCCCAATAGGAACGTTCTGCATCGATATCCATACAAGGACTATGACAAGCAACACAAGCACTTTGCTCTTTACCCTCTGCGTTGATGGTACGACACATGGATTGAGTGACCAATTGGCGATCGCCGGTATGGGCCTTACTATTGAGTAATCCTCTGGGTTCGGCAAACACTTGTTCCACCGGGGCCATGGGACAAATAAATTGACACCAGGATTTCCCAGCAAAAAAATAATTCACCACCATCGCTGAGAGAATGGTACCGAGGAGGAAAACTCCCAAGGCAATGCGATTGGAATTAACAAAGAGAATTCTTGCTGCAATCCCGACAAAAAACAAGACCATTTGTAAATACAGATGATTCTTAGCCAGCCAGGAATTAGGGTCAACTTTGATCAGTTCATGACGAACTTTACCCGTTTTAGCGTTAACCTTTTTGCGCGTTCTTTGAATCCCTAATGCGCGAGGAAGTTGGGACATGAACGACAGGGGACAAATCCGTCGCCACGCTTCATGACCAAACACCATCAGGACAAATACCCCTGTGGGAACAATTAATGCCCAAAACATAATCGCCCCAATGGGATAAGGCTGTTCTGGTAAACATTGCCCTTGTACTAACACACAATCGTAGGGGGTAATATTACTAATACTGAGGGGACTCCAGGTATGTTCTGGTAAGGTTAACCAATAGGAAATAGGGTCATAAAATAAGGAGGTGATGAGTAATAACCAACCTAATGCGAGAACCCATCGCACTCGGTGCATATACCGTTCAGGAACTTTCGCAAACATAATTCTGAATAACTTGTAATGTAGTTTCTAGGTAGCAATCAGAACAAATACCAGTGACAGTTATGGGATTTTTAATGGTTTGATCACATTGATATCCGAATGCACCCTTAACTATTTCTATATTCAGTGATTGTCAAAAAAGATTTTGTAGGGAAAGTGTCAAAATACCCTTTTTCCTTAATATTTTTTAATCTTTTGTAGTCAGAATTATCTATTTTTTTTTGCTTAAATTTTAGTATTTTGTGATAGTTTATACATTTTATTTTCTTGTTTTGGAGTAAAAACTAAATATTCTTAAAGAGATGTTTTGAAAATTTAGTCATCAGGTGACTCAGGAAAGAGACGGGGTAAAAAGATTCCTGTGAGGGTGGTAATAAAGGTAATCAGTGCAGTAATTGCTTCTGAGGAGAGATGTTTTGATAAGAGGTTAGGTTGGATGCTTTCTACGGGAAAATCGGGATAGAGTCCCACTGCAATACTGTTCGTCTCTCCTGTAATAAATGTTTGTATTCCTTTGGGCAATTCAGGATGAATTGTTAAGGATCTAATTTTTTTGATGGCTGATTGTTGTGAATCAATGACTAAAAATTGATTTTTTTCTAGCTTTATTTTTTCTTTTCCTAAGCGTATTTCTCCTTTTAAAATAGTAGAAGTCTGAACTTCATCTGTTACTCTTTCTGTGGTTTCGTAGCGACTAAATTGAACATTTTTTACGTCAATATCTTTTCTAAACCAAGGGATTGAATTATTGTTCTCTTTTGAGTTTGGTAAGGTTATAAATAATTGATGGGGAGAGAGTAAATTGAGATTAATTTTTTCATTATTATTAGGAGTAAATTGTAAGGTTAATTCTTGTGGATTATAGCGATCGCTTTTAAGATTGAGTTCAGGAATATTAATTTGTCCCAGTTGTATCTCTAGGGGATCTTGTCCTAATTCTAATCTTAATTTTCCTATGGTAATCGATGATTGAGAGCCATCAATATTTTCAGGAAATTGACAACTTTCTGAGCTATCAATCATTGAGTGTAAACAGAATACTAGACTATTATTTTTAGGCTTATAAGCTAGTTGATTAATATTCGTTTCTGGTTCAATTCGTAGATCGACTAAGGATAGATTTGTTGTTTTTACCTTATTTTTCTGAGTAACAATAAAACGACTCTCAGCAAACGGTAATTCAATAGTTAATGTATTGCTTTTAGTTAGTTTTTTTTGCAATTCAGGATCATTATCAATGAAAAAATTACCTGACAAAGCAATCGGTTGATCTAATTTTCCTTGAAGATCAATGGATTCAATAGATTCAATATTTTGCAAAAAAAGTTTCTCATCATTTCCATTATAAGTAAAGTTTAAAGATTCAACAATTAAGTTTCCTTCAAAAACATAGTTGCCTGGAATGAAATAACTAAAAATAATAATAATCCAAATGGTTAATAAAAAAATAGCAAAGAATTGATCTGTAGTTTTAATAGTTCTTAAGGAACGATACCAATGATTAAATTTTATTTTCAAACGTCTAAATAGATCAGCCATAAAATGATTAAAATTATAAAACCTTGTAGGGTGGGCAATGCCCACCCTACTTCACAAGTGTAGAAAGTGCTATAACCAATTTGGATCGTGCTTGAAAGAAAAACTGATAGATTTTCCATCACCATCTTCTAAATAAAACTGATACATTCCTGCGGGGGTATTTTGAGGCTGCCAATAAAAAGGAATTTGCCCTTGATTGGGAAGATTTTTGGGTTTAAGATTACTGGGAATAACTTTACCGTTTTGACGAATTTCTACTTTCGGAAAAGTTCGGCGATCGCGACTATAAATAACAAATTTATAACCATTTGATGGTTTATCTAAAATCACAGGATGATAAATTCTGATGGATTTTTGTTCAATAAAAGCTAGAGGAAGTAAACTATTAAAAGGGATTTTAGCCCGTTGTAAAACAGCATTAGTGTTTAGAGCAAAGATAAATCCCGAAGAACTATATCTAGCTTCCACTTCATCCAGTAGATAATTTTTTGCATAAGATTGAATAATAATAAATGGTTTATCCTTTCCCGTCCCAGGAACCCTAATTTTTAGGGTATTAGGATAATTATTGAGATTGCTAGTAGAAAAAGCAATTAATTCAAAATTATTACTAATATTTCGACGATCTTTAATCCCTTCACAACGGTTATTATCTCGACGAATATAACGAATATCCCTGGGTTGACCGGTGGGACAAGCATTAGCCGTTAAACTCGTTATATTTAAGAGAGAAACACTAATGAACAAAGGAAATAAACTGGATAAAAGTAATTTTTTCTTTTTCATAATTGTGTTAAGTACCTGAACAAAAATAAACGTTATAGAAAACTCTTTTAATCAAGCTAATAATGTTAGTTGCTCAATACTCCCCAATCTTGTAATTTTTCCATTACAATTTCAATGCGATAAGCTAACCCCACATCCCCAGTTGAACGTGCATCTTCTAGGAAAATTGGGGTTTCTCGATTATTAATAGCAACAAGATCATTCTTGAGTCTAATACCCACCATCATAGCAATAACTTCACCAGCTGCATTGAGAACCGGTCCCCCGGAGTTACCGTCAGCAACCAGAGCATCTAAAGGAATAAAATTGTTATTGGGATCATAATTCATCACCTCTCCTTTGACGGCTGACCAAGGAGTATTGATGTTATAAGGATGACCAATAATGGTAATTTCCAGACTGCGTTGTATCCAACCAGATTTAATGGTTAAAGCTTCAATATCATCGGGAATTGCTTCAACTTTTAAAACTGCTAAATCTAAGTCTTCTCGACTATCTGTTATCTGCTCAATTTTAGCTTGGTAGCGAGGTCGTTGAATATTATTCAGTGTGCTATAAAATTCAACTTCAATGGTGTTACTGGGACGTTTACTTTTTTTATCGCTGATAACATGACGATTAGTGACGATCAAGACCGTATTTCCTTGTCGTTGAATGACCCAACCTGTACCAATACTAGCCCCCTCGGAGGTAGTCGCAATAATTCTTGCCGTGGAACGTAATTTTTTGAGGAGAGGTTCTTGGGTTTCAGTGGGGAGATAGTCCCGATCATCGATGGTAGGAGGGGGAGGATCATTCTTTCTCGCTAGGAGACGTTGGGCTTCTTTGAGGTTATTTTGAGCCAAAGCATCGTTAGGGTCAATTTCTATAGCTTTTTCAAAGGCTGCGATCGCTTCTTCTAATTTCCCTTGATCATATAGGACTAGGCCTATGTTGTTGTGAGGCCAGGCAAAGTTAGGATCAATATCTATGGCTTTTTTATAGGCTGCGATCGCTTCTTCTAATTTCCCTTGCTTTTGTAGGACTACGCCGATGTTGTAGTAAGCCAAACCATAGTTAGGGTTAATTTCTAGGGCTTTTTTATACGCTGCGATGGCTTCTTCTAATTTCCCTTGCTCATCTAGGGCTAAACCAATGCCGACGTAAGCTCCGGCATTATTGCTGTCAATGGTAATAATTTCTCGAAAAATACTCTCTGCTTCCCTGTAGTTACCCTCATTATGGGCTTGGTTACCTTGTTGAAATAACTGCTCAACGGTTTGTGTCATCCCTACGTAGGGAGTTGCTACGAGGGAGACTGTCAGGAGAATGGGAAAAAGACGACGTAACATACAAAAGTTTTGAACACACCCCATCTAAATCAAAGATTATAGATGGGGATTCATTGGCACCCAGAAAGTTGTAAACTTCTAAGTGTCTCCAGAGTTACTGGTGTCCGCAGTGTATTTGTAGAACT
>JASJDD010000117.1 GCA_030065735.1 Crocosphaera sp.
CTAGACAGGGAAGGAAAGTTAAATCTGCTTCAAAACCAGTAGTTTTTTCAAACAGTAAAATCCACGGGGAGTCACCGATGCCCCAAAACTGTTAGTCTAATAAGACATTATTAGATATTAATAGGTTTTTAGTAGGTGGTAATTAAAGGGAAAAAATCCTACACTAATAAAATTGTTAGTGGTTTAGTTCAAAAATGACTGATACAATCTTTACTAAGATTATCCGACGAGAAATTCCAGCTAATATCGTCTACGAAGATGATTTATGCTTAGCTTTTACTGATATTAACCCTCAAGCTCCAACTCATATTTTAGTCATTCCTAAACAGTCTATCCCGAAACTAGAAGAAGCTAAAGATGATGATCAAAACCTCTTAGGACATCTTTTAATGGCTGCAAAAAAAGTTGCGAAAGAAGTCGGGTTAACTAACGGTTATCGTGTCGTTATTAATAATGGAGAAGATGGTGGACAAACCGTTTATCATCTTCATCTACACATTTTAGGTGGTCGATATTTAGGTTGGCCACCTGGTTAAAAAAGTAGGGGCTTAATAAAATTAAGCCCCTAAATCCATAAAATGAATTTGCTATTTATTACTGATTAATTTAATAAAAAGCATCTAAATCAATGGCTTTTGACCCCCCCTCTTTTAACTGTTTTAATAAGCTTTCCAGTTGAATCCAAACTAAAGCAGTAATAAAAATTGTCATGGGCAAAGAAATAGCATAAGATAGCCAACGATCAAAGAGAAAAATCTCTAATCCCGCGGATAAAAAAATACAAATACCAACACAAATCCCCAAAAAAGGTAGCTGTAACCCTGAACCTTTTAGCATTTGATCCATTGGCTTTTTCAACATCAGATTAATCTGAGATTTTAGGGTTGCTTCAAAGGCTAAACCACAGGTAATACCGATGAATAAGCCAGCAACAACTAGAAAATAAGGCGGTTGAGGTAAATAGTACATAAAAGCCAGAAATTTAATAATGATATGTTAGTTGACATCTGTTGTGTTAGGAAGAATGGCAGCAACTCCAACAGTAGACAGTTGTCTAAATGCCTTGATAGCAACACCAAATAATTGTTGGGGTTGAAGATCATCACTAATTAAAGCCCAAATTCTTTGAACTTCTTCGGTATGTAAGCGATCGTCTTCAGTCAAGGCTAACAATAGTTGATGTCGCAAATATCTTCCTTCATCAGACAACAAATATTGTAATCCTAATTGTGCCGTTGGTAGGAGATCAAACTGTTCATCGGAACGGGCAATACGGATCATATTTTCTAACCGTTGCCACTGGAATTTTCCATCTTTAAACAACACTTCTAAGAGTCTTCTTCTCAGTTGAGCAGACTCTCCGGTTAATAATCGTCTGGCAACATAAGGATAGGCAACTTCAACAATTTTGAAGTTCGGATCAAGACTAAGGGCTAACCCTTCTTGAGTAATTAATGACCGAATAATTAAGGCAAATTTTGCTGGAACTCGGAAGGGATATTCATACATTAATTCCGAAAAATCATCGGTGATGGTTTTGAAGTTAAAATCTCCCACACTTTGACCGATGGCATTGCCTAAAACCCTTTCTAATGCAGGAATAATGGGCTGAATATCGGTATCTGGGGTTAAAAAACCTAACTGTACAAAGTCCCTGGCTAAAGCATCATAATCTTGATTGATTAACTGCACAACTGAACTGGCAATGGTTTCTTTGGTTTGTTCTTCTAGCTGATCCATCATGCCAAAATCAATAAATGCCATGCGGCCATCGAGGGTGGCAAAAAGGTTGCCAGGATGAGGATCAGCATGGAAAAATCCATGTTCTAGCAGTTGTCTTAATCCTGAGGTTACACCGATTCTAACAATGGCATAAGGGTCTAATCCGGCGGCTTTAATTTTTTCGGTATCCGTCAATTTATAACCCTGTATCCACTCTAAGGTTAAAACGCGATCGCTACTATAGGACCAGTAAATGATAGGAACTTTAACATCGTTATCGTCCCGAAAATTGGCTGCAAATTTTTCGGCATTTCTGCCTTCATTAACATAGTCAATTTCTTCAAAAAGTTTCACCCCAAATTCATCGATAATGAGGGTTAAATCATGACCTAAGTTTAGGGGTAAAAAGCGACCAAATTGACAGGCAGCCCATCGCATTAAGAAGAGATCGCGGGTTAAAATGGGTCTAAGGTTAGGCCGTTGTACTTTAACGGCAACTTCTTCCCCAGTATGTAGCACCGCGCGATAAACTTGTCCCAAGCTCGCTGCAGCTACGGGGTGGGGTGAAATTTCTCGATAGGCTTGGTCAATGCTAGTTCCTAAAGATTTCTCTATAATCGAAAACGCAATCTTATTATCGAAGGGCGGTAGTTGATCCTGTAGCTTGATCAATTCTCCTAGGAAGTCGGGACGGATCAAGTCGGGACGGGTTGATAATGCTTGGCCTACCTTAATGAAGGTTGGGCCTAAACGGGTGAGAATTTGCCTTAATTCTGTTGCGCATTTCTGTTTGTTGTCTTTATCGGGGTTAAACCAATGATCCCACTGAAGATGGATTAAAAACCAACCAAAAGACCAGATAATGGTTATAGCCCGTTGTACCACTTCCCAAGGACGTAAGCGATAATAACGGGCGATCCCAGCAGCATCATAGCGTTTTTGCTGTTGGATGTTGGAACTGGGGTCATGAGATTCTATTGTTTGCCAAGTCACAAGCGTCTACTAATGCCTCTGAACTCAAAATGATGGAAAAAAAAGGTATCTTAAAATTTGATATACAAAAATATAAATATCTTAACTTGACATTATCCTTGATTTTCCTTTTTTTCGCAATATTTCTTAATCAATGACCGAATGTAGCTCCTGGGGACTCAGATGGGAGTGAATGACTTGACCATCCCTGAACCAAATAACCCGTTGGGAATGACGCGCCACCTCTGACTCGTGAGTGACAACCACAACGGTAATTCCGGCTTGATAAAGGCTTTCAAAAATGCCTAACACTTCTTCTGTGGTTTGAGAATCTAAAGCCCCTGTGGGTTCATCGGCCAGCAACAAGACTGGTTGATTAACAATCGCGCGAGCGATGGCCACCCGTTGTTGCTGTCCTCCTGAGAGTTGATTAGGCTTATTATTGACTCTGTTGCCTAAACCCACCTTTTCTAAGGCTTCTAGGGCGCGATCGCGGCGTTCGGTGGGTGATACCTCTGCATAGATCATGGGTAAAATGACATTCTCTAAGGCCGTCATTTGAGGTAAGAGATGGAACTGTTGGAAAACAAAGCCAATTTTCTTATTGCGGATGGCGGCCAATTGGGAATCAGGCAATCCAGAAACATCCACATTATCTAAATAATACCGTCCAGAGGAGGGACGGTCAAGACAGCCAATAATATTCATCAGGGTTGATTTTCCTGACCCTGATGCCCCCATAATGGTGCAGTATTCTCCTTTTTCGATGGTTAAATCAATATTATCTAACGCTTTAATCTTTGTATTCTCACTTCCATAGATTTTTGTAATTTCTTCTAGGCGAATAATAATAGGATAATAGTCAGGAGAGTGACTCTCTTGAGATAATTTTTTAGTTAAAGAAAGACTTTCGGTCGTCATAATCAATCTAAAGTTTTTTGATAATTTAATTGTAGCATTTCTCCTCAACGTTTAACATTGAATGAGTTGTTATTGTTTCCTAAGCTAAATTGATTATGGCTAAATTTTATCCCAGGTTAACCCCTGAACTAATGGAATTTATTGAAGAACAAAAAATCTTTTTTACTGCCACTGCCCCAAGAGAAGGTAGGATTAATTTATCCCCTAAAGGCATAGATACATTGCGCTGTTTAGATCAGCACACTGTCGGTTATTTAGACTTAACGGGAAGTGGCAATGAAACATCGGCTCATTTAGAAGAAAATGGACGCATGACGATCATGTTTTGTAGCTTTTCTGAGAAACCATTAATCTTGCGGTTATATGGTCAAGGAAAAGTAATCCGTCCCAGGGATGAGCAATGGATTCAATTTTATCATAAGTTTCCTACTTGCGAGGGAGAAAGACAGATTATTATTTTAACCCTAACCTCGGCTCAAACCTCTTGTGGCTTTGGTGTTCCTATTTATGAGTATCAAGAAACCAGAGATACTTTAATTGAATGGGCTAAGAAAAAAGGAAAAACAGGAATTTATGATTATTGGCAACAGAATAATCAAGAGAGTATTGATGGTTTACCCACTAAACTCTTGAAGGAGTAAGGGATTATGATTTTTGAACTGGGGTAAAAAATGCTATATTTGATTGATAGTAACCCTTTTTTTTCAAACTTTTACCACTAACAATCCTCCCTAATTCAAATCTTTTAAACGTTAATGAAAACGATGAAGTTTGCAAAATTCCTACGTTCTATCAAAAGCTACAGCATCACACTCCTTCTCAGTGTGATTCTTTGTTTTGGTGGGTTTCACGTCTTATCGTCTCAAGCTGAACCCATAGGGGAACTAGCCCAAACCCCAGTGAATATAACGGCCGATAGTTTTGTGGCCGCAGCCGTTGCGCGAACCGGTCCGGCGGTGGTTCGTATCGATACTGAAACGGTAGTCACTCGACAAATTGATCCCTTTTTTGATGATCCTTTTTTCCGTGACTTTTTTGGTCAACAGTTTCGGCCACCCCGACAACAAAGAATTACGGGTCAGGGTTCTGGCTTTATTATCGATGGCAGTGGTATTATTTTAACCAATGCTCACGTGGTTAATAGTGCCGATAAAGTAACCGTCACCCTCAAAGATGGACGGACGTTTAACGGAGAAGTGAAAGGAACCGATGAAGTCACAGATTTAGCGGTGGTGGCCATTAACCCCAAAGGAAATACCTTACCGGTGGCACCTCTGGGGGACTCTAATCGTCTTCAAGTGGGAGATTGGGCGATCGCTGTAGGCAATCCTGTGGGCTTAGATAATACGGTCACATTGGGGATTATTAGTACCATTGGTCGCTCAGCGGCCAAAGCCGGCATCCCTGATAAACGTCTCGACTTTATTCAAACCGATGCAGCGATTAACCCTGGTAACTCTGGGGGTCCTTTATTAAACAGTAAAGGAGAGGTCATTGGTATTAATACCGCTATTCGGGCCGATGCGATGGGGATTGGTTTTGCGATTCCCATTGATAAAGCCAAAGCCTTAGAAAAAACCTTGGCTTCAGGACAAAAAGTCCCCCATCCTTATATTGGGGTGCAAATGATTAATCTTACCCCCGAAATCGCCAGGGAAAACAACAATAACCCTAATTCTCCCATCATCGTTGCTGAGGTAGATGGCATTTTGGTGGTGCAAGTGGTTCCTAATAGTCCAGCCCAAAGGGCAGGATTACGTCGTGGGGATGTGATCGTAGCCGTTAATGGAAAGCAGGTCAAGGATGGCACTGATTTACAAAAAATTGTCGAAAAAGCGGGGATTAATGCCACGTTAACAGTGAAATTGTATCGAGGCGATCGCTTATCGGAGTTGACGGTGAAAACCGAACAATTACAAGGAGTCTCCTAGACATTTAATCATCCTTTTCTTCTCATTGTAGGGGTCAACGGCAGTTGACCCCTATTTAATATTTAAGACCCCGTCGTTAACGACGGGGTTTAAGTATGTTAAGGTTAAGATAATAACTATAAAAAAAAGCTTAAATTAGTTTTTCTTAGAGTCAATATAATGGAATCTTCTTTTAAAAGAGTTAATCTTGAAGCTTATAAAAATCGTTGTCTAGAATTGTTGAATTTGCCTTCTTTTTCCTGGCGTTTTCTGCGGTTAGTATCTATTAATATTTTATCCAATTTAATGGTTCCCATTGCTGGTTTACTCAGTATTACATTTTTGGGGCATTTAAAGGATATTCATCATTTAGCAGGAGTCACTTTAGCCACTATTATTTTTAATTATCTTTATCGTGCATTGGGTTTTCTCCGCACCAGTACAACAGGAATAACCGCCCAAGGAATGGGACGAAAAGATTCCCAAGCCGTCTTATTAGTGTTGCTCAAAAATGGATTATTAGCCTTAAGTTTAGGATTAATCATTTTACTATTACAGTATCCTTTAAGATGGATAGGATTTAATTTAATTAGTGCTGCACCCTTGGTAAAAGCGTCTGCTCAGACTTATTATGATACTCGTATTATAGGCGCACCGGCTGTTTTACTGAATTTTGTTTTAATTGGTTGGTTTTTAGGTAAAGAACAAAGTGGGAAAGTTTTATGGCTTTCTATTATTGGTAATGGTGCTAATGTTATTTTAGATTATTTATTAATTATTCGTTGGGGTTTAGAAAGTAGCGGTGCCGGTTTAGCTACTTCTTTAAGTCAAATTATTATGTGTTTAATAGGATTATTTTTAGTCACTCAAGATATTAATTGGCAAGAAGTTAAACAGGTTAGGCAAAGGCTTTCATTTGAACAATGGCAAGGGAATTTAATGTTAAACCGTGATTTATTTATTCGCACTTTAATTTTATTATCTGCTTTTTCTTTATTTACTAATGTTAGTTCTTCTATGGGAACATTGGTTTTAGCAGAAAATTCTGTTTTATTACAAGTATTTTCTCTAGTGGTTTATTTTATCGATGGAGTAGCTTTTGCCACTGAATCTTTAGCGGGTAACTTTAAAGGACAAGGAACCAAAAAACAATTAATTCCTTTGCTTAAGTTTTCTGGAAGTCTAGGTTTTATATTCGCTTTAGTTTCAGTTTCTATTTTAATTTCATTTCCTCAAACTTTATTTGGACTCTTAACTAATCATCAAGAGATTTTTCCTTATTTAAACGCGCATGTTATTTGGTTATTACCAGTTTTAGGTTTTGGCTCAATTGCTTTTATTTTAGATGGTTATTTCATTGGGTTAGCGGAAGGAGTTATGTTAAGAAATACAGCATTCGGAGCAACTTTTGTAGGTTTTATTCCTGTTGCTACCATTGCTTGGCATTATAATAATAGTAATTTATTGTGGTTAGCTTTATCTTTATTTATGGCTACGAGAGTTATTTTGTTAGGATTAAAAGTTCCTAAAACTTTAGAAAATTAATTACAACTATGGCAGTACCCATTATGGTTAGGATATTCATAGAATCAAAGAACTTTGTAGACCGATGCACTGCCCACCTTACGATAATGTCATAATCTTTTTTTGTACTGCTATATTAAAAATAGTAAGGTCGTGTATTTTATGATATGGTTTTAGTTATTCTATTATCGAAAATAATTGGGTCTAAAACCCCGCCTTTGAAGGCGAATAGTTTTTGAGACGGAACTTCTGACTTCTGACTTCTGACTTCTGACTTCGTTAACACCCATCATTAATTAAGATTCATCTAGGCAACTTTATGAATGAATTAGCCAATACGATTAAACAACTTGATGACCAACTTTCAAAACGTCCTATTGCTCTTGATCCAGGGGGATATTTTATTATTTATATTGATCGAGAAAATAGCCTAATTTGTGCCAAACATTTTACCAATATTATTAATGAGAAAGGTCTAGCAGTTGACCCAGAAACGGGAGAAGTTATTGCTGCAAGAGGCAAAACCAATCGTACCGCAGAAACGCTTTTTACAGCCCGTAGTGCTAAAGAATTATGCGTTAAAGTGATTGAAGAAAATCCTGATTGTACTATTACCATGTTAGATCATGCTGCTTATCTGGGAAGAGAGTTTATGCGAGCAGAAATAGCTTTAATTCAGGGAACAGAATACATACAAGATTAAGAGGTTAACAAACATGCTTAAAACCCCATTAAAACCAATCACCCTAGAAGCCTTTCTTAAGTTACCAGAAACGAAACCCGCTAGTGAATATATGGACGCTCAAATTATTAAAAAGCCTATGTCCCAAGGAAAACATAGTAGACTTCAAGATAAGTTTGTCAAAGTTATTAATGCAGCCGTTGAGCCTAAGAAAGTCGCCTGTGCCTTTCCTGAACTGCGCTGCACTTTTGACAATACATCTATTGTTCCAGATATTGTGGTGTTTACTTGGGAACGAATTCCTACAGATGAAAATGGAGAAATTGCCAATGTGTTTCCCCTTGCACCAGATTGGATAATTGAAATTCTATCACCAAGTCAACGTCCAACAAAAGTAACGAAAAAAATTCTTCACTCACTCAAAAATGGTACGGAGATGGGTTGGTTAATTGACTCAGAAGATAAGGGTGTTTTTATTTATCAACCCCAGCAAGAAGTGGAAGTATTGGATGAGTCAGAGGCAGTTTTACCCATGGCTAAGTTTATGGGTCAGATAAATTTTCGGGTAGCAGATTTGTTTGAGTTGTTGCTACTCTAATGGAGTTATCAGTGAACAGTTATTAATTAACTATTCACTGCTAAAACTAGAATTTTTCTGATCAACTAACGACGACTGGCACAAGCATTTAACGCTTGTAACACCTTATCGGGATGTTTTTCCATGAGAAAGGCTTCTCCTTCGTAGGGTAAATCTTGAGGATCATACAGATTCAAACTTTGCCAATCTGCTGAACCTAAACTAGCTAAAATAGAACGAAAGGTAGAAGCATCAGTATTCATAATAGGAACCACTGATCCATTATCTAATCCAGCAGCACAATCTTGAACAACGTGCCAACTTTCATGGGCTAAAGTTTCGATATAAAGATTAAAATCTTGTCGATTATTTTGACACATAGTCATTCTATTATAATCAGGCTGATAATACCCTAAAAGACCCGGTTCACAAGTTTCGTAACTCAGAGAAATTCCCGCCTTTTTCAAAGCTGTAAAAAATTTCGCTTCATAAAAATTATAACGATTGGAATCATCTCCCGATAAATCAACACAACGACCACTATTAGTCACCATATAATTACCATAATCACAATTATCGAAATTATTAACATTACTACGGGAATGATTTTGGGCTGTGGCAGGAACCCCCATGATTAAACTACCAGAAACCAGGGTTGTGAACAGGGTAAGAGTGAGTTTCATTCGTTTATAAAGTTATAAGATAGATTTTATTATTGAGTATTCCCAAATTGGTATTAAAAATTTCTATTGACAAGATGATTGTGATCACTGGTTAAATGTGATACTCATCACGGTTAAACAATCATTATAAGATAGTGTGTTGTGTTAATTATCACCGATGTTCTGGGCATATTAAACCATAAGCCCTTCTACCAGTTATTCATCATCATGACTATGAAACAAATTCTTAGTACCAGTATTGTGGTCACAGCAATGGTTGTAGGTTCCTCTGTGCTACCAACTCAAGCCCAACAATCTTGTTTTTTACAAGGAGCTAATGGTCAACATATTGATCTGGGTCATCTTTGTGGTGGTGGAAGTTCTAATAGTTCTCAAACGTCTGCTTCCCCTAAAACCGGAGTCTTTACTGTTCCCATCAAACGCAGAGATTCTGGAATTCCTGTGGTGGATGTCACCTTTAATGGAAGACATACCTTTGAAATGTTGTTTGATACTGGAGCTAGTGGTATTACTGTCAGCACAGATATGGCTGAGACTATGGGCTTAAAAGCTGAAGGAGAGGCGTTTTCCCAAACTGCGGGGGGTGTAGTTCCGATTGGTTTGAGTACGGTTTCTTCGGTTAAAGCAGGGGAACTTACCTCTTCTAATCTTCAAGTTGCTATTAACCCATCCTTACCCATCGGACTCTTGGGACAGACATTTTATGGTCATTATGATGTGGTGATTAAACAAGATATGATTGAGTTACGGACTCGATAAGTACCTGGACAAAAATAAACGTTACTCGTTTAAGTTAAGCAGAGGAGGCAGCGGGGGCAGAGGAAGCAGAGGAGGAGGATTTATGGAGTAATTTACATTTCTTAAGACAGTTCACTTTATTTATGTTCGACTAGTTAATATTGACGATTACCTGTTGCTTGTTGTCTCTTTTAAACAGTTTTTTGCTTGATTATTCCAATAAAAAAGCAAATAATTTTCCTATAGTTAAATGAAAGGAGTTAGCAAAATCAGGAACAGGTAAAATGTCTGTTTCTGCTTCAAAAAGCAGAGGTTTGTGTTGAGAAAAATAAACGAATACACACTTATCATTAGGATCAATTAACCATCCCATTTGTGTTCCATTATCTAAACAAGACAGAATATTTTTGACTACTTTTGTCTGACTTTGTTCAGGCGATAAAATCTCAATTACCCAGTCTGGCGCAAGATAAAATGAGTCTGCAATTTCACCATTATCATCGCGAGGAATCTTATTCCATTGTAAGATAGTGATATCAGGAACAATGGAGCGATCGCCAAACGTACATCTTAATTCAGAAAAAGCACGGGCAATTTTTTGTGATTTTAAGGTAAGATTAATAGCCGTAGATAATTCGGTTTGAATTGTACTATGTTTACCCTTTGGCATTGGTTTTTGAATTATTTTTCCGTTAATGTATTCCTTCGCTGGTTTTGTTTCTGGTAATGCCAAAAATTCTTTTAAGGTAATAGATTTAGAAGAAGTGATAATCATTGTTTTCATGAGGAATGAAGAATGAGGAATAAGAAATTATTGATTATTTTTGAATTTTTCGATGATACATTGAAGAATTTTAATTTGATATTCATTTAGTAAGTTTGGTTGAAATTCTGACATAATGTAACTAATCTTCTTCTGGTTTAATTACTCTTCATTAACCTATCAATATTATAGCTAAAATTTAATAAAAAGCTTAAACATAAAATAGTCAACATACTAAAGTTTGTTACATTAGTTTACAAATATAACAATTACTGACGATAATAGCGTAATCTAAACTATATTATTATCAGTTGCCAGTGAATGACAAAATTAGTTCTGTGTGTTGATAGATAGTCCTTATCCCCTATCATATATACTGATAACTGATAACTGATAACTGATAACTGTTTACTGTAATTAGTTTGATTTAAGAAATACTTTACTCTATGACATCTATTCACTCTCACAATAAAGCAAAAGCCCTCAAACCTGGTAGTCGTCGTCCCGCAAAAGAACTCTGTAGTGAGTGTGGGTTATGTGATACATATTATATTCATTATGTTAAAGAAGCTTGTGCCTTTCTTAATCAACAAATTGCAGAATTAGAAACAATTGCTCATGGAAAAAGTCGCAATTTAGATGATGAAAATGACTGCTATTTTGGTGTTCATCAAGAGATGATAGCAGCCCAAAAAAAAGCTCCCATTGAAGGCGCACAATGGACAGGAATTGTCAGTACCATTGCTTGTGAAATGTTAGAAAAGGGTCTAGTAGAAGGAGTGGTTTGTGTTCAAAATACCAAAGAAGATCGTTTTCAACCTATGCCAGTGATCGCTAGAACTTCTGATGAAGTTTTGGCTGCTAAGGTGAATAAACCCACTTTATCCCCGAATTTATCTATCTTAGAACAAATCGAGCAATCTAACTTAAAACGACTCTTAGTCATTGGAGTAGGCTGTCAAATCCAAGCCTTACGAGCAGTAGAAAAAGAATTAGGTTTAGAGAAACTGTATGTATTAGGAACCCCCTGTGTCGATAATGTTACCCGTGAGGGGTTACAAAAATTCTTAGAAACCACCAGTCAATCTCCTGATACCGTCGTACACTATGAGTTTATGCAGGATTTTAGGGTGCATTTTAAACATGAAGATGGGTCTATTGAAAAAGTACCTTTTTTTGGCTTAAAAACCAACAAATTAAAGGATGTTTTTGCCCCGTCTTGTATGAGTTGTTTTGATTATGTTAACTCCCTGGCTGACTTAGTGGTAGGTTATATGGGAGCAGAATTTGGTTGGCAATGGATTATGGTTCGTAATGATAAAGGGAAAGAAATGTTAGCCTTAGTTGAAGACCAAATTAAGACGAAACCTGTCATTTCTCAAGGGAATAGAAAACAAGCGGTTCAACAAAGTATTCCAGCTTATGATAAAGGGGTAACATTGCCCATGTGGGCTGCCAAATTAATGGGGGTTGTCATTGAAAGAGTTGGTCCGAAAGGCTTAGAATATGCTCGTTTTTCTATTGATTCCCATTTCACCCGTAATTATTTATATGTGAAACGCCATCATCCAGAAAAATTAGAGAATCATGTTCCTGATTATGCAAAAAAAATTGTGTCTCAATATCAGTTACCTGATCAATAAAACACAATTCAATAAGGGTTTTAATATTTTTGAAAACAAGATTGAGGGTCATTAAATCCACTCAAAAATGCCCTTCCTCGTTGTTCGGGGGTTCCATGATGATTGGTGTGTTCATAGTCATAGTCCCCTGTCATCATGGCAGTCATTGCCCCTTCTTTTAAATCTCCAGGTTCTAAAATTCCTAACTCGTCGGTCGCAGCAAAAAACGCTCCCGCTAAGCAGTCCGCTTGTAACTCTATTACCACAATGGGAAGATTCTTGTCGAGAATCCCTAAATGTTTCTGGACAGAATGACCGTATTCATGGGCTAGGGAGAAAAAACCCGCAGAATCCCCCACTCGTTCGACTAATTCGTTCATTTGTACCATATTTAGGTGAATGGTATTAGAATTAGAACAATAATGGGCTAACATAGAAGGACCACAAGGGGTTGCTTCAATGTTTCGGTGGGAATAGACAATAGGATAAGTATAGCGAACCCCTAAACGCCGTAAAATTTCTCCCCAGAACACGTCTAGGCCATCACTGATGGCTGATAGGGTTGGCCTATCCCATGCGGCTTGCAAAGGTTGAAAGGGAAATAAACCCAAAGACAGAGCTATTATGCTCACAGCAACCTGTTTTTTCATCTTAATTCACTTTTTTTGCTTTTGGCTGGTTACCCACATCTATGATGTAATCCTTAAAGGAATTAAGCAGAGATAATTTAGCTTATTTACTTAATGATAGTTCAACAACAAGAAAAATTTATTCAAAAATTATAAAATAATGCTGACTTCAAAATAACGAACTCAGAAGTCATACCAAATTTTGACTAAAATTTTCCACTTCTAGATAACTAATATATGACCTGCCCAAATATCTTCCTCAATTATTTAAGGAAATTTAACAATAATAAACATCAAAAAGCTAATTAAAAATAGAATCTGTGTTAATCTTGTTCCCTAAAGACAAAAGATGCTTATTTGATGACTAAAGACCACTAACAACTATCTCAAGAAGCGATAAAATGTACAACAGAAGACAAAAAATCAGGACATTGGTATTATTATGAGTTATGATTTCGATCTGTTTGTCATTGGTGGGGGTTCAGGCGGGATTGCCACCGCTAGAAGGGCTGCAGAATATGGAGCAAAAGTAGGATTAGCAGAATATAATCGCTTAGGGGGAACCTGTGTTAATGTCGGATGTATTCCCAAAAAATTAATGGTCTATACCTCCCATTTTCCGGCGCAGTTTCAAGAGTCTCAAGGATATGGTTGGAGTCCGGTTAAAAGTACCTTAGATTGGTCAAAAATGATCACCGCCGTTCAGCAAGAAACGGAACGTCTTAATGGTATTTATCTACGGATGTTAGATAACTCCAAGGTAGAACTTTATCGGGACTATGCTAAATTGCTTGATCCTCACACCATCGAAGTCGGAAATAGTAAAATTACGGCCGACAAAATTTTAATTGCAGTAGGTGGACATCCGGTTAAACCTGATATTCCGGGGATCGAAAATACCATTATTTCTGACCAAATGTTTACCCTTGCTGAACAACCAAAACGGTTGGTCATCTGGGGAGGGGGTTATATCGGGGTAGAATTTGCCTGTATTATGCGTGGGTTAGGTTCCGATGTCATTCAAATTATTCGTCGGGATAAAATTCTGAGAGGGTTTGATGAAGACATCCGCAGCACCATTCAAGAATCCATGGAACATCATGGTATCCAAATTCTCAAAAATTGTACCATTACCGCCATTGAAAAAACCTCTCAAGGGTTAAAAATTGCTGTTCAAGGGGATCAAAATAATGAGATGGTTTTAGCCGATACCATTGGTTTAGCAGCCACCGGACGTCAACCGAGTTTAGATAATTTAGGGTTAGAAAAGGCCGGGGTTGAAGTTAAAAATGGAGCGATCGCCGTTGATCAATATAGCTGCACCAGTCAAGACAATATTTATGCAGTAGGAGACTGTACCGATCGCATTAATTTGACCCCTGTAGCCATCAATGAAGGACGGGCTTTTGCTGATACCCATTTTGGCGGAAAATCCCGTATTATGAGCTATGAAAATGTCCCTTCTGCTGTGTTTAGTAGCCCTGAAGCAGCGACAGTGGGGTTAACCGAAGCAGAAGCAAAACAACAGTATGGAGAAGACGCGATTAAAGTCTATCGCAGTAAATTCCGTCCCATGTACTACGTTTTACCAGGAAAAGAAGAAAAAACCCTGATGAAATTAGTGGTTCACCAAGAAACAGAAAAAGTCTTAGGGGCCCACATGGTGGGTAGCTATGCAGCAGAAATTATTCAAGGAGTAGCGATCGCTGTGAAAATGGGAGCCAAAAAATCAGATTTTGACGCGACGGTTGGTATTCATCCTACCTCAGCAGAGGAGTTCGTTACTATGCGTTAAAAACAACAGATTGAACTACCCCAACTTGAGAAGTTGGGGTATTCTTTTTGTGTCTGTGGAGGTTTTGAACAACCCTACCGTATAGAACCCATTTGGGATCTTTTGTGACAAACATAAATATTTTTAGTGGGACTTTAGCTAGAATCTAAATTGAATCATGCGCTAATATAGACAGGATAGGCTTTTTAGGTTGATAGCAATTGTCCTTGTTCCCATGAGAGAAACAATTTCAACAGCGATGCC
>JASJDD010000118.1 GCA_030065735.1 Crocosphaera sp.
AGTGATCAAGAATTACGGGATGAGATAATCATGTTAATCTTTGGGGGCAAAGATGCCGTTGCCTCAGCCATGGCTTGGTCTGCCTATTGGGTTCACCATTTACCAGAGGTTCAAGAAAAACTCAAACAAGAACTAGAATCGTTGGGTTCACAAGAAAATCTGCTCCAGATTACCCGTTTACCTTATCTTACGGCAGTGTGCCAAGAAATTCTACGGATTAGTCCAGTAGAAATACAAGGACAACCCCGCGTTGTTGCGTCTCCTGTTGAATTAATGGGCTATCAGTTACCAGTGGGAACTGTTTTAATTCCTTCAATTTATCTGATTCATCAACGTCCTGATTTGTATCCAGAACCCCAACAATTTCAACCAGAACGTTTTCTTAACAAGAAATTTCCTTATTATGAGTATTTGCCTTTTGGTGGTGGGAGTCGTCGTTGTATTGGTTCAGCCTTTGCTCAATTAAGCCTTAAACTCTTCGTAATCATCATCATATCGCGCTTTAAACTTAAGCTGGCTAGGGATGAATCAATCCATCCTGTTTTGCGTGGGTTAAATTTAATTCCCCACAACGGAGTCCCCATGACATTTTTAGGTCAGTCAATGATGGATTCCAATAATTGTCTGTCTTTAGAAACTGTTTAGATGATGCAATGTTTTCTCTTTTTTTTAATATCTTTCTTAAGAATTAAGAAAAATGGGATGATTCTGAACTGGCATGACTGTGATCAGACTATCACGACTTAGTCGTCAAACATGGACTATTTATTCAATTACTCCCTTCTCAATTTTCACAGAAACAAAATGATTTCAACTCTAGCACAAAATCAAATTTATACCCTTGTGGCTAAAGTTTCCGGTCACAATAAAAACGATTTAGAACCTGATTTATTTCTTGAAAGTGATTTGGGACTAGACTCTATCAAAATAGTAGAACTGCTTAATAATTTGATGCAAATGGTGCCTGAAAATCGACAAGCAGAATTTTTACAAGTAATGCCAATCGAGCAGTTAATGCAGTTACAAACCTTGGCTGAATTAATTACTATTGCTGATGCTTGGTTAGTATCTTCAACGAATAATAAAGAGAAACATCAAAAATTGATAAAAACTTTAAGCAAAGACGATGCAATATCTGAAGTCATCCCAGAGGAAAACGCTGAAATTATTGATGCTCAATATATTTTTCTAGCAACTCATTCAGCCGTTACATCTTGTAGTGTTTGTTCAACAGTACGCTTTAGTGGCACTTTTGAAATAGAAACTGCTCAACAAAGTTGGAGACAATTATTGCTACGTCATCCTATGTTAAGAGCCTATTTTTCTATTCCTTCAAATGCTCAAACTTTTCAAGATTATCAACTCCTCATTTTAAATAATCCTCAGCCACCTAAGATCTCTATTATTGATTTACAAACTGAGGATTTAACAACTCAAGAAGCTTATATTGAAAACAAAGTTAATGAAGCAATTAATGAAACTTGGTCTCTTGAAGAATGGCCATTACATCGCTTCTTTGTTTTTCATCTGGAAGATTCGATATATGAACTAGGGTTAGTTCATCATCATATTTTGTCCGATGGGTTAAGTAATCAAATTATCCTACGAGAATTTCTAGAAATTTATGGTGCGATATTAAATGGACAACAGCCAAATTTATCTCCCCCTACAAGTGTTGATCAGTATCGTCAACAATGTCAGAAAATTAATCAGTGGCAAGATCCTCAAGGTGATTTAGCCCTGCAAGCTTATCTGAATAGGCAAGGAAAAAATAACTTTTTCTGGACTCCTGAAGAAAACAAAAAAGCCACTATTCCTAATCAACCAGGAAAATTTTGTAGTCACACTTATTCCTTAGAAGCAAATATTACAGAAATTGTCAAAGAACAGGCACGTAATTGGCGTTTATCCCTAAATTCTCTAGTGATAGGGGCTTATTTAAAAGCCATTAATACCATTGCACCACAGAATGGTCCGATGATTCTCAATGTTCCCACCAGTGGTCGAATTTATCCTGATGTTGATGTCTCCCAAATGGTGGGCTGTTTTGCTCAAAATTTTGCTTTAAGTTTCCCCATAGCTGAAAGACACCAAGATGATTTATCTTTTTTGGAAGTCGTCCATTCCGAAATTCAATCAGCTTTAGCCTCTGGTTACGATAATGCTCAAACTCGTCAAATGGGAGAGCTACTCTGTGAAAAAATTACACTACAAGATGGAAAATTGCCCCCTATAGCCGGTAATTTACTCAAGTCTGCCATCAAATCTAATTTATATCTTTCCAATATGGGAAATACCCATATACAAAACCAGTACTACTCCCTTCAAATTCTGGATTATCGTTCAGCAACAGGAACTATTCCAGGGGGAATAGATACATTAGTAGATATATTCAATGATGAGCTTCACTTCAGTACAAACTATGATAGTAATGTATGGCCAGCAAGCTTAATCAAGGCTCTTTCTAGACAATTTTTGGCTGAACTCAAGCGTTTTGCTTCTCTAGAAATTAATCTCGATTCCCTAGAATTAACTCAGTTAAGTGTAGGAAAGAATTCCAAAGTTTCTAGTCTTTTACAGAAAGTTATTCATGAAACTTGTCATTTATCCATCGATTCACAAACAATTGGACAAGATTTAGAAGCTGATTTAGGGATAGATTCCTTGGAACTTATCCGCATTGTGACTAAGCTTGAAAAACAATTGGGTCAGAAATTAAACCGCCAAGCTTTATTAGCTTGTCGCAGTTTAGGAGAAATGGCAGAGGTATTAAATTCTGCTTTGACTGAAATTTCCACTCTTGAACATAGTTCAGCAGAAGAAAATGATGCCATCACAATGCCTTATGTAGCAATCATTGAGCAAGTTAAACGAACCCCTGATGCTGTAGCGATTCTTGATGGCAACACTCAATTAAGCTATCAACAACTCCATCGTCTCTCAAACCAGGTTGCCCATTATTTACGCAAACATGGAGTTAAACCAGGGGATCTCATTGGTATTATGACTGAGCGTACACCCCTACTCTGGGTCGGAATACTTGGTATTCTTAAAGCAGGGGCAGCTTATGTTCCCATCGATCCAGCCTATCCAGAAAAACGAATTTGTTATATGCTCAATCATGCCGAAATTGGGATGTTACTGACAGAATCTCAACTATCGGACAAACTTGAGTCTTGCATCAAGCCAGATTTACCGTTACGGGGATTGGTCTTTTTAGATGAGGGGGCCAATTTAGCCAGCAAAAAACCATTGAAACAAGCTAATCGAGGGATCTGGTCTCAAGAGTCGCAAGAAGATTTACCTATTGTCAATAATCCTGATGATTTAATGGTAGTTCTCTACACTTCTGGATCGACAGGTCGTCCTAAAGGCGTAATGCTCAATCATCAAGGGTATATGAATCGTTTACAGTGGATGCAAAAAACGTTTCAGTTAGTTCCAGGCGATCGCGTTGTCCAAAAAACGTCTTGCTGCTTTGATATCTCTATTTGGGAAATTTTCTGGCCTTTGATGGTGGGAGCGACTGTTTGCCCTATTCAAAAGTCAATTGTTCGAGATCCTTGGACACTGGCTCAGTGGCTCAATGATAACCAGATTAACATTATGCACTTTGTGCCTTCATTATTTGGGGAATTTCTCAATGCTTTAGAAGAGGAAGATCATGTTTTTCCTCATCTACGGTGGTTAATTTTTAGTGGGGAAGCTTTACCTATCCCCTTTATTCAAACTTGGTTAGATCGCTATGGGACTGACACAGGACTGGCGAACCTGTATGGTCCGACAGAAGCATCCATTGATGTTAGTTGTCATTTAATTAAGCAGCGTCCTGGGGGACAGGGAGAAACGAGTATTCCTATTGGAAAAGCCATTGATAATGTCGATTTGCTGGTTCTCAATGAAAATCGTCAACCGGTTGCCCCTGGTGAATTGGGAGAATTATGGATTGGCGGAATCCAACTAGCGAAAGGTTATCTCAAAGATCCTGAACGCACGGCAAACGCTTTTTGTCCTAATCCTTTCCCAGACATTCTAGGGGAACATCTTTATCGAACAGGAGATTTAGCCAAACAACTCCCTGACGGTAGTTTTGAATATCATGGACGAATTGATCACCAAGTTAAAATTAGAGGGTTTCGCATTGAACTTGGAGAAATTGAAAGCGCCCTCTTATCTCACGAAGCGATTAATGAAGCAGCCGTGGTGGTTGTTGAAACTGGAGATGGTCAAAAACGCTTAGTTGCTGGGGTAGCGGGTAGTCAAGTCGATGCTCGGCAGATGAAAGAATACTTGGGTCAAAAATTACCTTACTATATGATTCCCCATCGTCTAGAATGGTTGCCTAGTTTACCTAAAAACCATAATGGCAAACTGGATCGTCAAGCCCTTTTAAGAATCATCAATGGCCAAGAAGTTGCTCCATCGACTCCCAGATCACAACCACCCCAAAAATGCTTGCCCCTTGGTCCGGCTCAACGTTGGTTAATACGCTACTTTGATGCCCCTCATCAATGGACAGGCTATACTCGTTGTCTTTATCATCAACCCCTCGATTTAGATATTTTCAACCAAGCAATTAATCATTTAGTGGAACGTCACTGGTCATTGCGAACCATATTTGTGCAACGAGAAGGACAATGGTGGCAAGAGGAAATTCAGCCCCAGTATCCATTCCAAGCGATGGTTTACGATGGCACTCATCTCAGTTCTCAAGAAAGAAATGTCCTTGTTCATCAACAAATTCAGGAACTGGCTCAAGGATTACGGATTAATTGTTGGCCATTGATACAGGTATTAGTCATTCAGATTAATGAGACTTGTTATGACATTAACCTGATTGGTCATCACATGATTAGCGACTTATTAAGTAGCCAATTGTTATTCAGAGAACTTTGGTTAATCTATAGTCAACTTTTAAGCAATGGCTCCGATGGCCTTCAAAATTTACCGAATTCTTTATCCTACGCTGACTATATCAGTTATCTAATGGAAAAAGATCAACAAGAAGCTTTGGAAAGTCATTTAGACTACTGGAAATCTCAGTTTCCTTCTCCCAAGTCTATGTTCCAAATTCCTTTCGATCAACAATTGGGAACGAATTTAGAAGTATCGGCAGCGAGTGAATGTTTTGTTCTTTCTAAAGAAGAGACCAACGTTCTTTTAAGCCAAGCCAAGAAGTACTATGGCTGTAATGTTTATCATTTATTATTGGCTCCACTCTATCGATTAATGGCTGAATGGAGTGGATCTCAAGATGTCATTTTAAGCCATCGTAGTCATGGTCGTCACCTAGGCAATAACCAACAATTTTTTAATAGTTTTGGCAATTTTGCTGTTAATTTTCCCCTAGGAGTTACGGTAGACAAAACAGAAACCTGGAAGCCATTTGTTAGTCAGATTAAAAATCAATTTGAACAGCTTCCGATGAACGGTATAACCTTTGATTGGATTGGAGAACAGTTACCGAGTTATCTCTATCCAGACCACTATCTTACCCCTGTCCGCGTCAATTATTTAGGTAACCGAGATATTCGTCCTTCTCAAATTTTTGAATTTATTAAGGAGGATTTAGATCGCCGCCTTTCCCTTCCAGAGCAAAAGCGAACAACTTTATTAGAATGCTTTTTCTCCATTACTAATGGTTGTTTAGAATTCCAAATTGAATATTCTCAAAATTTCCATGTTGCAGCTACCATTAAACAATTAGGCAACAATTACTTAGGACTTTTGCAGGATTTGTTAAGGGAAGTTCCTCGTATTAAATCTGTTGAGAACAATCTACAGTCTGTTCAACTAATCCCCTCTACTCAAAAGGCAAAGCATTCGCAGTTACCTTTAACGGGTAAAGTTGCCATTATTACAGGGATGACTCAAGAAATTGGCAAAGCAATTACCCTTAAATTAGCCTGTGAAGGAGCAAATGTGGTAGCTATTTCTCCTAATTCACAAATCCTTGGAGATACAGTCACTCAAATTCAACAATTGGGTGGACAAGCTTTGGCTATCACAGGGGATATGACTCAGTTGGAACAAGTACAAACAACCTTTAAAGAGATTATTGAACAATATGGCACGATTGATATTTTAGTCAATCATGCCTATGTTACTGAGTGGTCTACATTAGCTAGTTCCGAACCAACAAAATGGCGTAAAACCGTCGAAGCTAATTTATTTGGAACTTATTACTGTTGTCATAGTGCAATCCCTTATCTTATCCAACAAGGTCAAGGAAAAATCATCAATTTAGGGTCAGATTCCTCTTTTGTCGGTTATTCTCCGTTTAGTGCTTATGCTGCTTCTAATTATGGAGTAGCAGGATTAACAAAATCTTTGTCAGAGGAACTTAAACAATACAATATCCAAGTTAATGCAGTTTGTCCAACTGTTGTTAATATAGCTCATCTGGCAAAAGTATTTCAAGATGATATTACTGTAGCAACTAAAATTGCGGAAGCTGTTAGCTTTCTTGCTTCTTCTGTTGCTAACAATATCACTGGAGAATGTCTGACAACTTTTAGCCAACTCTAATTACTCTGTTTCTAATTACAGTCAATTGTGACTATCGTAAAATACAAACATAGTCACAACTGATTTTCATTTGATTCAAAGATTAAATTTTCATTAACTTCTTAATTGGTGATAACAAAAATGCAACAAATTTATGATGATCAACCCCCTAGTTTGTTTTCAGCACAACTCTCAATATTTTATATTTTCTCTTTGTTATTTGGCATAACATTAGGATTATTTAATCCATTAATTTCGACTTTGATGGAGGAACAACAAATTAGTCAACTTTGGATTGGCTTAACGTCTACTATCTATTTTATAGCCATTGCTCTCGGAACTCCTTTAATAGAAAGATTGTTTAAAAAACTAGGAATTCGTTACGTTTTATTATTAGGATTACTCTGTATTGGATTCAGCGCTCCTTTATTTCCTTTAACTTCCCAGCTTTTTTTATGGTGTATTCTTAGAATATTAATGGGGTTTGGGGTTGGCTGTCTTTTGATTGGTGGTCAAACAGGTTTAGTTTATTTTTCCCATGATAACCATAGAACAAAAGTCAGTGGATTTTACTTTTTGGCCATGGGACTCGGATTTATTATAGGAGCTATTCTAGGTTCTCGTTTGTATAATATCTCTCCTAAAACAGCCTTTTCGATGGGAGGCATTATTGTTGTTATTGCTTTCGTCTTGATTTCATATTTTCTAAAAGGAAAACTAACCATTTCTAAATCCACTTCATCAAACCCAAAATTCAAACAACTTCTAAAACAATTTACTTTTCCCATTCATGGTATTTTTGCTTATGGCATGGCAAATGCAACTTTAGTTACTTTATATCCGGTTTTTCTGTTAACTAATAATTATAGTGTAGAACAAATGGGATTCACTTTATCAATATTTTTTGTTGGCAATCTTTTGAGTACTGTTCCTGTCACAAATTTAGCCGATAATTTAGGAAAAATTAAAGTACTTTTTCTCTGTTTTTTGGTAGGAATAATCTCTCTGATTGCCTTAATTTTTGTTCGTAGTTATTCTTTGATTTTGCTGTTTTCTGGTTTAACAGGTGCTAGTATTGGGCCGATTTATGCCCTTTGTTTGGCATTAGTAGGAGAACAAGTTTCTAAGGAACATTTAGGGGCAGGGACTGCTTTATTGACTGCGACTTATTCTTTAGGAAACATGGCCGGACCGATACTTGCTGCTGTACTAATGGAACTTTTTGGTAATCGCTTTATTTTCGGAGCATTTATTCCTTTATCCCTTATTTTATTACTACGCATCAAATATCAGAATAAAATACTTAAAAACTGACAAAACTAAAATAATACCAAAAAAAAACCAGGAATTTTAATAAGGAAATTTAGAATAACAGCGTCTTCAATGTTTATTACCTACTAGGATAGATAACCTGCCATGAAAATGTCTTCGTCAGTTTCGATTTTATGTACTGTAATCAGTGCTATGAGTGTGGGGGTACAACTACCCGTCCAAGCAGCTTCTTTTGATTATGACCAATTGCAATTGATTCCCGTTCGTCCTATTGAATCCTCAAATGCCCTTTCATTTTTTGGAGATTTCAATAATAATGAAGGACAATCATCCTATTTGAATGTAGATCCTACTGCTCCAGATCGCGGACATACAGAAATTAGTCTTAATGCCTCTGGTGGACCATCTCCGTATTATGGTGTGGGTCGTAATAGTAGTCCTGAAGAAAATGGTGCTACCCGAGCTGCTACTTTAGAAGGGGTAAGTGGGTTTTCTAATTTTGCCAACTACCTAATCAATAACAGTATTCCGTTGGATACTATTGGCTTAGGTTATGGATTAGCACCAGGTAGGGATTTTACGGAAGCTTGGAACTTAGGAAATGATATTCTCGGGGAAGATTGGTTAGGGAGTCCGGAGTCTAATTTAGAAGAAAGAATTTACCAAGCCGAGCCTGATGCCGTAGAACTCTTTGTTTCCTTTAATGATGAAAAAATTATTAATCTTGGCTATAGCCCCTTTTATATTGTTTTAGATTACGGTGATACACCAGCATTTGCTGATGATTTTGATGCCTTTTTAACCGAGGTTGTCCCCGCCACTAAACAACCTGGTTTAAGTCCTCTTGCTGATGGATTAGCCGAAGCATTTTTACAAGATGTCAAATTAGCTGGTGGTGGTGTCCAAAGTGTTACTGAAATTGACGGAGTTGTCCCTGATACTTTAAGAATCAATAATGGCTTTATTATTTCTAATGTTTCAATCCCTCTCTCCTTGCGAGCGGTTGTCCGTAGTGTTCCTGAACCTTCCTCCGTATTAGGACTATTAGCGTTGACTTCTATGGGTATTTTCTCGGTTTTTAAAAAAGCTAAGAACTAGGATAATTGATATATGGAGCTAATTTTGGGTAATTGAAATCCGAAAAATCAACCAATTTTAGCTCTTTTATTTTATTCTTTATCTTAAAGTTAATATGGTTAGGAAAATAAATATCCAAGAAACCCTATTCTCAAAACCAATCATTCGCTGGACTTTGACTTTATCAATGCTCGGATTATTAGCAAGTGGGGCTAATATTGTTTATGGCATTAAATTAACCCAGTTATCCTCCAATTCTGCTCCCTTATCCTCAGAGGAAGTTCCTCCTGTTCAATCCGTTACTGCATTGGGACGACTTGAACCAGAGGGAAAAACCATACAATTAGCACCCCCCCCAAACTTAGGAGGAGCTAAAGTCATTGAGTTGTTAGTCAAAGAAGGCGATAGGGTAAAAGCCAATCAAGTGGTTGCTGTGCTTGAAAATCGTGATTTCCTTGAAGCTTCAGTGCAACAAGCTCAACAAGAGGTTGAAGTGGCTAAAGCTAATTTGGCGATTGTTCAAGCAGGGGCGAAATCAGGGGAAATTCAATCCCAAAAAGCCACCATTAAACAATTAGAAGCTCAGTTACAAGGAGAAAAGATTCGCTCTCAAGCGAGGATTCGTCGTCTCCAAGAGCAATTACAAGGAGAAAAGGTCACTCAACAAGCTACCATTGATCGTTTACAAGCAGAACTAAATAACGCCCAAAGAGAGTATCAACGCCACCAACAACTGGCTGGGGATGGAGCGATCTCAGTTTCTGAGTTGGATAGCTATTATCTTACCCTAGAATCAGCTAAGAAAAATCTCAAAGAAGCCCAAGCTACTTTTAACCAAACCGTTGCTACGTTAGGGGAGGATCTTCGAGAAGCAAAAGCCAATGCTCAGCAGATTAATGATACACTATCCCAACAAATTCGAGCAGAAAAAGCAGATCTAGACCGCATTAGTGAGGTACGGGATGTTGATGTTTATAAGGCTAAAGCTGAAGTGAACAGGGCGATGGCCGCTTTAAAGACAGCGCAACGAGAACTGGAATTAACCTATGTACGATCCCCTATAGATAGTCGTGTTCTCAAGATTAATACCTACCCAGGTGAAACAGTGGCATCAGAACAGGGTATTCTAGAACTAGGTCGCACCGATCAAATGATGGTAATTGCTGAAGTTTATGAAAGTGACATTACTCGAGTCACACCAGGACAAACCGTTCAAATAAAGAGTGAAAATGGCACTTTTTCTGAGCAATTAGAAGGTACAGTTAGTGAGGTTGGTTGGCTTATTAATCGACAAGGTATTTTTGAAACCGATCCAGCTACTGATGTCGATAATAGAGTAGTTGAAGTCAAGATTAAATTAAATAAGCAAGATAGTACCAAAGTTTCCCAGTTAACCTATTCGCGGGTTATCGCCAAAATTTTACTCTAATTAACCTTATGTATTAAATTTTTACTAACAATGAAAGCTCCCTTAGCTTGGTTACAATTAAGTCATAAAAAAACTCGCCTCCTAGTAGCATTGGCTGGTATTGCATTTGCTGATCTTCTTATGTTTATTCAGTTGGGCTTTCAAGCAGCATTATTTGAAAGCAACGTTAAACTACATAAAAGTTTTAAAGGAGATATCTTTTTAATTAGTCCTAATGCTGATGCTAGTGTTACAATGAAACCTTTTTCTCGAAGGCGCATTTATCAATCTCTATCGATTGAAGGGGTCAAATCAATTACTTATGTATATATGGATTTCTCTATTTGGAAAAATCCAATTGATAAAAGTACACGAGGAGTCCTTATTTTTGGATTAAATCCTGATAGTAATCCTTTAGAATTACCTGGATTATCAAATAAAATTAATGCAATCAAACAAAAAGATGTTTATTTATTTGATGAATTATCTAGAAGTGAGTTTGGACCGATTCCTTCTTTAATACAAGAAAAAGAAACTGTTACAACAGAAATGGAAAACCATCGTATCAAAGTAGGTGGTTTATTTGCTTTAGGTGCTTCTTTTGCTGCTGATGGAAATTTGATTACTAGCGATACGAATTTCCATCGTCTTTTTCCCAATCGAGATCCTAGTTTAATTGATATTGGTGTCGTTTATATCAATAATAATGCTCAGTTAGAATTAGTTCAGAAAGCTTTAAAAGAAAAACTCCCTAATGATGTTCGAGTCTTATCTAAAACAGAGTTTATTCAGTGGGAAAAAGACTATTGGAAAGATAGCACTGCTATTGGCTTTATTTTTACTATGGGAACTGGTATTGGTTTTCTCGTTGGGATTTTAATTGTTTATCAAATTCTTTATACTGATGTGTCTGATCATCTTTCAGAGTATGCAACTTTAAAAGCAATTGGTTATAAAAATAACTATTTTCTGATTGTTGTTTTTCAAGAAGCCATTATATTAGCAATATTAGGCTATATTCCTGGTATTTCTATAACAATAGGTTTTTATTCATTAGCAGCTGGTGCTACGAGTTTGCCTATTATCATGACTTTAAACAGGGCTATTACTGTTTTTATTTTAACTCTTATTATGTGTTTTATCTCTGGATTGATTGCAATTCGTAGGCTCGATGAAGCCGATCCGGCTGATATTTTTTAAAGGTAATTAATAATGTCTAAACTATCTCCTATTAAGATTAATTCTTTGAATCATTATTTTGGAAAAGGCTCACTCAAAAAGCAAGTCTTATTTAACATCAATTTACAGGTTCAGCCAGGTCAAGTTATAATTTTGATGGGACAATCTGGTTCAGGAAAAACAACTTTACTAACATTAATTGGTGGGTTACGTTCTGTTCAGGAAGGGAATCTTCAAGTTTTAGGACAAGAGCTAAATAAAGCCAATACCGACCAATTGATCAAAATACGTAGAAAAATTGGTTATATTTTTCAAGCTCATAATCTCCTCACGTTTCTGACAGCTTCTCAAAATGTTCAAATGTCAGCAAAACTTAACAAAAATATTCCTTCAAAAGAAATTGCTCAACGCTGCAATACAATGTTAGAAGCCGTAGGATTAGGAAATCGAGTTAATTATTACCCAGATGCACTGTCTGGTGGACAAAAACAGAGAGTCGCTATTGCTCGCGCTTTAGTGGGCAATCCCGAATTAGTCTTAGCAGATGAACCCACTGCTGCGCTGGATAGCCATTCTGGTCGAGATGTTGTTAATTTATTACACAAACTAGCCAAAGAACAAAATTGCGCTATTTTAATAGTTACCCACGATAATCGGATTCTTGATATTGCTGACAAGATTATTTATATGGAAGATGGACAATTAGCTATCTCTGACAGCAATTTTCATGTTCAACAATAGAAGAACTTAGTTGATACTGGAGTTGACGGACTGACAAGAAACGCTTTATTGTCTTGTATTTGATTTTCTGTATTTTTTGATTTTATTAAATTATGGAGATGACAGAAAAATTACAGGAAACAACTCAAAAAACAGTTTAACTTATTCTTTAGGAAATTTGTTGATAAGTTCAGCTAGAATTAACTATCATAACAATAGTGAGTAACTCATAGAATGAGTACACTCATAAGTTATTTATAGGCTAAAATATTGAGTAGAAGAAAACATGACCTATCAAGTTAGTGTTGAGGAGGAAAAATGATGAAAAAATCACTTGGTTTATGTTCATTAATGCTTCTGGGTGCGGGGTTGGGAGAATTAGCGTTATCTCCTAAAATGGCGCAAGGAGCAGAACTTTGTAATTATCGTAATGAAATTGTCCGAGTTTCTGGTGCTTATATTAATAATGACGAGACTTGGGTTACTAAGGGATGGTGGTTAGTAGAACCTGGGGAATGTATGGTTTACCCCGATAATTGGTACACTTATGTAGAAGTTGATCGGGATCAAACTGTGGAGCGTACCTATTTGTTAGAGTTAGAAGACGAAGAAGTACAAGCAGTTCAATTATGTGTGATTCAAGACCGATACACTTTTTATAATGGAGAAACCTATGAGGTTTGTGATAAACACCATTATGGTTATAGCGATAATTCTATGCAAACATTTTACTTAATTGGTGCTAGACGAGAATTAATAGAATACACTAAATAACGAATCAAGAGTTGTTGATAATATTAGGGGTTTAAATTAATTTAAGCCCCTATCTTAGTAGAAAAACTATTAAATTAATTTTCATCATTTTCACACTCTTGCTGTTTTTAAGAACGAATTTTAAATAAGGTAAAATATTTAAGTCATTTGGTATAAAAATTGTTAGAATTGTAATTAATTCACAAAAATTATGACTAACAATTTTGATGTTATTATTCTTGGTGCAGGGGGAATAGGAAGTGCTGCTGCTTATTATTTAGCCAAGAGTAAACAACGAGTTCTCGTCTTAGAACAATTTAGTATTAATCATGATAAAGGCAGTTCTTATGGCTATTCTAGAGTCATTCGTTATGCCTATGATAACCCTATTTATGTTAAGTTAATGAGGGCTGCTTATCCTCTCTGGTTTGCCTTAGAAAAAGAAGCCAACGAGACGTTATATATTAAAACGGGAGAATTAGATTTTGGACCGCTTAATGCTCCTTCGATGCAAGAGGTTGCTAATAGTATGACGCGGGAAAATATTCCCTACGAAACTTTAACCGCAGCAGAGATTAATCAACGGTTTCCTCAGTTTACTATCCCTGAAACGATGGAAGGATTATATCAAGAAGATACAGGAATTTTAAAAGCGTCTCGTTGTGTGTTGACTCATCTTAAATTAGCACAAAAATACGGGGCTATTATTGAAGATAAAACTCCTGTAATTAATATTCAAAGGAAACCTCAAGAAATTACAGTTAAAACAAATAATAACACTTATGTTTGTCAACAATTAATTATCGCAGCAGGAAGTTGGACAAAACAACTGTTAATACCATTAGGATTGACCTTACCTTTAACCATTATGCCCTGTCAGTTAGCCTTTTTCAAAGTTGAAAATTCTAATGATTATATTCCTAGTACATTTACCATTTTCCTGGCACATTTGAGCGAAGACTATGGACAGTTTCCCTATGGACTACCTGCTTGTGATCATCAAGGACTAAAATTATCAACCTTTTATGGATGGGGTACGGTTGAAAGTATAAAAGAGGTTGATTATACCCCTTCTTTACAATGGATAGAAACTCTAAGAAGCTTTTTAAAACAATATTTACCAAACGCTAATGGAGAGTTAATAGAAACACGACGTTGTTTATATACTATGACCCCTGATAAACATTTTATTGTTGATCAACATCCTGAATATGCCAACATTTTCATAGCTGCTGGATTTTCAGGTCATGGATTCAAATTTACAACCTTGGTGGGGAAAATATTAACCGATTTAGTGACAAAAAAAGAAACCGAATATGATCTAAGTCTATTCAAAATAAATCGATTTTTATAATCATAAGAATAACTAATATGATGTAACGGGTGAGTGCGTGTGAAAAAGTAATCAAAAATGTATCTTAACAGAGGATCTCAAGCTCAAGTACATCGGTAATGGTTGACAAAGGTTAAAACATAACTAAAATTCGGCAAAAGGAATTAAGCCGCCACTACTTTTGGGATCACCTCGGTGGCTATTTTCCCAGTCTTCATCCTCTTTTTCAATATCAGCAACAGGAGAATCATGGGAAAGATCAGGTGAAATTTCATACTCAATATTTTCAGAAATAATGCCCTCGCTTTCTTCAATATCCCAAGACCATTGTGGACTTTTTTGACCTTCCAACCCTTGTAAATCTTGCCATTCTCCTGTGGAGGTTTCCAGAGGTTCAACAGTGTCCACATTGGTAACTGAAGGTTCATTGGCTAATACATCGGGTAAAGAAGCCATGATCGCACTTAAAATCATCATACTGATAAACGCAGGCCAAAGATAATTCACAAGTCGTAAAGGGTTCATAAGTTATCCGGTGAGTCAATCAACATCGAGACTAGGTTAATTAGCCCTATTTATTAAGATAATCAAAACTCAAAAAGATGCAATGTATCAAAAGTGACCAGTGAACAGTGACCAATGACCAGTTACGATTGTTCACTGCTTTGTCTAGGTAGCAAAAATCTATATATATCTGCTAATATATTATAAAGTTTAGCAGATTATTTGA
>JASJDD010000119.1 GCA_030065735.1 Crocosphaera sp.
TGCCAATTGTACCAATATTGACAAACCCTCAGCCAGCTATTTAACTGGCTTTTTTGGGGTGTCTCAGGGTAGCAACGGTACTGATAATTGAGGATCATTATTGTTGATTGAGCATGAGTGAATATAGATTAATAGAAATAATTGGAATAGTTCTTATTTTATAGCTTCTTGCCGAAGAAGCTAAATTCTTAATTCTTAATTCCCTCTACGCTGCTTCTTCTAAACCAGATAGTTCAATTTTCTGAAGATGACGGCTATTTTTTGGGGGAATGGGTAAGTTTTGTCCGCTATGAAAATCCTCCTGGACTTTATAGGTTAAACGGGGAGAAATTTGACGAACAATTTGAGTTAATAAGCGATCGCCTGTTCTTTGAATCATGGATAAGGGCAGCTTATGAATAAACTTAGGAAACTGTACTGCCACATCCATAGCTAAATGCCATTCAACTCTAGTAATAATCTCAGGTAACTGGGCTTTATGATGTTTTTTAAAGGCTTTTTCTAACCCTGGACTAGCTAAGTGCTTAGGAATTTCTTTGATGGTCATATAAGCTTGATAATCCACTTCATAGCCTAAGAAGGGTTGATCGGGAAGGGAAATACTGTGCATCTCATAAACCCCGTTGACCGAAGGTTCTAAGACAATGGCTAATTTAGGTTCGACTTCGTAACCAAAAGACCCAAACCGTCCCACTGTTAAAATATAACCGTTATTGCCAATGGCTTCCGTTTTCATCGGCGCAGCACAACGACAAAACCATCCTTGATGGGCATTGAGATAGTGGGCTACCGTTTGAGCATCACTATACATTTCCATATACCCTGTGAATTGGGTCTTGAAATGAATAGGAGTCGCGTCTAAGGGTTCACATACTTGTTTATCTTCAACATGAACTAAGGAGACATCAGCAAGCTGATTAGAATGATTATTGAGCCATTGACATTGCATAACGATTTCTTAACAAGTTAGTTGACAGTGATTTTTTGATTAGTTATGGGGTCGTCAGACTCCTAGTCAGGTTACGAAAGTTACGAAACTTCATACAATAAAGAAATGTTACAGTATCCATTCTAGATGAAGTTAAAGGAGTAAGACGATGAAAGCATTGGTAGCCGGTGCAACTGGAGAGACAGGTCGTAGAATTGTCCAAGAATTGGTCAATCGGCAAATTCCTGTCAGAGCATTAGTGCGAGATCAAGACAAAGGAAAGACCATTTTGCCCCCTGAAGTCGAGTTAGTCGTCGGTGATGTCCTTGAGGTGGACAGTTTAACCAAAGCGATGTCAGGATGTACTGTATTACTCTGTGCAACGGGTGCTAGACCGAGCCTTGATCCTAGCGGACCTTATCAGGTGGACTATGAAGGGACAAAAAATTTAGTAAACGTCGCTAAAGAGCAAGGAATAGAACAGTTTGTCTTAGTTTCTTCCCTATGTGTCTCTCGATTTTTTCATCCCCTTAACCTTTTTTGGTTAGTTTTATACTGGAAAAAACAAGCAGAAACCTATCTAGAAAATAGTGGCTTGAAGTATACAATTGTCCGCCCTGGTGGCCTCAAGAACGAGGATAACTCAAATCCAATTTTACTGTCATCCGCAGATACCCTGTTTGAAGGGAGTATTCCCAGAAAAAAAGTGGCTCAAGTTTGCGTAGATTCTCTGTTTAAAGATGAATATCAGCAACGCATTCTAGAAATAATTACTCAACCAACTGAAGTTTAAATTACTCAATGAAACTTAATTCTAAGTCATTCAATTATTATTAGATTATTTGCCATGAAATATCGAAGATTTGGTCGTACAGAATTAGAAATGCCTGTTTTTTCCTGTGGTGGAATGCGTTATCAATATAAGTGGCAGGATGTTCCTGGTTGGCAAATTCCTCACGATAATCAGCGCAATTTAGAAGCCACTATTAACCGTTCTTTAGAAGTTGGCATCAATCATGTTGAAACCGCCAGAGGGTACGGGACATCGGAAATGCAGCTAGGGAGAATATTACCTAAACTTCCTAGAGAAAAGTTAATTATTCAAACGAAAGTCTCTCCTAAAGAAGACTCTAAAGAATTTCGGCGACAATTTAATCAATCTTTGAAATTTTTACAACTAGACTATGTTGATTTATTGGGATTACACGGCATTAATACAGATGAAATTCTAGACTATTGTATCCGTCCTGGAGGTTGTTTAGAAGAAGCTCGAAAATTACAGGAACAGGGAAAAGTTCGTTTTATTGGCTTTTCAACCCACGGGCCAACTGATGTTATCAAAAAGACCATAGAAACCGATTGTTTTGATTACGTAAATCTCCATTGGTACTATATCAATCAAGTTAATTGGCCTGCCATAGCAGCAGCCAAAAAACATGACATGGGGGTGTTTATTATTAGTCCTTCTGATAAAGGAGGAAAACTTTATGATCCACCTAAAAAATTAGTTGAATTATGCCAACCGTTGAGTCCGATGGTATTTAATAATCTTTTTTGTTTATCCCATCCAGAAGTTCATACCCTTAGTTTAGGGGCTGCTCGTCCGACGGATTTTGATGAACATTTAAAGACTCTTTCTTTATTAGATGATCCCCAACCCATATTAAAGCCTATTCTAGCTAGATTAGAAGAAGAAGCCATAAAGGTTTTAGGAGAAAATTGGTTTAAAAGTTGGGATTACGGATTACCTAACTATCAAGAGACTCCAGGAAATATTAATATCAAAACAATTTTATGGTTAAGAAATTTAGCCTTAGCTTATGATATGATCGAGTATGGAAAAATGAGGTATAGTTTATTAGGAAATGGGGGTCATTGGTTCCCTGGAAAAAATGCGAAAAACCTCGAAAACGTAGATTTATCTAACTGTTTGATTCAAAGTCCTCACCGAGATAAAATTCCTCATTTCTTAGCAGAAGCTCATGGCTTATTAGGGGGACAATCTGTACAACGATTATCCCAAAGTTAGAGCATTTTTTAAGACAATACTGTAGGGTGAGCCTTGCTCACCTTCCAAGTAAACTGGGATGAATACCAACAATAATCGAGGATAATCGTCAAAGGAGATAACAAAAATAATGCCCAAAAAATAGACGTTGATAGATAAAGAGAATATTGAATCATAAACGTTACAATAGCAATAGCGCTCGCCCACAAAATACGACTAAAATAATGATTAGGAATGGAACGGGGGTCGGTTAACATAAACAAAGCAAATAACAATAAACTTCCTGTCATTAAATGATGGCTTAAAACATCCCAACTCCAACCCAACCAAAGATTACGCACTGTTTCTAATAAGGTATAAAATCCCAAAAAAATCGCCGAAGTTTCCCAACGACCAACCCGTTTTAAAATCATGGCACCAGCCCCCAAAAATAGTAGCAAAAACCAAAGATCATTACCCCATTGTCCAGGAGATACCCAAGCATCATTAGTTAAGCTTAAAGCGCAAATAATGCCAAAATTAGCAGGATTAAAAAAATGTTTTTGATTCACTCGAAAAATAAATTTACTAGCAATGGCTAAACTCCCTGCTAACATCATCGTTGTAGAATGATTAGCCCGTAATAATAAACATAAACCCAAAGCCGTAATTAATCCACTGCGCCAAGAAGTGATAAATAAAGGATTAATAATGGACAAATTTAGAGTAATTTTCTGTTTCTGTTTAAAAAACCAAACCCAAGAAGTTAATAATAATTGTGTCAATAAACAACTAATAATAACCACAATAATTAATTCAGGTTTTAAAGACCAATCACGGGTAATAATTCCTAATCCAAGAAACCCACTCAGGAATAAAATTTGATAATCTCGATTATCTTGTAAAATCATGGTAAATTCCTATCTAATTATACTCTTTATCCTATCAGTTACCAGTGATATAAGTAGTCGGATATAAATAAAGTGAACTGTCTTAAGAAATGTAAATTACTCCATAACCCCTCCTCCTCTGCTTCCTCTGCACCCTCTACCTCCTCTGCTTAACTTAAACAAGTAACGTTTATTTTTGTCCAGGTACTTAGCAGGAGGAAAGATTTTAGTTATTCCCCAAAAACTGCTAGGGTGGGCAATAATAAAAAGAGTCTCTGCAAAGATTCTGATTGACTCTAATTGCTCACTCTATATCTATTCATCATAGCCAATAATATCAATAGACTATGTTAAATTTTACTAAAAAATGGTACAGTATTTTATTCGTTAGCATTTCCTATTTTTGTTTTTCTTTACCTAGTTTTGCAGCAGAAAAAATTAATATTATTTGGCAATCTTTAAGATTAACCCTTGAAGTCAATTCTTTGGAACAATTTGCTAATGAAGGAATTATTAATCAAGAGTTAGAATTTTATTTTCAAGCTGCGGGTTTGAGAAATGATCAACAAGAAACATTACGAGAAATATTGGTCACTAAATATCCTATTGATGGGGTTCAATTATCTAAATTTCTTAACACTCCTACGGGAGAAATTCTCTTAGAAAGACTGGGTATTTTAGTTTCTCTTCCTGGGGGTAGAAATGGAAAATTTTTATTAAGAGGTGCCTTGATTCAAGCTGCTTTAGATTCAGAAAAAGGATTTAGTTTAATTAATATTTTACGATCTCTAGCCACTGATATTCAACTTAATGTAGAGGAAATTGAAAAAACTTTAGATTATCAACAACGTTTAGCTTTAGCAACTAATTCTTTAACAAAAAATGCGTCAGAACTTTCTAATAAAAACATCACTCAATCCAATATAGATTACACAAACATACCCGATATTAGAAAGCAGGGAACATACGGATTTAATCCTGTTACAATTATCCAATTGACCGATACAAATCGTCAGCGCAGCTTTAATTTACATCTCTATCAACCCAAAAATTGGCAACCAGGAAAAACACCTGTTATTATTGTTTCTCATGGGTTAGGTTCTGATCCTAATGATTTTAGTTCATTAGGAAAACAATTAGCTTCTTATGGGTTTTTAGTAGCAATTCCTCAGCATATTGGGAGCGATCAAGAACAGTTAGAAAATATGCTTAACGGTTATTCCCGTGAATTATATGATCTACAAGAATTTATTAATCGACCCTTAGATATTACTTATGTTTTAGATGAGTTGGAAAGAAGAAATAAACAAGAGTTTAATAATAGATTGAATCTGGATAACGTGGGTGTTATTGGTCATTCTTTTGGAGGTTATACTGCGTTATCTGTTGCCGGTGCAACTTGGGATTTTCAGAATATTAAAAACTATTGCGATCGCCAAGTTTGGGAAGCAAATTTATCGATGTTATTACAATGTCAAACCTTAGATTTACCTAGACAAAAGTACAGTTTTCGAGATTCAAGAGTGAGAGCGATCGCTATTATTAATCCTGTTAATAGTGTTATTTTTGGGTCTCAAGGATTAAGTAAAATTGATATTCCGATTATCATTAGTGCAGGAACAAATGACCCGGCAACTCCTCCTATTATTGAACAAATTAGAACCTTTGCTTGGGTTAAAAGTGAAGATAAATATTTATTTGTAATGCAAGGTCAAGCACATTTTTTAAACCCTCCTGAAAAAAATAATCAAATCAATAATTTAATTAATCTTTTGGTTGATTTTAAAAATGTAGATGATAATTTATTCACTACCTATAATAATACAAAATCTGTTGCTTTTTTTCAATTTCATCTTGCTAAAAATAATGATTATGAAATATATTTACAACCTAGTTATTGGCAGCAGATTAGTGATGCAAATTATCCCATTTACTGGTTAGATAAATCAGCAGTAAATGAGTTAGTAAAAACTTATAATCGCTTTAAACCTGCTGCAATCCCTACCTTATCCCCTAACTAAAAATGTCTACTTACTGGTTGATTTTAAAACAATGGTTTAATGAAACTTTTTCCACTCCTCTCTTTAATATAGGGGGAGAAGAAATTTCTATTTTATGGATACTAAAAGCAATAATGCTACTAATTTTAGTCAGTATTCTTGCTAGAGGAACTAAGCGATTTTTAAAGAACTATTTATTAGTTTTATTGAGAATTAATGAAGGAACCAGAGAAGTTATTGGGACTCTCAGTAGTTTAGGTTTAGGAACATTAGGATATATTATCGTTTTACAAGGTTTGGGATTAGATTTAGCTTCTTTTGCTGTTATTGTGGGAGGGTTAGGAGTTGGTATCGGGTTTGGGTTACAAGAAATTACTAAAAATTTAGTCAGTGGGTTAACTTTATTAGGAGAAAGTAAACTAAAAGTTGGAGATTTAATTGAGTTTCAAGGTCACTTAGGATATATTCAAGAAATCTCTTTAAGGTCTACAGTTATAAGGACATTTCAAGGATCTCAATTAGTTATTCCTAATACAGATTTAACCAGTCAACCGGTAGAAAATTGGAACTATGAAAACTGTCAGGGAAGAATAGAAATATCTATTGGTGTTGCTTATAATAGCGACTTATTATTAGTAACAGAATTATTATTAGAATCAGCTTTTTTAGAAAAAGAAGTATTAGCTTATCCCTCTCCAAAAGTTGTCTTTGTTGAGTATGGAGATAATGCTTTAATTTTTGAGTTATGGGTTTGGGTTGCTAATATTGAAAATCGTAAATTGATCAAAAGTTCTCTAAATTTCATTATTGAATATAAATTTCGTCAAGCTGGTATTTCTATTCCTTTTCCTCAACGAGAATTATGGTTAAAAAATGTTGAGTCTTTACCGTTAACTAATTTAAAAACAGTCTCAAATGAACAACCTTTTTCTCCTCATATAACCTTGAAAGATTCCTTAAAAAGTTTTCCCTGTTTTAAACACTTAAATGAACTAGAATTAAGAAAGTTAATTGAAGTCGGTAGTCGTCGTCATCTCAAAAAAGATGAAATATTTATTCAAAAAGGAGAATATGACAGTCATTTTTGTATTCTTTTATCAGGACAAATACAAGCTATTTATAAAACCCAAAAAGTCAGTCGTATTCTATTTACTTTTAACCAAGGACAGTATTTTGGAGAATTACCTTTATTATTAGAAATTCCTTACCCAACCACAATGATTGCATCAGAAGATACCCAGTTATTTTTACTGGCAAAAACTTGTTTTCAAAATCTTCTTAATCAATACCCTTATTTAGCAAAAGAAATCGCCTCAGAATTAGCTAAACGTCAAGAAACTTTAGACGAATATCACAAAAGTTTACAAGAAATGGGTTTAGTTGATGATGAATCTTTGAAAAACCCTGTTGTTTGGATTCGAGAAAGATTAGGTCAAATTTTTAGTTTATAGGTAAGATAAGTGAAATTCATTCACTTAGGAAAGTTAGCTATTGTTACATATTGTTATAACCTTCAGAAACCTAGTCAGGGCGCATTATTGAGTAAAATGACTTTTTTAACCTGAAAACGATTTAAAGAGGTCTGAGATAGGATAAAAGTAGGAGGGAGGCGTTTTTGTCGTTCAACTCTCGGAAAAGATAATGGATATTGATTATTTAATTGTAGGTAGTGGGTTATCTGCATTGGTATTTGGTTCTTTGATGGCCAAGATAGGAAAACGGGTTCAAATATTAGAGGCCCACGAACATCCGGGGGGGTTTGGTCATAGTTTTACCATTGGTAATAAATATACTTTTAATGCACAACTTCATTATGTTTGGGACTGTGGAAAAGGAGAAACCGTAAACCGTGTTCTGCAACAACTTGATTTAGATAAAAAGGTTACGTTTAAGCGATATAATCCTAATGGATTTGATCACATGAGAATACCAGGTTATGGATTAGATATTCCCTCAGATTCTCAAGTTTTAATTGAAAGATTATCAAAGTTATTTACTGAAAAAAAAGATAATATTTCTCGTTTTATTTCTGAGGTTAACACCGTTAGTCAAGGATTAAAGTATTTGACTCAACCTTTAATTTTCGGACAAATTTTAAAGAATTTTGCTGGCGTTTTTACCACAGTACAATATGTTAATAGTACCCTACAAGATGTCTTTGATAAATTTAACTTACCCAAAGAAGCACAAACTTTATTAGCATTACAATGGCCTGATTTCTTGTTACCCCCTGAACAACTTTCTTTTTATGCTTGGGTAATTCTATTTACAGGATATCAAAGAGGGGCTTATTATCCAACCAAACATTTTGAATTTGTCATTGATTCTTTAGTAGAAGTTATCCAAGAAAATAAAGGAGAAATCTTATACAATCAAGAAGTAATTGACTTTATTGTGACAGATAGAACCGTGACTGGTGTTAAAGCAATTAATCGTCATACCCACGAAACAAAAGAATTTCTAGGTAAGACCATTATTTGTAATATTGACCCGAAAAAAGCAGCCAAAATGATCGGATTTGAAAAATTTTCTAGATCAGTTCGTCAAAAGTTAAATTATGAATATTCTCCCTCTAATTATGTTGCTTATTGTGTGGTCAAAGATATTGATTTAAGGGACTATGGGTTTGGAGAATGGAATACTTTTCATAGCGAACAAAAGGACTTGAATACTGCTTTTAAACAAATGTATGAAGAGAATGATTTTTCTCAGTTAAGTTTTGCCATTACCACTCCAACTTTACTAACCAATAAAGTACGAGACTGTCCCGAAAATTGCCAAATTATTGAATTTTTAACTGTCGCTAATTATAACTATTTCAAGGAACTCAAAGAAAAGGATAAAAAAAGTTATTATCAGAAGAAAGAAGAAATTATTGACATCATACTAGATATCATAGAAGAAAAATATATTCCTAATTTTAGAGAACATTTGGTGTTAAAAATGACCGGAAGTCCCACAACAAATGAAAGATTTTGTTGGTGTCCTATGGGTAATTCCTATGGTTCTAATTTAACGCCAAAACAGATGACAATAGGACGATTGACTTCTGAAACTTCCCTCAATAATTTCTATTTTTGTAACGCTTCTTCTGGGTATCCAGGGTTTGCACCTACTTTTTGGACAGGGGCAACTTTATATCAAAAATTATCGGGGGATTTCATCTTATCAAAAAGTCTCAATAAAAAAGATTATTAAGAAGATTTTTTGAGCATTTATTTGTCAAAACTAGAGAGGAGATAAATATCATGAGATTTGCTATTATTGGTAGTGGTGCAAGTGGAATTGTAACTGCTTATTTACTAGAAAAACAAGGTCATTCTGTGACTGTTTTTGAGAAACAACCCTATTTAGGTGGTCATATTGTTACATTAAATAAAAATGTTAAACCCAACCATTCTAATTGTGATTTAATTTTAGACTGTGGGGTGTTAGAATTTCCTACAGTATTTCATAATTTTGTTAGTTTAATGCAAGAATTAGGTGTAGAGTTAGAACCCATACAAACTGGTTCAGGATTATTTTTAAGAGATGGTCGGCATTTTTTATCAAAAGGAATGATTAACAAAAATTTTAGAGGGTGGAAAAGATGGCTAGAATATTTAAGGTTAGATACATTATACGCCCGTTCGGCTGGACTTTGGGCTAAACTTAAATTTAGTAATCAACAACAATTTTATGATCATTCTATTGCTGATTATTTGGAGGGCCAATGTATTCGGAATTGTTGGTTAAAATTACTATTAATGTATAGTTATTCCATGTCTTTTGATTTAATCGATCAATTTCCAGCATCGTTAGGAATACCCATTCTGAAAAATTATGTTTTTGTTGATTGGGTAAGGGTTAAAAGGGGGGTTTATTCTTATATTGAAAAGATTTTAAGTAAGTTAAAAGGAAAAGTTTTTATTAATACAAAAATCTTGAAAATTTCAAGATTAAATAATTCAGTCAAGATTCATTTTTATGATGGAACCTATCAAGAGTTTGAGCGAGTTATCTTTGCGACTTCTCCTGATCAAGTCTTAACTTTATTATCTGATGCAACGGAAGTTGAAATCAAAAGATTTTCTCCTTGGAAGAAAAATATAGCAACAAATATGGCCCATACTGATACCAGTATTTATGAATCTTATGGTATTAATAAATTTTCAGAATTTGACTTTTTCCAAACTAGCAAATCATGGGGTTATAATGCTTATTTGAATCAGCTTTGTGGTCTTCATGGGTGTAAAAAATATAGTCTTGCTTTTAATTTAGAAGAGTTGATTCATAAAGATAAAATCATTCATATTCAAGAATATTATACTCCTTTATATACGGTAGAATCTATAAAGTATGTTCCTGAAATTATTGAAACAAATGGAGAAAATAATACTTACCATGCCGGTGCATATTTAGCGGATGGCCTGCATGAAGGGGCAATTACTTCTGCATTACGAGTTGCTCAATTAGTGGATAATAAAATAGTAAACTATGATTTAGTAGGAGTGAAATGAAACAATTATCTTATCTACCTTTAGAACAATTATCTAACTGGTTACTAGAAGCATATCAACAAGCAAAAAAGGGTAAATTACCTGATTATATTCCCCTATTAAAGCAAACTGATCCTAGTTTATTAGCCATTTGTATTATTACGGAAAATGATAATATTCTTATTGAAGGAGATAGTCAGATTACGTTTCCTTTGATGAGTATTATTAAACCTTTTTTGTTGCTTTATTTATTATCAAAATTAGGAGATAATTTTATCTTTCAAAAAGTTAATTCAAAACCTTCTAATTATCCCTTTAATTCCCTAGAACAATTACAATTAGATCAAGGATTTCCTCGTAATCCTATGATCAATAGTGGTGCATTAACTTTAGTATCTTTACTATCTGGAAAGGACAGTAATAAAAGATGTCACAATTTACAACAGTGGTTAAATAAACAAAGTCAATCTAATCTATTTTTAGATGAATTGATGTTAAACTCTGTTGAATCTTTACCTAACCCTCGTAATCAAGCTATCATTGATGAATTAACCCAAAGAAACCATATAAAAGACCCAGAAATCACCTTAGATACTTATAATAAAATTTGCTGTCTTTCTGGAACAATTATTGATTTAGCCAAATTAGGTTTATTGTTAGTTAATTCCTCTAATATATCCTCAGAAAATGCTTCAATTGTCCGAGATATTATGACCACTTGTGGACTCTATCAAGCATCAGAAGATTTCGCTGAAAAAATCGGATTTCCTAGTAAATCAGGAGTTAGTGGTGCTATTTTATCCATAGTACCCCAACAAGGGGCGATCGCTTGTTATAGTCCTCCCCTCGATGCACAAGGAAACTCCGTAGCTAGTTCATATCTTATCCGAAAAATTGCTAACTATTTAATATAGTTTAATAATGCTTCCGTTCCAGGAATAAGACCAAAAATTTGCTCAGATAATTCCCAAACTTCTCTATCAGCAAATAGTGAACAATAATTAGGATTATCTATCATATTTTTCCATCTTTCTAACACTTTCATTTGGTTAGCTTGTCCATTGTATTCATATTGATCAAATGAACTGCCAGCGCCGGGTTCTTTTTCTCCTACAACTTTATTAATGCCCTCTTCATTATAACTTAATCCTAGAAGAGTGGCCGTTTTTTCACGATAAGTTGAATCTAAAAACCACTGATTATAATTGATGGTGATTTTGTTACCTTCTAAATAAGAAGTAATTCCCAAATATTCTTTAGCGTGTTCTTTCCAAATACTGACATACTCTTCTGGTTTAGAAGCACCATATTTATATTTAGGATGTCCCATAATAAAGCCATATTGTGACTGATCAAAATTTTGATCCAGAACTTGTTTCAGACGACTGGAGAAGAGATTGAAGGGGTCTCGAATCAATAAAACATTATATCTTTTACGACTTTTCCCAATATACAAATCATGAAGTTTCTCTAAATCACTCTCAAAAATTTCAGCAAGAGAACGATTTTCATGACTACGAAGAAGAAAAGATTTTTGTTTAAAAAAGTATTTTTTGGGGACTTTGCTGGTGGTATTCCAGAAATCAGTTTTTCCTGGATACATAGACAAAATCCAATTTATAACAGCATGGTTACCGCTTCTGGCCATACCATGAAAACAAATTTCAATATTATTAACAGGAAAAAAGAAAGGAACAATCATTCTAATACCTAGAGATAAGATTTGACAAATTTTTCTACTGGTTCTTAAAAATCATAGAAAAACCGAGGAGATTTTAAGGCATTTAAACGAATCTTAGTTAACCGATAATGATATAAAAGCTTTAGTATCAGTTTTGAGCTAAAACTTGCAGGTCTTGTTGTGGTTCTAGACCCCTGAGGTTTAATGATAGTTTGTAAATCAAACTTTTGAGTTGATATAGGAACCCATCCCACACTTGCCATAGCTAAACCAATGGGGTAACCATCACTAACATTGGAACAACAATGAACTTCTAAATACCTAGCAAGCAGGTCCCAATTTTTTAAAAAATCTTGTTCTTTTCCTTGATTTTTGGTGAGAACATAATAACTTTGAGAAGGAAATTTTATTTCCTCTAAACTAGATTTTAATCCTATTTTTTGGGCTGCTTTTTGCAATAGAGGCATATCTTGGGGACAAAATTTCTTGATAACTTCAGCAAAATTACGCTGTGTATCATGATTGACTACCATTCCTGGTGGCCAAGTCATATTATCAGGAAAATGATTAATAAGTCGAGCATCTGCATCCATATATACTACAGTAAAAAAGCTCTCTAATGCTTTTCCAATGACCCATCTTTTATCATTGTAGGGAAATAATGGACTTTGCTGTCTGTGTTTAAAAGCGATGACATTAGCAATATCCTTAAAATCTTTGGGTTGATCAGTTCCAATAATAAGTTTTGTCCCTGGTGAAAATTCATTAATACTGCTGGCTAGTCTTTTGGCAAAATCACGATATACTTTCCTAATAGCTAGAGTTGCAAAACAGAAATTTTTTGAATCTGAAGTCATTTTAAATCTCCTATAGTCAGGGAAAATAATAATAACTTGTGAACCATCAGTTTCCTAACTCCTTTTTTGATTGCTGAACTCATCATAAGCAGTAATTTCAAGGCCAAAACTAACAAGAATATAGACTTTGATCTTGGGGCAATTTTTACGATTTACCAAGGGCAGATGGAACATTTACAAGGAATATTGTCTTCGGCATACTTGTAATAATAAAGTTTATTTAAAGAAAAAATAAACTTTCTAGCAGAACTTTTTAGATTTTCAATACGATTCATTCTTTTGACAAAAGGGGATAAATATCTCATTTTTTATTTAATCATTCAGTGGGAATTGTATCATGGGAGTTTTCATTTGTCTAGAAACTGATTAACCCCTTTTTTTAGCTAGGATAAAAGGGGGAATATACAGGATTCAGCCATAAATTTTTACAGTATGCTACAAACTACATCCCACGCACTTCTAGTCGTGGGAGCGTCAAAGCCCTAAAATCACCCTAGCAATAGAAAAATAAATTAACACCCCAACCACATCCACTGCAGTAGTAATAAAAGGGGCCGACATTAAAGCCGGATCGAGGCCAAAAGATCGGAATACAAAGGGTAAAGTCGAACCAGCAACGGAGGCTAAAATGGCGATCGCGACTAAACTGACTCCCACAGAAATGGAAACTAACCAGTTCCCTTGCAGTCCATAGGCCCAAACCGTAGCTAAAGCGCCCAAAGCCACCCCTAATAAAGCTCCGGCCATTAACTCCCTTAAAATCACTTGTCCGGCACCAAGATCCCGAATATCATCCGTATTTAAACCGCGAATAACCACCGTTGAAGACTGGGCCCCAACATTGCCACCGGTTCCCGTTAAAAGGGGAATAAACGCCGTGAGAATGGCCATTTGTTCAAGTAAACCCACTTGAGATTTAATAATGGTTCCGGTGACGGTATTGGTCAACAACAGAACCAGTAACCACATCACTCGTTTACGGGCTACAGTAATTAAATTGGTCTGAAAATAGTTATCCTTGTCTGACTGAACCCCTCCTAGGGCATAAATATCTTCGGTGGCTTCTTGTTGTAAGATATCAATGACATCATCTACGGTGACCACTCCCACTAATCTTTGTTCTTTGTCCACCACTGGAACTGCTAATAAATCGTATCGTTGGATCACCCGCGTCACTTCTTCTTGATCGTCGTTGGTATTGACAGAAACAATCTCTTTGGCCATAATTTCCCCTAAGGTTACCTCCGGGAAAGATAAGACTAAATCTCGCAAAGAAACGATTCCTACCAGATGACGAAAGGCATCGGTTACGTAGAGATAATAAACAATTTCTGAAGCGGTGGCTAAGGTTCTAATTCTTTCTAAAGTTTGGGCAACGGTTAAACTTTGTTTGAGGGAAATATATTCCGGGGTCATGATGCGTCCGGCGGTATCTTCCTCATAACCTAATAATAAAGCAGTGGCTTGTCGTTCTTCCGGGCTTAATTGTTCGAGTAAACGACGGACGACTTTAGCCGGTAATTCATCAAATAAACGGGCCCGATCGTCCGGGGACATTTCGTCTACAATATCTCTGACTTCTTGTTGTTTAAACTGTTCGATTAAAGATTGTTGAACCGTTGAGTCTAAATTTTCATAGACTGCGATCGCTTCTTCTTTGACCAATAAACGAAAGGCGATCACCTGCATGGACTGGGGTAAACCTTCAATGGCCTCAGCAATATCCACCGGTTGCACGGGAACCAACAGGGCTTTTGCCCCTTGTAAATTTCCCTGTTCTAATAATAACGCCAATTGGTTGCAGACTAATTGACGCAACTCTTTACGGTTATTTGATTGTAGGGTTGTTACGGGTTCATTCAAGACTCACCTTTTCCTTCTAATGGTCATAATGATAGTAACAAAAGTTGGTATGACATGATCTCGTAGGTTGGGTAGAGGAACGAAACCCAACACATTAACGAAGTCAGAAGTCAGAAGTCAGAAGTCAGAAGTTCCTCACTACGTTCCGGCGCTATCGCACAGAAGTTGTTTTTGAGACAAAGATTTATGCTCCGTCTCAAAAACTATTCGCCTTTAAAGGCGGGGTTTTAGACCCAATTATTTTCGATAACTATGTGTTG
>JASJDD010000120.1 GCA_030065735.1 Crocosphaera sp.
TGCTTGTACAGGTAAAAACTCTAAGCAACAAGTACAAGAAGCTTTGGCTAAACCGTACCGACGGGCTATCGGGATCGGATCTGGCGAAATGGGGTAAAAGTCTGTGGACTCTGTGTAAGACGGTACATGGTTTTTAAACTGTGGTATGCAACGGTGAATGAATCAGAAACGCCGAATCGTGAGGTTTAGGAATCACCGCCCTAAAAGGGGCCCGTGAGGATGTCAAGATGTTACTGATTATGTTAATAAGCGATCCAGTTCCCCAGTAGAATCTAACTCATATAATTCATTACAACCGCCAACATGGCGATCGTTGATAAAAATTTCGGGTAAACTGCGTTTTCCGTTGGCCCGTTGTGCCATTTTATCCCTTGCGTCTTCATCCCCATCGATACAATATTCAGTAAAGTCCACTCCTTTTTCCACTAATAAAGCTTTAGCCCGAATACAAAAGGGACAGGTACTCCAAGTGTAAATTTCAACGTTAGCAGCCATAGGTATCTCAAATATTCGTTTAAACCCTGTCGTTAACGACGGGGTCTTTTCGATTGTACTCTTTTCTGGCTGTCTCTTGTGACGGTCGAAGTCAAAGAAATTAGTCATAATATAATGCCCAGATAGTTTTCGGTAGCTACCGATAGGCAACTAGCAAAGGAATCGTGTTAATTCCGGCTTGTTGATAAGACAGCATCAACGCTTGAAAATTGTCCCATTCGGCGACAGTTTCGATCTTGATGTCGCCTAAAGTACCTGGGACGTTTAGGTTAGGGTAAATGGCAAAGTCACCGCGCTTAACGTCGTTGATATACAATGAAACTGGGTTAATTTGGTAAAAATTGCCCTCAATTTCAACGCTTGTAAAGCGAACTGGTTGTAGGCGTACACGATAATAGTCAAGATCAACGTTTTTCGTTGCCGGGATTGGGCCAGAATCTAATTGACTTTCTTCGCCTCCGTTTCCAGATAAAGCGTTCCACTCCCCATCAATTAACGCTTTTTCAGTGTCAATGGCGATTAATTTGCCCTTACCTTTGTTCTTATTGTCGTAGATAAAAATCAAAATCTTAGGGTAGGTCTTGTAAAAAGTTTGAACTTCTTTTACAAGACCTGGGACGTTCTCTTGAGGTTGAGAACTCACACTAAGAAACACATTATTTGGTTTAACAAATAAATAAATTACTACGACAATAATGATCCAGATCAAACTGTCTTTTAGACTATTTGTCAGGACAGCTAATAACCATTTCTGTAAAATCGTATTGTTGCTTTGTTTCTTCATGCCTAAAAGTTTTATCCATTACATCTAAGGTGAAGCCACAGAAACTAAGCGTTAACATACATACAATGAATTGGACTATTAAATCCCATGAAAAGACACGAGGAGGATCGGGCTTAGGACTAGGTAAGTCCTGATTTTTTCTAAACATTAAACCCTCTTTAATTAAGATTGTGGATAGCCTAAAAGGTCGTCAAGTTTTCGATCAATGGTATTTGTATTTGGCCCCGTATATTCCCACATTGCAAGACTCATTGTTCTATGCCAATAAGCAATATCAAAAGTGATAGAATAATTGGGCGACCAAGGGGGAATCATAATGATTTCGGCTTGATTAAGATAGAACTTTCCTACCTTAATTACTGTTTCCGGAATACCGCCAGAAATAACAGTGCCGGCTGACATTTTTATGAAATACCGCCCCCCTAATCTCCAATGAGAGGGAGCGTCTGGGTTCTTACACCAAACCTTGATAATTGGTGATTGAAAAAGAGTCGGAGGGGTAAATTTTGGGATGGGATAATATCGCTCTAAAACAGGGTTTGTTTGTTCAGCCGTTAAGTCTTCATCCCAAAATAGAGTCCAATTATTACCGTTGGTAAAGTCATATTTAACTGTCATTGAACGTTAATGATTAAGATTGTAATTGACGCAATCAAGCCAATCATGAACGTTAACTTTAGAGACATCCCCTAAGAAGTCAGTTAACTCTTTAGGTGTCAGGTCAAGGTTAAGAAAGCGATCAATAGCTTTTTGACCTTCTAAATAACGGTTGAATAAGTCTTCATCCCATTCTTGAGATAAACTACTAGGTAAAATCAATTGGAGGTCTGTTTTGAGTTGTTTTTGATTCATGATCAGCTTGATAAATTATTAATCACGTCGCCATTGTTCTTCACTTACAGAGATAAAGTAATTAGTCCCTAATTGGGAATCTAATAACCCTTGAACGGCTTTCTGGAAATGTTTGACAGTTGTCGTTTGTCCTAAAGGAATTGTGTAAGACGGGGCTGAGTTTTTTTGGTATTTTCGACCCGTAATACCAGAGGTTTCTGTTTGAGTCGCACCCCTGGCTTGTAGAGAAACCTGAGCGGGAACAAAACTACGATTTTCGTTATAGTCGGTCAAGGTGGTTAACTCAATCCCAAAAAGGTTGCTATTGGATAAGCCATCGTAAAAGTTTTTAGCGCGTGTGTTCCAAGTAAGTTGGATTTTAGCGGCCGCGTCGGTGTCTTCTAACCCAAACGCGATGATTCCAGCTTGTACAGGATCACCTAAAGAGGGTCGAGTGATATTTCGCTCTGGCGCGTCTCCCTGTTTGAACAAAGCATATTTAACAAAGTCTAAATTCTGAGGTAAAGTTGAGGGATCAACGTTTCCTAATCGTAAACCGTCAAGAATTCTCTCTAAGTCTGAAAAGCGTTTCCTAGCCATGTTTTCCTATGGTTTGATTAATTAACATTCTCATCATGGCATAGAAAAACGGCTCAAAAATCTCACGGAAGGCCTATAGGCCTTCATGCTAATTAACCGTTAAAAATCTGTTACTAGCGCGTTGATATATTTGAACGTGCGATCGTACAAAGGGATCAGATCGGGTTTGCCCCAAACATTTGCGATCGCGTATTGAAAGCGAACGGTTGCGACTGGCCTTAAAGCTGGTTCAGAGACTATCTCTCCCAATATGTTCTGAGTAGGTGGAATGATAGGATAGGCTTCCGTTGGGTCGTCATTGTAAGCTTTCCTAAACTTTTTACGTTGGAAAGTATGACCTTGAATATTTAAAACCTTATTAATTAATTGACGGGCTTCGGACTCACTAAAAGCAAGTATCTGTAACTGATACCCCTTCGCTTTATCCGTATAACTATAATAGTCTTTTCCTTTTTTCCAAGTGTAGCCATTGCTTACTCCAAATTCTGTTTTTATTTTATTAGCTAATGCGGTTAATTTAGTCTTAGTAATAGATTCAGAATCTTCATCCATTAACCTAAAACTAATTCTGCCATCAACGCGAGTTTGTCCAGTTTCAACGTCGTCAGAATCTTGTAAAAAATATAAACAGATTTGGGGCTTATATTTTCTAATAGGATCAAGAGAACCTTTAGGCATTCCCACAAAAGGGGCTTGATAATCTTGTGCCTTTCTTAATAATAGAAAATAGAGATTTTGCTTTAATAACATAATCAAAGCAGAATCGCTATCATAAACGGTACAAGCTTGCCTCAGAGAAGCTCTAGGCGTGTGATATTAGGCAGCCACTCGTCACCTCCAAGGTCTGAAAAGGCTTCTCTAACTTCTCTATTATGGAGTTTTTTCATAACACTTTGTAAGTGTTCAAACTCGTTAAAATCTAAAGGTAAAACCATAATTTTTTCTTAAGTTGGTTTGTTTAAATCCGAGGTTTTAATATCAGGGGATTCACTATCAGTTTTGCTTTGAGATTCTTGACTTGTTTTGGTTTCTACATTTTCATCAACCGTGTCCTTAATGGTATTAAATTGTTCTTTAATCTCATTAATATTCTCTTGAGTCTCTTGCACTTGATCGGTTATTTCAGTTAAATTGCTAACTACTTCTTCTGTCTGTTGAATGTCGTCAATTACCTTTTGAACCGTGCCTAAGCGTCCCGTTTTCACCCTAATATTTTCATCCATCCACTCGTAGGCATTTTCGAGAATAACTCCTCCTCTCTTAAGGGCATTCCCGATTTTTCCTGTGTACTGAGAAGCAATTTCTAAACCCTCAGCAATGCCAGCCATGCTACTTAGAGAAAGCTCGTAAATGTTCATGCCCGCGGTATAAATCGCGCTGGTTTTTTTCCATCCTTCTGATAGTCCGTTGTAGAGTTCTTCCCCTACAATAGCTTTAATGGTTCCCCCAACAAAATCCCCTACAAAGCTATTAATATCAATGGGGTTATTGTCTTCATCACTAAGGCCAATGGTTTGCAACCCAGTGTTAATAAAAAAGCTTAAACTGTCACCTAAATTTCTAGATAGTTGGGCCGCATTATGCAAAAGAAGTAGGTTGTTAAGGACGTTTAACGCACGATCAAACCGCAAGGATTTACTAAAGTTTTTTAGCCATCCTGACAAACCCCCGTTAACTTTGGGGCCAAGTTTGTCGTTAATTTCGTAGAGAATGGCCAAGTCTAATAATTGACCGCCAGCCGTTAAATTGTTAAGGGCATTACTGTTACGATTAACCGTTCTTTGGATTCTTTGTAGACAGGGATCACACATATCGTCATTTGTCGTTGATGGGTTTCTTGGTGGGTTGATGGGTGGGGGCGCGATAGGCACTAAAGGCGGATCAAACTGTTCCGGAATTTCAGGAATTAAGTTCCTAATTATTGGATTAACCGGAATTTCAGTTTCAGGGAGAGGATTAGCGGTTTGCGTACTGGGTGGGTTGCTGCCAGGATTTTTAATAATGGGTGGGTTTAACTCCGGCAATTTTGGCAATTCAGTAACGGGCGTGTTAGCTATTTCTGTTTGAGTTCCGGTCTGGGTTCCAGTCTGAGTTCCCGTTTGAGTTCCCGTTTGAGTTCCCGTTCTCGTTTCGGGTTGGGTTCCGGTTTGGGTTCCCGTTCCGGGTTGGACAATCGGATTAGAAATAGGATTGAAAAAAGGATTAGGAATCGAAACGGGATTAGGGGTTAGATCAGGATTATAAACAGGGCTTGGAGTGGGAGTCGGAACAATGTTATTAGTTGGATCGCTTGACTCATTTGGATTAGAAGTAGAAATCGGGCTATCAATCGAAATGGGATTAAGAATAGGAGGCTCCGCAGCGGGGGAATTTTGATCAGAAGTGGGAGGGATCAAACCAATGCTGATCGGGTTCGGTATATTAGGAGGCTCTGGACTATTAGTGTCGCCGGGGATAGGATCAGCTAACTGGATCGGCGCGATATCACTACCTAACGGAATAGCCGGCGCGTTACCCCGTATAGTTGGCTTGGTTTTTGGAACCGTTGGCGTTAAACCGGGACTAGGCACAAAAGGAAAAATAACCGGTGCTAATTCCGGGGAAACGGGGGAAGGATTTAACGGCTTGATCGATGACGGCGGTGGAATGGGAAAGCCGTCGGGATGGGGAAACGGATCGGCATTTGGAGAAAATGGGCCACTTGGGGGATCTAATGGTTGAACCGGTGGGGGAATCGGATGCGGTTCAGGATTAGAACTAATATCAGGTGGGGTTGTGGGAGGATCATTAGTATGTGTGGTGGGGGGAAGATTCGGCTCACTAAAAGAAGTTGTCCCATTAATTGGCCGTGGGATTTCGATCTCGCTTGGCCTTGGAGTGTTTACCGTAATAGGCTGAGACGACGTAATCGGCTGAGGCTTATTTTCAATGGGGACGTTAGCACTTGTGCTAAGAACCCCCGGCGATCCGTTGTCCTCGATGCTTGGATCGGTTGGGGTAATGGTAATCGAAAGCGTTGTGACAATGCTTTCTAATAACCCATAGGTGCTAGAGTTGACCCATTTATTAGTGATAAAAGATGACCTTGTTTCGTCAAGACTATATTGAGTGTGAGCTTCAACAATAAATCGAAAAACAGTGTTTAGATCACCATCTGGAACAAGCGTTGCACTTTTAATTGCCCCATAAGTAATGAAACTACGCTCGATTTCTAAGCTGTAGGCTAATTCCCCTGTTTCATCAACATAGCGATCAACTTGGAACAAACCCACGATCCGATAAGCAATAGCTAAACCCCCCGGGCCTTGAGGCTTTTTCACCGGGACAGCGCAATAAGTTCCCAGTAATAAGCAGGCCGCTGATGGAGTTAACCAAGCCAAAGAAGTTCCGGCAATGCCAGGAACTTTCCCCGGCGGCCGTGGTGGCTTAGGGACAAAAATATCCGGCTTAGGTATGGGAATCCCTAAGCCCGATGGAGCCGGAACCGGAATGGCAAATGACATTAAGCTGCAAAGATCCCGTTAGGTGTGTCATTGTCACCTCCAAGAACTTGTACGTATAACCAAGGCGTAACAGAGGCTTTGTGTGCTTTGTCGACTTGAGTGGCAAATGTCACTACCACTTGTTCTTCAAATAAGTTCTCGTCAATTATGTTATTGCCAGTCCAGTGATTGATTTTTCGGCTACGAATGGCCGCCCCACTGTCAGCTAGTCCAGTTGTGAAAAAAACTGACGGATACCGATCGTAAAGGGCGCGCCCACACAAATCTAAAATTTGTTCTACATGAGTGCAGTTACTCAACATAGTGTCAAAAGTCGCGGATCTAAGCATAATATTTATTAATCTTTTTTTTCAATTTATTCTTTATCGTTTCTGATGGCAACTACGGAAAATGTACATTTTTCGTAGTTATGCTGATTGGCTGTAACTAGCATTGTGGGTAGATTGTAAGTAGGTAGAGATTCTCTTAAATAATTTGTGACTACAGATTTTATTACAGAATAGACTTAAATCTGTAGTTATTTCTTTTTCTATGAAAGAGGTTTTGAAATGTCAATTGGTGGCCAAGTTAAAGTTTTAAATGCCCGGCAATGGGCCCAACTCGAAAAAGTTGGACAATCGGTTAAGCATCAGACAATATGGGCGTTGTTACGGTTTACTGGCTGTCGTTCATGTGAAGCACGACAATTAATGGTAGACAATGTCTACCTAGATCCTGAAAACAGAATTTTGAGGGAGGCGGTCTACTTTCCCAAGCAGATCCGAAAAGGCAAAAAGCGTTCTCTGAGTGTGTTCATATCCGATAAGCTCGAATGGTATCTTCAACGCTATCAACCCCCCCAAACCGGTTATTTGTTTCCATCCCCTCGCAACCCTGAAAAGCCGATATCCTACGAGGCGATCTACAAGTATATGAAAAATGCTGTATCCGCAGCTGGCTTAGGACACTTGAAAATTGCTACCCACTCAGGGCGACGATCCTTGGTCACGAATCTTTATGAACAAGGCATCCCCCTTCCCACGATCCAAGGCATTACCGGTCACATGACTTTGCAAAATCTTAAGCCCTATGTTGAGTTGAGAGAGGCTATCCTTCAAGGCGCGGTTAACAATGTCGCTTTGTGAAATGGTAGCAATGGTGGGTAACAAGCTAACAGCGGTAAAAAGCACTTAAGCTATTCCCATCTTAATAACAATCAGAAAAATGATTTTTAAATCAGTTCATTAATGGAATTTTAAAAAAACAATGAAATTAACAAAAAATAATCCTATCCGTTCATTTGTTCAAGATTTTCTTTTAAGAGTCGAAATGTTAGGGGGAACAATTCGGTATTGTTTCTACACCCCAGGAATTAACCTATTATTATGGTTAATTATTTTTCAGATGTTAATCACAATCGCTTTAACTTATTGCATTGTTCCTACTCAAGTTCGTTATCCTTTACCAATCTAGGTAAATAAGGTTAGTTGACTAGCTTTCTTATAGTACACTATCAACTAGACTACAAAGCTAAATTTTAAATTGTCCACAAAAAACGACGATTTTAATAGGGCTAAATTCTCATAGTCAACTTCTAGACACCGGTTCTATGTAGTCTTTTTGTAGTGTACTATTCAAGAGGTTAGCTGCTTAAGCTGCTTCACCATTCCTTAATCCAAGCAATTATCTTTTCTAAGGGGATCTTTTCCCTAATCCAAGCTTCAACTAAGTTCTTACGTTTTATGGCTAATTGACTTTCTGTGTTGCCTCCTTTAATATGAATATGTTTGACTCGTTTTCCACTCCGATAAGTGAAACGAAAATATTTTTTAGTGTGTCCAGCCGTACCCCTCGGTTTGTATTCTGTAACAGCCTTTTCTGACCGATTAGTGTTGTTACAAAATACTTTTTTAGAATCCTGAGAACTCTCATTATTAGGTGGTCTTGGAGTGTTACAGAATACTTTTTTTTGACAATCGACTTCCCAATCACGAGTACCTAAATAAAAATTGTTAGATGATTGGAAATTTTCTGAATCATCAAATAACGGTAATTCTTTCATGGCTAATTTTTACCCTAAAAGAGAAGATATGTTAGCAGGAGTTTTGGCAGAAATACGAATAAAGTCATCCTCGCTGATTTCTATATTTACGGTAATGAGTAAGTCTGGGTTAATTAATATATGTAAATTATTTAATTGAGGGATTTGAGCTAATTGTTCAGGCAATACAGACAACGCGCCTATCTCGCTAAAAGCTGTTAATAACTCAATAGTATTATCAGCATATTGAAAGAATTTTTCTAAAAAAATGTTTTGAGGAAAAGGAAAAAGGTCAAGGTTAAAATCGGGTTGATAATCTTCTTTTGGAAGCATAATGAAATTGTCTTGAGAGCAAAAGGGGCATTTATCAATTGACGTTTTTAACAAACTGGTTAAGTCAGTGGTTGCGACAATGCCATAACAATCTTCGCAGTAATAAATATTAAGATTAGTAGGATTAGTGGTGACAATTTCCATCAATTAATTCTCCAAATTAAGGGGTAAACAGTAATGACAGGAATAAGGATTATGACCATTATTACTAAAATTAATTATGATTAATTGTTTTTAGTAAAAAATGGTTGGATGCACAATAACGAGTAATGTTAATTTAGAAAATAGTTGATGACATTATTCGTTTTAAATTAAATCGTTAATCAACATTTCCTCTATTGAATAGTTCATAAATAGCCATCCTTCGTTAAGTTTAAACATGAAATAATTACTAACTATTTTTTCTTTAGACATAAACTCCTGATAAGCCATAATTGTTTCTGAGACTTGCAAAAATTCGTTTAAAAAGCACTTAAATTGATATTGTATGGAATAGTAACCATAGGCTTTAAATTAATAGAATCTTAAAAAAAAGTACCTTATTTTGATTTCTCCTTGATTTCTTTTTGGTTTACGTGAATTCTGTTTTTAACTATTGTTAAATGAAAGAATGTTTTGAGACATATTTAGTATTCTTCGTATTCATCTTCGTCATCTCCTGCACACCACTCGCAATAAAAATCATTACTATCGAGATACTCAAATAAAGCATAACCAGACAAGACGTAAGCGTTCATACATCCCGGACAAACGGCTACATTTTCCCCGTCTTTGTCGTTTGTGTATTCAAATTCTGAAAAACCTAAGTCATTTGTCGAAAAATTGTCCATTTGATTTCCTCTAACTAAATTTTTCCGAAAAATACAATTTTTAGTCCCCAAATTGGGGGGGTGTGTTGTGGCCAGAACACACCGAAAGGGGGGTTAGCGGTGGTCAGATTTTAGCCCTATATATAAGGAGAAAATTTCCCCCAGTGGTTCGGTGGTTTTTTAAAACCGATGGGTTAACCCGTCATGGAAATTTCCACGGCTCCCCCCATGCTCTAACCGATCGGCATCCAATGGGGATGATTAGGAAAAAAGGAAATGCGCGATCGCGGTTTTGCTCAAACATCGGTATCATAGAAACAATCGTTTAAATTTGTGCATGGCCCCTCCTGGGGCCTATAACGGTTCATCAAAGATGATGCTTAGTCGTTGGGTAATTTCGAGACATCAATGCCCATTGACTTCGCAAGGGTTTTAAGAGAGCAATTAAGATTACTTGCCAGGATGACAGCACTATCTAACTTAGGCATCCTTTTGTTAGCTACCCAAGAATTAATAGTTATTTCAGGAATTCCCGTTTTTTGGCTAAATTCCCGTTGTGTCATACCAAGCTCAGTAATTAAATCCTTCAATGTTTGCTCTGCATGGTGATCATTGTGTGTTTTCATTTTAGCAGATCATCCATACAGTAGTATTGACAAAATCAAGTATCCATACTACTGTATAGAAAGTAAACAACAACAAACCAACCCCTAAAGGAACCAGGGTTAAGGAGTTCATAGCTAGGATGTTGGTTCAGTTGCATTGTCACCCCTGCTTGTATCGTCAGGAGGCGTAAGCCTATACCCAATATTTTTTAGTCGTTTTTCATATTTGTTTTCTAGAACTAAAACAAAGGTTTCATTAGTTTCGTGGGGCGGTTTTAGCCCCATTTTTACCCATGCTTTACTATCTTTTTACTTGTGGATCGTGTCATTCCCATGCCACTATCAAGGGCCAAGAGAACATCGACAAACTAAGAGAAAAGGGCTTTCATGATTGCGCTTATTGTGGGGTACATAATCCCTATGACGATAAGAATTTGTACGATAATGATCAGCCCGAAAATAATAGCTTACATGGTTCTCAGGCTCATGCTTGGGGCATAAAGAATGATGATTTGCCTAGTAAAGAAGATATGGAAGTCTATTATGAAGACTTAGAGAATATCGAAGCATGGCAGCAACTTATCCTTGATGAATTCGAGTCGTCTGATGACTTAACCAGGGATGATAAGTACGGTTATGAGGATGCTTTATGCCAGTTAAAAAGTCATCAGTTTAGTTGGGTAAAGTTTGGGGTATGGGTTTTCCAGTTCAAAATCAAACGATTTTACAAACATCATTACAAAACATGGAGGGAATTCTGTGAGAAAGCCTTGCACTTAGGTGTCTCTTACGTCGACAAAAAGATTAAAGCAGCTAGGGTAATGAGGGATCTGATTTGTGCTGGTTTTAAGGTGTTACCTCAAAATGAGTATCAATGTCGATTTCTTACCAAGTTTTGGGGAGAAGAGTTAATCGAAAATTGGCAAATGATTGTCGATGCTGTACAACCTCATCTTATCACTGGCGACTTACTTAAATCTCGTTTTTGTAGTAGGGAAACAAGGGATAAGAAGTGGTTAAAAGTTGATGGTCAAGCTTGGGAAGAGTTTGAGTACAAAGCACGGTCAAAGGGTTTAGACTTTAACCAAATTATTAAAGATTATTTAGAAGATTGGGAGGCAAATGAAGACGAAGAAACCAGCGACGAATTAGATGATGATGACATTGAGGACGTGCCTATAGAAAAGTTAGAAATTTGGCAAGCGGATCTACAATCTTTGATAGAAGAAAAAGACCGCACTGATAACTGGTTTACTAAGTTAATATTTTGGAGTTTTACTTATGGAGAAAGACCTCCAATATCAAGTAATGCTTGATTATTCAAAAGTTAATGTTATAAGACCATCAGACTTTCCTTTTGGGATTCCTTGCTGTGGTGCTTTTCCTTTAGATGAAGGTGAAGGAAACCCTAAAAACTTCGTTTTTATTGTTGAAAAAGATCAACTCAATAAGAAGCAAAAAGACTTATTAGCAAAAGCTTTTGCCAATCAATTTATCTCTAATACAGATTTGTCTTACAGTTTTAACTGTTTAATACCTTTTGACAAAGTTGATAAGTGCATAGATTCAGATGGTAATGAATTATCATTAACGAGTCTTCAGAAATCATGGATGTTAGCTAACTACGTTTTTAAGATAGAAGAAATTGAATTTAAGTTTAGTGGTGGAGTTTTGCACATTGTTATTTTGGCTTTGCAACAGTCTTTATCAGTAAATCTCAAACCAAACACAGAACTAAATTTTATGATTTTAGAGCTTGCTTGTAGATTAATTAAAGATTTAGTTGGCACAAAAACATCCCTAAAAGAACATTATCTTAGTGGTTTTTCCCCTGAATATCAAGAGTTAGCAAAAAAACAGCTAGGACTTTAATAATCAAAAACCCGTTACTTAGAAACCTTAATAAGTAACAGGTATTACTGGCATAATTGCTGCTTTATCACACCACACATTAGGAGTATAACATGAGTAAGCATTACTTGTCTTTGGTATTAGTAGAAGTCCCCGATCACGTTGAAGAAACCCCTTACGCTGCTTGGTTTCATGCTACCTCAATCTATGCAGCTACGGTTAAAGATGGATTACTTGAAATCGTCTTTACTGATGGCACAATCAAGGTCTTTAATGAAGACGAATCAGAAGACATTGTTGACAATTGTGGAGAAATTTTACAACGAGCTATCTGGAAAGAAAATCCTATCCCTGGATCAACCCTTGATAATTTAATTAATAAGGATTAACCTATGAAAATAATTGTTTCTCAAACCAGACAGATAAGACAGTATGAACCTAGAAAAATTGAGGTACATATTGATACTCAAGAGGAAAACTTAGAAGGTAACTGGGAAGAGTTTGTCAAAACCGTTGCTGAATCCCTTGACTGCATTCTTTACCCTAAAAAATACGAGCAGAAAGAGGATGAGTCTGATAACTATGAGATCGCTTTCTGAAAGTTCTTTAATGACTTTTACTATTAATTAACCTTCCGTATCCTACCTACTTTTAGAAGTAGGGGGACTAGGGGGGGTTAGCTACCCTTTCCCTGATGGGGATAATTCTGTCTTTTAAAATAAATAGACGATTCTGTCTTAATGGTTTAATAGACGCTATCCCCATGATCCTTTTAATCCTTCTGTCTTCTAAACTAATCAGCCGTTTTGGGCTTTGGGTATTAAAAGACGATAGGGATTAAAAGGGTCAAAACCATACCCTAATACTGTTAGAAAACAATGGACAATCAAATCATTGTAGGCTTAGATATCGGTTGTTACAAAAGCGTAGCAGTACCGATGAGTTTTGATGTTTTGATGACTATCTCGAATACCCCATAACTAAGGCAACTGATTTTTATGATCAAGCCTGTTTTTATGAGATCGAGACTAACTTAACGCACCTTGAAAAGTTAATAAGCTTGGGGGACATTTTTATCATGGAACCCACTGGTAATTACTCGAAACTATGGGTTAATACTTTGCTAGATGTTGGTAAAGAGGTTAGGTTCATTAGTAATAGAAGCTTAGTCCCCTATCGCAAGCTTTGTGGGTGGGAATACAAAGACGACTACCACGACGCTACAGCCCTGGCTTATTGTGGCTGGCTTAATATTAATAACCCGTCGGCTTTCCTTTCTTTGAAAAACCATGAAATTCACGCAACCTATCAGTTATTTTTAGAGCATGAAAGAATTAACCGTGAATTAAAGCCACTGGTCAACCGTGCTAGAAATTTACTGCATACGGAATTCCCAGAAGCAAAAAATAGCAAATCTAAGCCACCTAATCAAGTCGACGGTATCTGGTTATTTATTAGTAATAGCAATCAGCATCCTGGATGGCGTAAAGTTTGGATAAGAAAGATTAAGAAATCTATAGGGACTGTACAAAAATGCGGTTTTAGCCCTCAGTTAGTTAGACTAAGCGAACAAATCGTTATACTTAAAGAGCGTCGGATTGAGATTAGAAAAGCTTTTCAGGAGTTTTTAACTAATCCTAAATATGAGTTCTATTGTGAAGCTTTTGAAAGATTTAACCTTGGTGTTTACGATCGCATAATTATCCTCTGTCAAATTTACCCCTTTGAGCAGTTTCTCGATGCTGATGGCAAAGAACTACGGAAAATTAAGGCTCGCAAGTTTGGGAAAAGTGGGAAGCCTATCACTAAGCGAGTAGGCTTAAATCGGTTTCATGCCTGTTTGGGGAAAGCGGTCAAGCCTTGGGAATCTGGGAAGAAAAAGGGGCATATTGTTACGGGTTCGGTTCTGGCAAGGATTCGGTTATATTTGTGGGCGCGTCGTACCATGGCACTCTCACCACCGAAAAACCCTAAGCCACGGGTAAAACAATTGTACGATCGCTATCTCAATGATATTCAAGCAAAGTTGACTGAGGATGGAAAGATTGACCCTGACCACCCAGGCAACAACTCACTGAAACAATGGGGCAAAGCTCGTGTGGGGGATAAGTTGGTTAAGCTGCTTTTCAAGGAACTGATTGGGGCTTATCGTAGGCATAGGGAAAAGTAGCCACCAATTGGGGAGGCATCAAGCCTCCCCAATTGGTGGTAGATAAAGCGAAATGGTCTTACACTAAAGCTAAAGCCTGGTGTCTCTATAAGTACCCATAAAAGCCATGATAAAAATTACCTCTATTAGTTTAACGACTCTGTTGACGGCGTTTGGCTTAGTTTTGCCAGTCAGAGCCGAAAATTTAGCCCATTTAAGTCAATTATTATCCACCAAACAATGTCCACTCTGTGATTTAACTGGTTCAGGGTTAGTGATGGCGAATCTATCTGGGGCCTCTTTAATTGGGGCCAATTTAGCTGGGGCCAACCTTTCTCAAGCCAATTTAGCCGGGGCCGATCTCAGGGGAGCAAACTTGACCGGCGCTTCCTTATATGGTGCTAATTTAACCGGTGCTAATTTAAGCAGTGCTATTTTGCAGGGAACAGATTTAAGGGATTCCTATCTAACCAACGCTAACTTAACTGGCACCAGTTTAGAGCAAGCTTATGTGCAAGGGGCCAAAGGAATCTCGCAAAATGCAGGAACCCCAGAACTTTTTTATGGATGGGGTTTAATCGAAACCAAAGAAGGGAATTATCAAGAAGCGATCGCCCATCAGAACAAAGCATTGATTTTAGATTCAGAATTTGCTCCTGCTTATTTAGCTCGGGGTTACGCTTTATTACGGTTAGGGAATGAAAACGCAGCCATTCTCAATGCCAAAATGGCTTCACAACTCTATGAACAACAGGAAAACAGCGAAGGAAAGGAATTGGCTGATAGTTTTGTCAACAACATTGAAGCCGTACAAGAAGCCAGAAGAAAAGGAGGGGGAAGCCCTGGGTTAGACAACATTGTTCGGGGTGTGGCTTCTTTGGCGTTACAATTTTTGCTTAAAGGAGGGATTTAATTAACCCCCCTGACGAGAAATCCCTCGATTTTCGTTCCTCAATCGGGGATTTCTCGCGGCTGAATTCGTTAAACTGACATCTTGCACCTTCAAACTCAATCCTAATTTTGTCTGAGGCAGGAGTGGAAAGGCAGTAGGCAGGAGGTTTAATATATAGCAGAAGAGTAAAATTATCGATAATAAGGCATTTAAAAGTTAAATAA
>JASJDD010000121.1 GCA_030065735.1 Crocosphaera sp.
AATTCTAAGACTTGTCAACTGTCAATGCCAGTTAAAATTAAACCGATAAAAAAGGAGGATTCAGATTATGTATGCAGTGTAGATTTAGGCATTAATAATGCTGCAACTTGTTCAATTGTGGGACGAGACGGTACTGTAAAGGCTCGGAAATTTATCAATCCGGCTAGAGACATAGACCGTCGTAATAAACGCAGAATGATGATTACTAAAAAGTCAAAACAGACTCATCAGAAGACAGGCGAAAAGTTAATCAAAGACTTTTGTCGAGGACTTTATCGGAAGTCGAGTAATATTAATTTAGAAATTTCCCGTCAAGTTTCTAGAGAAATCATTGAGTTTGCCTAACTTAATAATGTTAAAGTAATTGTCGTTGAAAACTTAGCAGGATGGAAAGCTAAGGCCGGAAAAAAAGGCACTTTAATGAGACAAAAGTTTCATTTATGGTGTCATCAAAGAATAGTAGAGATTTTAAGTGACCGATGGGCAGAATTAGGGGGAAATGTCCAAACAGTTAACCCTAAATATACCAGTGCTTATGCTTTTGATGGTAGTGGGAAAGTCAAGCGGAATAATAAGAATTATTCTTGGTGTACTTTTCCTTCTGGTAAACAATACAATGCTGATTTATCCGCCTCATATAATATCGGTGCAAGGTATTGGTATTCTGTCTTAATTGGTGATCAGTATTTCTCTAGGGTATTTGTTAGCCAAAGTTCTACAAATACACTGCGGACACCAGTAACTCTGGAGACACTCAGGAGTCTAAAACTTTCTGGGTGCAAGTGAATCCCCAACTATAATCTATCTGATTTAGTTGGGGTGTGTTCAAACTATAAAAAAACTCTAAAAAATACTGATTAAGTGGCAGATAAGAGACTACAACCAAAGAACGAGTCATAAACTATACCAAGACAAAACCTGATGAAAATTGCTCACAATGTTACCGAGTTAATTGGCCGCACCCCCCTTGTCCAATTGAATCGTATTCCTCAAGCAGAAGGTTGTCAAGCACAAATTGTCGTTAAGTTAGAAGGGATGAACCCGGCAGCATCTGTCAAAGACAGAATTGGCGTGAATATGATCAATGCAGCAGAACGAGAAGGATTAATTATTCCTGGTAAAACCCTTCTGGTTGAACCCACCTCTGGCAACACAGGAATTGCCCTAGCAATGGTCGCTGCAGCCAAAGGATATAAGTTAATTTTAACCATGCCTGAAACCATGAGTAACGAACGTCGGGCGATGTTAAAAGCGTATGGAGCGCAACTGGAATTAACCCCAGGTAGCGAAGGGATGAGTGGTTGTATTCGTCGGGCCCAAGAATTAGTAGAAACCTTGCCCAATGCCTATATGTTGCAACAATTTAATAACCCGGCTAACCCAGAAATTCACCGTTTAACCACCGCCGAAGAAATTTGGGAAGATACCAATGGACGAATCGATATTTTAATTGCCGGAGTGGGAACAGGAGGCACTATTACTGGGGTAGCAGAAGTCATTAAGCAACGAAAACCCAGTTTTCAGGCCATCGCCGTTGAACCCACTAGCAGCCCAGTTTTATCGGGAGGAAAGCCAGGAGGCCACAAAATTCAAGGGATTGGGGCGGGTTTTATCCCTGAAGTGTTGAAAGTTGAATTAATCGATGAGGTGGTGACAGTAACCGATGAAGAGGCCATGAATTATGGCAGACGTTTGGCCAAAGAAGAAGGGCTACTCTCCGGTATTTCTACGGGGGCTGCTTTATGTGCTGCCATCAAAGTTGGCCAACGGCCCGAAAATATCGGTAAACTAATCGTAATGGTTCAACCCAGTTTTGGAGAACGTTACTTAAGTACCCCCCTTTTCCAAGACGTAGAACCGCCTCAACTGGCCATGATCAATTAAATAAAGGGTTGGTTGCTGTCCTCTCATTCCCTAGACTGTCATGACATCCACGAATCATTATCACATCCTTGAAGTTAGCCAGACTGCGAGTCAAATGGAAATTAAACAAGCTTATCGCCGTTTGGCTAAACAGTTTCACCCGGACAGTCAACTCGAAACCGCTAACCATGAACAGATTATCCGTATTAATGCAGCTTATGAAGTGTTAAGAGACCCTCAACGACGACAAACCTATGATCAGCAGTTGATTCCTAATTATCCTTCCTCTAGACGACAACAGAGGACAGCCCAAGCTCAATCTTACTATCATAGTCGTCGTGCTGCCGAACGAGTTTCTGTTGGCTTAATTGATGAGTGGTTGAAGACAGTTTATCGTCCTATCGATCACTTAATTTCACGCATTTTGAACCGTTTAAACGATCAAATTGATGCTTTAGCAGCTGACCCCTTTGATGATGAATTAATGGCCGTTTTTCAAGAGTATGTTCGTTGTTCTCGTCATGATTTACAACAAGCTAAACAGATATTTTCCCGTCAACCTAACCCCCCTAAATTAGCTAAAATAGCAGCTATTATTTACTATTGTTTGAATCACATTGGAGATGGAATTGAAGAGTTAGAATGGTTTTCTTGTAATTATGATGATTCTCACTTACATACCGGCCAAGAATTATTTAGAATTTCCTATCGATTATTACATGAAGTGCATCAGAATGTAGCCTCAATTGTTAATTTTTAAAGTTATTTTTTTGTTATATTAAACCTACTTCTGACTTCTGACTTCTGACTTCTGACTTCTGACTTCGTTAATTTTGTCCAGGGACTTATGACTAATTCATCCAACCTATCAGAAAAAATTGCTCAATTTTATGACACCTCTAGTGAGTTATGGGAGCAAATTTGGGGTGAACATATGCACCACGGTTACTATGGGAGGGGAGGAAACTATAAACTTAATCGCCGTCAAGCACAAATTGATTTAATCGAAGAACTGTTGATCTGGGCTAATATTAAAGACGTTTCTAACTTAGTTGATGTGGGTTGTGGTATCGGGGGAAGTACCCTCTATTTAGCTGAAAAATTTAATGCTAAAGCAACAGGAATTACTTTATCTCCTGTACAGGCAAATAGAGCCACACAAAGGGCTGATGAGGTCAAATTAGAACAAACAGTACAGTTTCAGGTGGCTGATGCCCTAAATATGCCCTTTCCAGACAATAATTTTGACCTAGTGTGGTCCCTAGAAAGTGGGGAACATATGCCAGATAAAACGCAATTTTTTCAAGAATGTTATCGCGTTTTAAAACCTGGAGGGATGTTTATTTGTGCTACTTGGTGTCATCGTCCCACTAATTCTTGGGCAGGGGAATTAACCAAAGATGAAAAGCGACATTTAGCCCAAATTTATCGGGTTTATTGTTTACCTTATGTGATATCTTTACCAGAATATGAAACCATTGCTAATGAGTGTGGTTTCCAAAATATTAAAGTAGACGATTGGTCGATGGAAGTGGCACCTTTTTGGGATATTGTCATAGACTCAGCCCTCAATTTTAAAGCAATTACAGGTTTATTAAACAGTGGTTGGCAAACCATAGAAGGGGCGTTATCCTTAAGTTTAATGAGTCGAGGTTATGAACGAGGTTTAATCCGTTTTGGGTTGATTTCTGGACACAAATTATAAGCTAAAAAGGTGATTTTTATGTATGAAAAAATTCAAACCGATATGAAATTATGGTTCAAAGACTATAACAACCTTTTTCAACTTCAAGAACAGTTTCTTTTATCGTTATTAGATTATTTTAAAGAGACAGCTATTGGCAAAGAAAGAGGTTATCAATCTATTAAAACCCTTGAACAATTTCAAGAAAGAACCCCAATTCAAGACTACAGTGATATTAAACCCTATATTGACCGCATTATTGCCGGAGAAACAAATGTGATGTCTCCCAGTCCTATTAGTTGCTGGATTCAAACATCGGGAAGCACAGGAAAACCGAAATTTTTTCCCTACAATGAAGATTATATCCAAAATTATTTAAAATCATCTTCTTTCGTTACCAAAAATTTCATCTATCGTGTCGGTTTTCAGGCTTTAAACATCTTGAAAGGTAAAACATTGCTCATTCATGCTAGGATCAATAGTGGGGTTCTTGGCAGTGGCAAAAATCGGAAAAAGCTGGCTTTAATAAGTGGTTGGGCAGCAACACAAAGCTCACCTCAAAATTCCTTTGCGCCACCTTCTTACATTCAAGAGATTGAAAATTGGGAAGAAAGAATTCTCAAAACAGCCGTTTATTATGTGCAGAAAGATTTAACTCGTTTAATGGGGGTAACAACTTATTTATTAATGTTTTTACGAGAAATTGAAAACGGTTTTGATGGAAAATTATTAGCAGAATTAGAAAAAGAAAATTCAAAAAAAAACGTACTAATAAAGCAAATTTTGCAAGAAGATGGTAAATTAACTATTTCTAAGCTTTGGGAGAATTTATTATTTTTAAACTGTACAGGGATTAATCCCTATCAATACCAAAAAGTTTTTCAACAAATAGTCCCCAAAGGTATTGTCTTTCAAAGTTATATTGGTTCAGAAGGACTCTATGGATTTCAATACGACATTGATCATCCTGCAATGGTATTAATGCCAAAAAATGCTTTTTACGAATTTCTCGATATTGATGAGTATGATTCCTGGAAATTTAATAACGGAAAGTGTCCTACTCGTTATACGGTTACTGATGTAAAAACAGGAAAAGAATATATCTTTTGTATTTCTAATTATTTAGGATTAACGACTTATATTCCTGGAGATATTATTAAAGTTGTTTCAACCAAACCCTTTTTATTTGTCTATTCTCGTCGTCTTTTAAAAGAAATTAATTTAGCTTCAGAAAAAATGAGTGAAAGTCAAATAACGAAAGCAGTTAATTTAGGATTAAGTCAACATTCAGCTATTTATCGAGAGTATATGTGTATTGCGATTACGGAACCCTATCCACATTATGTTATTGCAATTGATTTTGTTATTCCTCCCCAAAATTTAAACCAATTTGCCACTGATATAGAACAATCAATATTAAACGCTAATATTAGCTATGAGGAAGTTAGAAACATGAAGATTCTCAAACCTCTACGTATTCTTTATCTACAACCAGGAGAATTCGACCGTTATATATTAGAAAAAACAAAATTAAGTCAATGGAACCCTGGTCAAAAGAAACTACCTAAAATTACTGATTCTCAAGATTTTCTTCCGTTTTTTCGAGTCAAAGCTGAAGGAGTATCTAACCTTATTTAAAAAATTGCTCTATTTCTTCAATAACTTGAGGATTATTCTCATGATAGGATTGTTGGTTAAGGCGAATGTTTTTAAGATGTTGAGCAATATTATTTTGATTAATAATAACTCCAAAATCTTGAGGAATATTGGCTGTTTCTTTACGGTTACCATTAACAACTAATTCTATTATAAAGTTACCAACTTCTGGTCGATAATGGGCTGAATCAATGTACCATTTCAAGGTAGATTTTTGATTAGTGTTGGGAATAGTTTCTGTCGTAATGCTATTATAACCAGTAAAATCCCATAAATAAACCTTGTCTGATGATTTAACGTAACTATTAGCTTTTTCGACAACATTTACTAAGTCTTTTTTCCATTGTTCAAACGTAGGAAAATGACCAGCAATTCTCATTGCTTCTAAGTTCTGCACGTGAATGGGGGAAATAAACAAATAGAGTTTAATGTTATTTTCTAAACAATAGCTAACAATATCCTCAAACGCCTTAAGTTGAGATTTTTGATAGTCAAGTCGCTGATAACTATTAAAGTTATCTTGTAGGTTTTTTCTAAATATTTTTTGGTTAAAAGCTGCAAAGGATTTTGTTTTTCTAAACCCTTGAGGAGTATAAACTACATTAAGTTGATTTCCCTTATTATTAAATTGAAACGTTTTCCAAGACCTAATTAATTGCTGGCTAGAAAATAAACTTTTAAAATATATTTCAGGTTTTGATTTATCAGCAAACAATGATAAATTAAAATCACCATCAACACGATTATCTCCTGAAAAACTCAAAAAATCTAATCCTAAAATAACCGATTTAATGGGTTGAACCTGATGAGAAAACTGAAAAACTTGACTAATTTCATAGATATTACTCTTACTTAAAGCTGCATTGTAGACATTCTTAGAAGGCCACAAATATGATAAAGGGTCTAAACCTTCCATTGCTCTTGAAGTTCCTAAAATTATAGTATCATAATCTCCCTTTTCTATTTCTATTGACTTGACTTTCCTTAAACCTCCGCTACCCATGACTGGTTTTTGATCATTAATATTATCAATTTCTAAAATCCGAAAAATTCGATGGGGATCAATAATTATATTGGTTAAAATCATTAATAAAAAGGCAAAAAAACACCAATAAAAGTAATTTTTTAGATAAGCTTTTGAAGAATACATAACTTTTAAAATTGAAAATAAATAAAGGGTTGCTCTTTATATAATGAAAAGAGAGAAATAATAAGTAATAAAGAACTAATGAATGCAAAAATTGAGCTTGGTTTCCATTGTAATCGTTTCCAAATATTAGCTTTCCATTGTCCTTTAATTCTGCCAGAATAATAGTCAACCGCAGGTTTATATTGTCCCATCCACTGTTGTGTATTTGGGGTAAATAATACAATGATCAATAAGAGTGTTATCAACTGAATAATTTCCAAGGGATTTGTGTAAACATTAGGCATTAATCCAGAAAAGTTAAAACCAAAATTTCTTAGAAAACTCAAATTATTTTCTAACGAAGCAAGTAATGATATCCCATTCAATCCCAGCATACTGCGCCACATTGATAACGTTTGACTGATGGTTTCTGTTTGGGTTAAAACGAGGGCAAACATCCAGGCTAAAAAAGTTAAAAACCATCCTATTAATTGACTCCACCAAGGATTATCTTTTAAATTTTTACCCTTCGATTTCAGAAAATCACGCCATTGTTGATAGACAATAAAATAAATACCATGTAACCCCCCCCAAGCAAAAAAATTCCAACCTGCACCATGCCATAAACCTGTTACACTAAGACCAATAAAAGCATTAACGGCTGTTGCCCTTTGTTGAGCAATTTGTCCTTCTCCTAATGGCCATGTTTTCAACCAACGAGATAAAGGCAAGTATAAATAATCTCGGAAAAATCGAGTTAAAGTCATGTGCCAATGACTCCAGAATTGACTAATATTAGTCGTTTTATAGGGAGAATCAAAGTTAAGAGGTAATTTAATCCCAAACATTCTTGCCACCCCAATCGCCATATCTGAATAACCCGAAAAATCGAAATATAATCGTAAAGTATGAGCTAATATCCCTGTCCAAGCTTCTACAAAACTTAGGTTAATATCTTGATTAATGGCACCATAAATTAAAGAAATATGAGGAGTTAAATTATCAGCAATAATAACTTTTTTAAATAATCCAATCGAAAAAATAGTTAGTCCTACGGAAAAATTTTCATAATCAAATCGAAAAATTTTAGGACTTTTTAATTGGGGAGCAAGTTCTTTATAACGAACAATTGGCCCAGAAATTAGTTGAGGAAAAAAGCTAATAAATAAGCAATAGTGAATGGGATCATGATCTTTAATTTTACCTTTGTAAGTATCGACTAAATAGGCAATTTGCTCAAAGGTAATAAAAGAAATACCCAAAGGAAGAATCAAGTTTTTTAATGTCCAATTACTTCCCACTAACCCATTGATAGACTCAATGAAAAAGTTGGCATACTTAAAGTAAGCAAGTAATCCCAGGTTGAAAACAATTCCTAAAATCAGAAAGAACCGCTCATTAATAATGAGATTTTTAGCCAGTAAAACCTGAAGTCTATTATTAATAATCCTCCCTAAACTATAATTAACAGCCAAAGACCCCAATAAGAACATTAAATACACTGGGTTCCATCTGGCATAGAAAAAGAAGGAAGCAATAATTAACCAAACTAAGGCTATTTTTTGATAACTTCTTTCTCCTAATTGATAGAAAATGACTAAGGTTATGGGAAGAAATAAAAAGATAAATTCATAGGAGTTATACAGCATAATTATCAACTAAATATTCAGAAAATTCTTGAATGGTTGGATATTCATACATTAAAGTTGGATCATCAATTTCGCAGTCTAACCAGTCTTCTAAATCAGCCATAATTCCGACAATATCAGCCGACTCTAGTCCATATCTTTCAAAAGGAATTGTATCATCTACTTCATCAGTATTAATATTTAAAGTTTGAGCAACTTTGTTAGTTAACCAGGTACGAATTTTGGTGATATCCATTGTTTTCTTCGATAATTTTAAACAACTAAATTGGCTAAATTGGCAATTAAGCAACGTCAAAAGTAACAGGCAAAGATTTTAAGAATCGAGTTACCACATTATCATGATATTCAACCCTATTAATAGCTAATTGTAAATTAGGTAATTGCTGTACTAAGGTCTTAATCGCAATGGGAACTTCAACACGGGCTAAAGCAGCCCCCAAACAGAAATGAATCCCTGTTGCAAAAGCAATATGTTGATTATCAGAGCGTAACAAATCTAGTCGATCTGGGTCAACAAATTGCTGAGGATCTCGATTAGCAGCCCCTAAACAAAGAATAATAAAATCACCTTTATTGATGGTTGTTTCAGCAATTTCTAATGGTTCTCTCGCTGTTCTTAGTACCAGTTGAGTTGGGCTATCATAACGTAGCAATTCTTCAACTGCTTTGTTAATTAGGTTAGGTTGCTGTTGTAATAATTCCAACTGAACACGATGATTTAATAGGGCTAATATGCTGTTGCCAATGATACTGGCTGTTGTTCCTTCTCCAGCAGCAGCTAACATCATACAACTACTAATAATTTCCTCATCGGTTAGCTTTTCTCCTCCATCTTCTACCTCAACTAAGGCAGTAATTAAGTCAGATTGAGGCTGTTTTCTTCTTTGGTTAATATGGTGTTGTAAATAGGCACTAAACTCTCGTGATATTTGATTCATCGCTTCACATTTCTGTAAAGAGTTTAAGGGATCAAAAATGCTAAAAATATCTCTCACCCAACCTCTAACAAAATGCTCATCTTGTTCTGGTAAACCTAAGAACTTCATTATCACTTTAATCGGTAATAAGTTAGCAAAATCAGTGACAATATCCAGACTTCCTTTTTCTTTAAAAGGTAACAGTAATTGGTTAGCTATTACCTGTATTTCAGGGGTCATCTCTTGAAGTGACTGACGCTTGAACGCCTTAGCTACTAACCCACGCATTCTGGTATGATCAGGAGGATTAAGGAAAAATAACCAGTGCTGACTTGCTAAAATTAAAGCCTCTAAATCTCTCTCTTTTTTAGCTAGATATTGACTCTTTTTCCGAAAACTATCAGGCATAGGGGCTTCATCAACCCGAGGATCTTTGAGGATAGCTTTAGCATCAGCATAACGAGTAATCACCCATCCTCCTAGCATTCCCCAATGAATCGGATCATGGGTACGTAAATAATCGTAATAAGGATAAGGGTTGGCTTTAAATTCGGCATCAAAGGGGTTAAATTGATAGGGTTGATTAGCCTTATTTCGTTTAAGTTGTTCAGCGAGTGTCATGGTTAAATTCGGTTTTTTCCTAAGGCTGGATTAGTAATGATTGCTGTTAGTTTATCTAAGGTATTATCTAAATATTGTTGCCGACAAGCTTGGCGTTTTATTTTGCCACTAGAAGTCTTGGGAATACTACCAGTTTTAATGAGGACAAGATCATAAATTAGTAAATCATATTCCCTCATCATGGCTTGACAAATATCACCAACAACTTGATCAACGTCTAGTTTTTTTCGATAGCTTCGTTCTACCTCCTGAACAATAATTAATTTTTCAATCCCATCAATGGATACAGAAAAGGCTGCACCACAATTTGGCCGTAAGGCAATATTACTTTGGGTTACTGTTTCTTCAATATCTTGGGGATAATAATTCTCTCCTTTGATGATGAGAATATCTTTTAATCGACCGGTAATAAACAACTCCCCATCTTTGATAAATCCTAAATCTCCTGTGCGTAAAAAAGGACCCTTTTGACGATCACTAAGATAAGCATTAAAGGTGTGTTGAGTGACTTGGGGTAAATTCCAATAACCTTGGGCAATACTATCACCAGAAACCCAAATTTCTCCCACTTCATTCGGTAAACAAGGGGTCAAAAACTGGGGATTAACAATAATAATCTGAGTATTTAACCAAGGATAACCACAACTGACAAATGGTTTACTTTTTATGGTTGTTTCTGTAGCTTGTTTTACTTTATTTCGTCCTAATGCTTCTGTGTCTAGTTGACACTGAGTTGGTGTTTTATTTCTATATCCACCTGCTACCATTAAGGTTGATTCAGCTAAACCATAACAGGGATAAAAATACTTAGCTTGAAACCCAGAAATCTCAAACGCTTTTGTAAATTGTTCTAAGGTTTTAGCGCGGATAGGTTCAGCCCCATTATAAGCCGTTTTCCAACCACTTAAATCTAGGTTTTTTCGTTGGTCAAGAGAAATTTTATGAACACATAAATCATAAGCAAAATTAGGACCACCACTATGAGTCACACCGTAATTAGAAATCGCTTTTAACCAATTAATCGGTCTTCCTAAAAACGCAATGGGTGGCATTAAAACTCCTAAAATACCGCCATAAATCGGTTCTAAAATACCATCAATTAACCCCATATCATGAAAATGAGGTAACCAACTCGCCGATACATCTTCTGAGGTTAATTTAAACCCCTGTTGAATATATCGGCAATTATGAAGTATGTTCCCATGACTCACCATCACCCCTTTTGGTTGTCCTGTTGAACCAGATGTATATTGCAGTAAAGCCAAGGTGTTTTGGTTAATCTCACAAGATAACTGAAAAGGTTGGTTTTTTTCGGGTAAATCATCGGTTTTTAGCCAATATAAACCCGATAATTCTGGATTATCTCCGAATCTTCGTTCAATTTGGGGAAAGGCTTCGGTAGTAGATAAGCCGATTTTGACCTCAGCATTGGCAATAATGGCTTTAATGCGATTAATGGAACGGTTGGGACGGGGAGGATACAAGGGAATGGCAATCACCCCAGCATAAAGACAGGCAAAAAAAGCGATAATAAAGTCCAGTCCGGGGGGATAAAGGAGTAATATGCGATCGCCGGGTTGAGTAAGATTTTGTAGATGAATGGCTAATTGTTGCGCTTGCTGATTTAATTGTTGATAAGTTAATTGTCTAGACTCATTTTTGCCATTTTGCAGGAAAACGAAGGCAGTTTGTTCCGCCTGATATTTAGCCCTATAGTTAATGAGGTCAATTAAAGAAGTCCACTTTGAATAGGAAAAAGACTCGCTTAATGACGAGAGTTTCCACTCGTTGGATACACGACTTAACATTATTAAAAGATTCAGTATATATAACTATAAAAAAATACTTAAGTGTTAACTTGACACAGAATCTAGCAGATTAGATGTATTATGTCAAGCCTCTAGACAATAAAAATCCGCATCAATCTATGGCAGAGGGCGCAAAATTCAAATTCGTAAAATTTACGTTTTTAACAAAATGTCGGCAGAAGTCCTCATCTATAAATTCTTTCAAAAAGACCAGCATTTGCATCATTTTTGTCGCTGTTGCCACACTCCAATTAAATTCAGTTCTCAGCCAATTTCCAAAGTGGCCGTAACCGAGAAGTTGTTTAACTTTATGAAGGTTCTTGCCAATTTCAACGATATTATTAGCTGTGCGACTCATCTTTGAAAACCGTATCAGCTTTGTTTCGGCTGAGTTGATAAAAGGATAAAAAAATGAAATAAACCGTATTTCTCTGCCTGTCGTTCTCACATTTGTTTAAAAATAAACAGTCAATATTAGATTAAGAAATATTGTTTTCACCCAAAATAAGGGCTTAAATAATCTGAATAAGCATAAAATGGATTTTGTTGTTGAAACCAATGTAAAGCAACTTGAAGAAGTCAACTAACAGAGGATTGATGATTAAAAAGATGACAAGACTTCTTCACAGATGAGTTAAAGCAATAGAAGGAGAATCAAAGATGTTGGAATTTAAGTTAAACGGTCTTTTAGGCTTATTAGAAACTTTAGGAGAAAACCTAAGCGATCAAACCGCGAGGCGATCGCAAATTTCAGAACACTTTTTAAAACGATTTGAAAAAAGGATAGAAAAGCTTGAAGCTCGCTTAAAAAGCAATGTCGTAGAAACGACGAATACAGTCTTGTTACCAGAGGAAGACCCAACAGTATCAACCGATAAAGCGGATTATGCCCCTGGGGCAACCGTCACCATTACAGCGAGTAACTTTGCCCCAGGTTCAACGATCTTATTTGAAATCGCTGATGATCCCAGTGATCCAGGGGATGACGGAGATGCTGATGTCTATCCATCATTCTCCGTAACCGATGGGGGAGTTGGGGATCTCGATGGTGAAGCCAATGGGACAATCGTTACCACTTGGGTAGTGCCACCCGCCCCCGAAGCCTTGAATGCGACGTTGAATTTGACAGCCACAGGGTCAGCCGGTCAGGTCGCAACGACGACCTTTACCGATGCCTTCCCCTTAACCCCTCCAGTACAGACTTACTTTGTCCCCCTACGGGAAGACAATCTCTTTACCTCTTTCGATACCATCAACTCGGTTACCAGTGGGAATATCAATACCCTGATCTCCATTGCCATTGCTGCTGATAATACAATTGTTTATTACGACCACTGGGAAGACGGCTATGAAGTTGATGTCACCAGCCCCACCCAGGCGACGACTTTAATTTTGGGAGATGATGATCCAAGCAATGGCAGTTTGACGAGCTTTATCAACCCATCCACTGGTCTTCCTTACACTAGCGATATCTTTAGTGGTGGCGATGCCCTCGTCCTGGAAAACGATGTACCGATTCCACGAGATCCCAATGTCATTCTGTTCGATGGTAGCGACCGAATTCAGTCCACTTTCCCCATTGCCGTAACCAGGGGGGCGTTTCCTGACAATCCAGGTTCTCTATTAGCGGGGGCTGTAGAGGTATTTGATACCGATAACTGGGGGAGTGAGTTTATTGTACCCGTCGGTGAGGATATCCCCGGTACCAGTGATACGGCAGCTTTCCAGTACACAGCCCTCTATGTGATGGCGGGACAAGATAACACCGAAATTTTCCTTGATACTGGTAGCGGACCTGTTTCTCAAGGATTCATCGACCGGGGTGAAAATTTCCTCTTGCGGGTCGATCAAGGTGATGTGGTGACTTCCAGTTCCCCCACCCAAGCGTCTCTAGTGGCGGGCGACATTGGCTCTACTTATGAAATGCGCTGGTACGCTCTAGCTCCGCGAGACGATTGGTCGAACGACTACTATACCCCTGTTGGTGATAGTTCTGGTAATGGAATCAATTTCGGTCCTACCCAGGTATGGCTGTACAATCCCAACTCAACGGCGATTACTGTTTCTTACGACTTCCTTGGTGGCGGAAGCCCTGATGGCACTATCAATGTGGCGGCTGGCACCACAGCTTTGAGTCCGATCATCCCAGACGACTCTGGCGCTCGCTTCTTTACCACTAACGGAGCAGAGTTTTTCGCTCTTACCCAAACCAACAGTCAGAATAGCCAATTTAACGGGCAAGCATTTGACTGGGGGCATCCCTTAATTCCAGCTAATCAGCTCACCTCCCAGGCCCTGGTCGGTTGGGGCTATGGCAATACTAATAACAACCCTGCTGTTCCTAGCTACAGTGTAGTCTGGGTCACGCCAGTCGCTGATGCCGATATCTTTGTTGACTTTGATGGGGATGGCGTAGTTGATCAGATCTTTGACAATATCTCGGCATTACAGGGGATTAAAATTATCGACCCTAACGATCAGGATATGACTGGTGCCTTGATCTACGCTACTGATACTAGCGGCAATCTAGCCAATCCAGTGGATATTGCGGTGGCTTGGGGTCAAGATCCGGCTTTAGTTTCCACAAACTCAACCGTTCAATCCAATTCTCTAGATTTAGGAACTGTGATCCCAGCATTGCCTATTCTAGAAGCGGGTAAGATTTCTCAACTGGAAACTGATGCTGATGGTGACGGAGTCATCAGTCCTGGAGATACCCTGCTTTATTCAATTAGCATTGTCAATATCGGTCAGGTTGATTTACCTGTGGGATCTTTCAACGTCCTCGATTTCTTCTCCCCTGTATTCGACGACGCGACCTATGTAGCCAACTCTACGATGTATGATACCGACGGGAATGGCACTCCCGACATCCCAATTCCCGACAGTGGAACTACCGCATTCCCCTTAGATGAAAGCGGATTTACCAATACGGTTGCTTTACCCAAGGGGAGTAGTCAAATCATTACCTTCAAGGTTAACATTGACGACTTTGGAGATTTGACTCCAGGAACGGATAGTATTATCAACCAGGGCATTTTAAGACCACCAGGAGGCGATCCTAACGATCCAATTGATGAATTTGAAACGGAAGATCCTCTCAACTTCCGAACTAGCATTGACATTGAAAAGGCGACTAATGGCGATGATGCCGATAGTCCAACCGGACCTAATATTCCTGTGGGAGATACGGTAACTTGGACTTATGAGGTTACTAACACAGGCAATGTCTGGCTAAGCAATATTAGCGTCACTGATGACCAAGATGTTACCCCAATCTACCAAAGTGGCGACAACGGCGATAATATTCTACAACCTGGGGAAACTTGGGTTTATGAAGCGACTGGCACGGCTCAATTAGGTCAGTACGCTAACCTTGGTACAGCCACAGGGAATCCTGTCTATGCGGATGGCACAACGCCAGTGCAGGGACTTACAGCCCCAACTGACAGCGATCCGAGTCACTACCTTGGTGTAGCGAATCCAGAGATCGAGTTAATGAAAGATGGGGTGTACAACGATGTGGACGACAGTGGCACCCTCAATCCTGGGGATACTTTAGATTACACCTTTAATGTCACCAACACCGGCAATGTAGCGGTTAACGGCGTAACCATCAATGAAGTCTCCTTCGACCTCCCTGGTCCGATTGTGATTACTCCACCTGCCGATATCGACTTATCTCCAGGAGAAAGCCAACAATGGACGGGAACTTATGTCTTAA
>JASJDD010000122.1 GCA_030065735.1 Crocosphaera sp.
AAATCCGGTTCCGGGACTCATCTTATCCTTGAGAAGAGGCAGGGGGCAGAAGGCAGGAGGCAGGAGGGTTTTCAATTGTTAATCTATCAAGTTGTTAAGGGGGGTATCTAAAGCGGATTTGGTATAAATTCTGCTTTTTGCTAACCCCATCTAAATCAAAGATTTTAGATGGGGACTAAGCAAAAAATTCTGTTCAAAATTATTTTTGATCAGATTTTGGGGCGGGTACGGTAGAACCTCCACAGGTTAAGGATAGTTCAGTGTTTGAGCTTAACTCCTTAGCTCTGGCTATTTGGGGGTCTGCTGGTCGTCTGCGCCCTGTTTCGGTGGTTTCACAGATGATAGTGACGATTTCTTTTTTCTGGTCCTGATTCTCTAAATCCTTTTCAGGAGACTTGATGAAAGCTCCCCCAACGTAGGCTTTGAGTTGGTCAGCTATGGGACTTTTGGCGGGCAAAACGTAAATGTAAGCCCCTTGAAAACTGGTCCGAATGGCGTAATTAAAACTAGAAGGCAAAGTCAGGTCCAAGTCCTTAGCAATTTCATCAATAACAACCTGAAATTCCCCATTTTCTTCGTAATAGGAGCGTTGTGCTTCCGTCATCTTGGTGACGAGGTCTAGAGCTTCTTCTTGCGCTTGTTTGGCCTGCTCCTCTTTGCTCATCACCTGCTCTTGTTCATTTTCTTCTGGCTTCACTTCCTCTTCTGCTTGGGTTTTGAGAGCAACTCCCATTAAACCCGTTCCCAAGATTAAACCGGCGAGTGTCCCAGTTATCCATCTCTGTTGGTTTGTCAATAGTTTAATCATCGATTGTTCTCCTTCTGAAAATTAGTTGGCCAATAGCCTGAATAAATCTAGAAAAGCAGGCAAAAGTAAAAAATCCGCTAAGACTCCTCAACATCTCACTTGAGCTAAGGATGAGCTACATAATCAAGATGACTGAATTTGTCTACTTGGTAGTTTAAATTGTTAAAGAAGTTGATGATAGATTGCTTATCATTTTTAGCATTACCTTGATCATTAAGAAAACGACGGCGCGATGGGGTTAGGATTAAAATAGGTTGATGTTGTTTAATGGTGCTTATCATTCCTTGGAGTATGTCTAATTCATTTCCTTCTACATTAATTTTAATAACGCTGATTTTTTTCTCTATGGGAAACTTATAATCATCTAAAGGAAGTCTCTTGAATTTGATAAAATTACTATCTTTTTTCTCATCAAGAAAATTGGATAATTTACCATCTAGTTTTAAATAATCATGTCCTGGTTTATCTTCTAAAGCTAGGTTTTCTAGATAAATTTTATTTCTCATTTCACCAGCATAAAGAGAATAATTATCTTGAAATAGTTGATAAAGATAGGGATTGGTTTCAAAGGCAATAATATCAGTTTTAATACGATGTTTAGCTAATAGCATACTTAGTAAACAGCTAACAACACCTACCTTAGCTCCCACATCAATAAAGATATCATTACCCTGACAATGTTTCAAAATTTTGGGTATTAATTGTTCCATCAATTTTTGATAATATACAACTTTCCAAATTAAGAGTCTCTGGTATGTGTTTTCAGGAAAATGGTACTTGAATGTATAAAGTTTATCTTGAAACGGAACTTCTAACAGTTCATATTTATGGGATGAACTATAATGAATTTTTCTCAATTGACAAGCGGGTAACTTTAAGAATTTTGTACCTACCATAATTCCCCAATTTTTACCAACGTTTTTAAAGATAGATAGATAACTATATTCACCTTGTTTATTACTATATTTACGTGCATTAGTCGTCACTGTTTGAGGAATTTTTTGACAGTGTCGATCACCAATTTTATTGTCAATTAAAGTAACATCTTCTAACAAAGAAAGATAATCAAAACCTCCTATTTCCTTAAAATCATCTCGTCGCAAACAAAAAACCTGATCTCCATAAGGCGATCGCCTGATATGATTAGCTGTCCAAGCGACCCATTTTAAACCTAAATGTTCGTGGTGAAATTGCAAGTCAAAATAAGCTAATTTAACTTGTTTATTACTTAATACAGATATTACCTTTTGCTCCCATTCTAATGGTAATAAGGTGTCTGCATGACAAAAAACAAGATATTTTCCTGATGAATGTCTTAACCCTGTATTCATCTGAAAAGCACGACCTAACGATGATACAATTAATGACTGTATCAGAATGTGGGGATAGTCTTGTTTAAAGTCTTCAACTCGTTTTAACGTATTGTCTTGACTTCCTCCATCAACCACCAGAATTTCTAGGTTATTTGATGCTTTGGCCTGTTTCACCAAATTCGCTAAAGTATCATAGATAGAATTAACTTCGTTGAGGGTAGGAATAATAACTGAAATCTCAATTTGATGTTGTTCTATTAAGTCCGTTAAACCAAGAGATTTCAAGTCACTAATTTCATCAATATCGACTAAAGGATGGTTAACAATAGACGCAGAAGTATAGTTTTTTTGCATCAAAGTATAAGTCTGTTGACCTACATTTCCTAAACCATAATTGATGGTAGTAAAAACATCACTGTAATAAGGTAAACCAATAAGATAGTAACCATCATCTGCGGTTAAAGCGATCGCTGCTTCTTCTCGGTTTAAATATTCTATGGCTTCAGATAAAATATTAGAGGTAATTCCTGGTATATCGGCCCCGATTATTATTACTTTTCCTAACTGTTTAGCGATCGCATTCATGCGTTCCCCAAAAGAGGTTGAAGGTTGCTTAATAAACGAAAGAAAACCAGACTTAATTCCTTGGTCAATATCCGATACTAAATCAGGATTAAACCCTTTGATCATTTCGGTTGCAGAGTCTATTCCTGTGTAATTTACAATAATATTAACCCCATTTATCTCCCTGAGTAATACTCTCAACATTTTACTCATAAGATAACGATGAATCTCGGCCGCTGCGCGATCGCCAATATCCCAAGCTAAACGGGTTTTAACCTTTCCTGGATCGGGATAACGAGTAAACAGAACAATACTAATACAATCAGGTAAAGTCTCTCTCTTAACCATAACAGTAACGAGAATTAAGAAATAAAATTAATTCTAAATTCTAAATTCTAAATTCTAAATTCTAAATTTTTACCCTCCATACCGTTCTTCTTTCCAGGGATCACCCCGTCGATGATAACCATTTTTTTCCCAGAAACCTAACTGATCCTTCGGTAAAAATTCTAACCCATTAATCCATTTTGCACTTTTCCAAGCGTATAAATGAGGAATAACGGTACGCAGGGGACCTCCATGATCAGGAGGTAAGGGTTCTCCTGATAGTTTAAACGCAAAAAAGTTATCGTCTAAAACAAAATCTTTTAAAGGAAGATTAGTGGTATAACCTCCATAACAATGCTGCATTACATGGGTTGCTTTGGGGTCAATATCTAATAAATTGATAAAGTCTGTAATCTTGATTCCTGTCCATTTAACATCTAATTTTGACCAACGGGTAACACAGTGAAAATCTTTGGTAAATTCGTGATGAGGTAAACTCATAAAATCTGACCAAGAAAAGGTTTGTGGTGTCACTAAACCCCAAACTTTAAATTCCCAGTTATCGGTACTTATTTGGGGAGTGTCACCGTAGGTTAAAACAGGAAAACCTTTCGCTAAATATTGTCCAGGAGGAACGCGATCGCTATTATCTGGTTCTGGTTTTTCAAAGAATTTTAAGGCCATATTTATATAAATTATCAACTTCAGAGATTATCATACCGCTAATATCAAAGATTTACAATCTTAAACTGATCACTGTTAACTGTTGTCTAAATATGTTCTCAGGATTTACAATATTTTTAAGGTCAGTTGTCTTCAAGGTTTATTCTTATTTCTACCCCAGGAGATCGTGGCCAAGAGTTTGACAACTGACAGTTCTTCTTATTTTTTCTTAATTAATCTATGCAACTCATTTTATATAGCAAACCAGGATGTCATTTATGTGAGGGACTCGAAGAGAAATTAAAACAAATAAACACCCTAAAATTTGACTTAGAAATACGGGATATTACCACCCGTGAAGATTGGTTTAACGCTTATCAATACGAAATTCCCGTTTTACGTATACAGTTACCTCAAGGAGAGAAAACGATTCCTCGGTTTTCTCCTCGTATTTCTGTGGATAGGTTAGGACAACAATTAGAAAAATATCTAAAATTATCAAAAGATCCCTAATCTTAATTCGCTTGTTTTTGGGGAAGAAAAGATTGAAACAACGAGAAGGTATAAACAAAAGTAGTAATAAATAGTTGAAAGTTTTTGATTTCTGTTGTTTTTGTCATGGTTCAATCACTTCCGCTTTCTTTTCTAGGTAAGTTCTAACATATCCGAAATATTGCTTTGAGTCTTCCCCCACAAGAGTGACCCAAAGCGGTTACATACAACTACTTAGTTTGATTCAGTCGTGCGGTTCTGACTCTAAAAGGATTTGATAAAGAAGCGGTTTCTATTTTATCTAAGAGAACTCCAACTCCAGTCAAGAAAACAGCTACTAAAATAGTGTTAAGGATAAGAACGGTGAGTTTCATCGTGATTTAAGTGAGTTAATGGTCACTTTTTAGGTTAGAATTTTCCTGTGTCTTTTGTATGTCATTTTGATAGCAAAGTGATGGCAGAGAGTGGGTTGACCGCAAAACCTTAAATTGCATTAACATAAAGAGATAGATGGTAACTCAATTAGGATAGTAATTTTATGAGCGATCGCAATAGTCCCAACTGGGAAGAAAAATTAGAACAAAAATTTAAGGATCTCGAAGCAGAAATAAACAGTCAAACCACCCCAGTACGTCCTTTTAACCCCAATGAAAAGAATAGTAATGGGGTTTTCACTCGGGTTGCAACTTGGTATCAAGGGTTAGCAACCCCTGGTAAAGTAGGGGTTGCTGTGGTTGGGGTCATAGTAGGGTTATCAATACTCAATGGAATTTTAAAATTAGTTACCTCTTTGATTGTAGTAGGAATTTTAGGGGTTATTCTTTATGGTTTATATCGTGCTTTAATTGAGAATAAATCTGGCTCTAAATCATAAGTTGTCGTTGTATTTTACGACTCTGTAGGGGTTTAACATTGCTAAACCAATCAACCCCTACAATAACTAAATTTACCTAGTAGAATAAATTAATAATGAGCTTTGATGTTGTTATCATTGGTAGTGGAATTGGTGGTTTAACCGCAGGAGCTTTATTGGCAAAATATGGCAAAAAAGTTGCCATTTTTGAAAGCCATTCTATACCGGGTGGTGCTGCTCATACTTTCACCCGTCAAGGGTTTATGTTTGACTCAGGACCTTCGTTTTACTGTGGTTTAGGGAACAATAAACCCTCTCTTAATCCTTTAAAACAAGTATTAGATAGTGTTGGGGAATCTTTAGAAGTTATTCCTTATGATCCTCTGGGTCATTATCATTTTCCAGAGGGGATATTTCCCGTTTTTAGCGATTTAGAAAAGTACCGTCAAGCTGTTGCTAAAATTACCCCACAAGGGGCTAAAGAATTAGCTGCGTTTGAGTCGAAAATGTTGGAATTATATGATTGTTTAAAAGACATTCCTCCCATTGCTTTACGGTCAGATTGGCAATTATTTCCTGTTCTAGTAACCCGTTATTTTCCCTCTCTAATCAAAAGTTTATTTCAAGTGGGAATAATTAGCGGATCAGCGGGAGATGTGATGGATAAAACGGTCAAAGATACGTGGGTACGTCGTTTAATTGACCTTGAATGTTTTTTGCTCTCAGGATTAAAAGCAAAAGGAACAGTTGCCCCAGAAATTGCTTTTATGCTTGGGGAAAGAACCCGTGCGGGTGTAGAATATCCCTTAGGAGGAAGTGCTGCAATTATTGATGCTTTGATCAATGGGTTAAAGCGATATGGAGGAGAATTATATCTCAATTCTCATGTAGATAAAATAGTCGTAAAATCAGGAAAAGTCACAGGAATAAAACTCAAAAAAGGGGACATTATTCAATCCCCTCTTGTTATTTCTAATGCTAGTGTTTGGGATACTTATCAGCATCTTTTAAACTCAGAAAATTTACCTAAAAGTTATCGACAAGAACAACTGAAAACCCCTACAGTTGAAAGTTTCATGCACCTTCATTTAGGAATAAAAGCAGAAGGCTTAGACAATTTAACAGGTCATCATGTGGTGGTTCATGATAGTAATAAAGATATTACCGTTCCTGGAAATACTTGTATGATTTCTATTCCTTCGGTTTGGGATAAAAATTTAGCACCAGACGGTCATTATGTGCTTCATGCTTACACTTTAGAACCCTATGAAGGATGGGAAAAAAATGCAGACTATGAAAACAAGAAAAAACAGCGATCGCAAACTCTCTATAAAGCATTAGAAAAGGTTATCCCTGATATTCGTCAACGAGTGGTTCTAGAATTAATTGGAACCCCCTTAACCCATAGTCGCTTTTTACGTCGTTATCAGGGAACCTACGGACCAGCGATAGCAGCAGGAAAAGGACTGTTTCCTAGCTGTCATACCCCCATCTCAGGATTGTATCGAGTGGGGGATAGTACCTTACCGGGTATCGGTGTTCCTGCGGTTGCTGCTTCTGGTATTTTGTGCGCTAATACGTTAGTATCTCCTCAACAAGTCCAGAAGATATTATTTGATATTAGAGGTGACCAAAAGCAATAAACGTGAATGCACAATCTTCCGGTCTGTCCATGGATGAAGTAACAGGAACAAAATACCGTGAGTCAAGCTCGACAATGGCAATAGACTTGTCAAATGTTTGCCATTCATTGCCATAAATGGTACAAGCGACTGCTGGTGGACCCGCAAAAGGTTGGTCAAACTCAATTATATAAGTTCCTGACCAAATTCTGTGGGTGCTAAAACCTTCACCAGATATGATTTTACCGTCTTGGGAAATGACACCATAGACATGTTGAGTGGCTTTTCCGGCTGAATCTTTGAAAATTGCCATAGCAATATAATTCCTCTTAGATGGCTAGTCTCTATGGAAATAGAGACAATTGATTGATTTGTTCAAATGTTGCAGTTAAATGATTTATACGTCACCAAAAACGATGAAGGTGAACGTACAATCCCTAGGCATATTGGGGTCTGAAGTAGTACAAATAAACCCAGCTTCCCAAATTTCAATCACTGCAATGGACTTATCAAATGTTTTCCACTCGTATCCGTTAACGGTACAAACCGGTGCAGGAATCTTGGCAAAAGGTTGCTCAAACTCAATGACATAGGTTCCTTCCTTAATTTTGCGGGATTTGAAACCTTCACCGAACCAGATAACACCATCGGACCAAACACCACCATAGATGTGTTGATGATTTTCGATAATTGCCATGATTTGCTCCTGTATTTAGTGAACTGAACCAGTTAACACCGTATCAACAATCAGCGTCAATTATCTGACTCTTTTTATGAAAGTTAATTAATCTAGACATTAGTTGTTAACTTTCTACATAAATATTAATAATCAGCATCAGCAACACAAATTCCTTTACATTTAATGCCATTACTGGCTGTCCGTTGACAATGGGGACATAATATGGGTTCTTGGTTTGAGGGCGTTTTTGATACTTGTTGATTGGTTGTTGCTTGTGAATGGTTCTGAATATTTTTTGAAGAAGAAATCATCATTTTTAGGTTGATTGATACAATGATATGTTAAGTTAAAAATCTCTTATTTATTCTAGCTTTGGTTGGTAATATTCATGGGTCAGAAAAGGAACAGCCATCAATTCTCCCGTTGCGTCTCCTATGGTAACCTTTAATGCTTCTCCTCCTGCTTTTGTTTTGACATAAGCTAACCCAAGATATTCATCTTCGACTTGAATAAAACTGGTTAAAATTCCGACTTTATTATCATCCAGTGTCACTAGGGTTCCAGGTTCTACTAATTGATTTAATTTCACTCCCCATAGACGCTGTTTAACCCCTTGATAAGTGTTTAACCTAGCAATGGTTTCTTGTCCAATGTAACATCCTTTATCAAAGGAAATAGTTGACCATAAACCGGCTTCTAAGGGGTTATAATCTTCTGTTAATTCTTGGTCGGGATAAGGCCGTCCTTGTTTAATTCTTACTTGTTCCCAGACACCATTACCCAGGGGAACTATCCCTAAATTAATCATTGTTTCCCACACCGTTTTAGCTAAGGTTTCAGGGACAATTAAGGTATATCCAGGAAGCTTTAAATCGGTACCGTAACCTATGATAATCTTCTCATCATTAATTGTTATAAAATCATGGTTGTTTGGAGATAGTTCAGTTATGGTTTTATCAGCCATATCCCATTGATTTAACTTGGTATTGGCTTCTTTTCCTATAATCGTAAAAATTGCATTTTTATGAGAAATATCGCTGATTTCTACCTTATCCATCGGGAAAATATAGCGATCCATCCACTCATAAAGAAAGGAACGACGGTTCGGAGAAACTAATAGTAAAATGCTATCTTCTGTAAGATAAGCGGTTACTAAATCGAGGGTTCTTCCGGTAGAATTGACAAAAACAGTCTCACATAATTGTTGAGGTTGTAGACTATTAATATTATTAGTGGTTTGATTATGGAGAAACCTTAAGCGATCGCTTCCGGTTAATTGTAATAGTCCCCAATGACTGCGATCGCAAATAACAACATCATTATAAGCACTTTTAAAACCCTGACTATCATTGCCAAAACTTTCGATAATGTTTCCGTCTTCTGTTAGTCTGGCACCAGATTTTTTTTGAAAGTCTCGTAGTTCTTGTAGCATAGTTATTCTTAAAGTTACCTTTTCAAATTTCAGGAAAGTTGTCGATGATATTTTGTATAATTTGTTGTGTTTTTGTTTCTAGATTTTGCCAATTAATTTCCTTATTTTCATTGAAGAGATTTTCATCAATTTCTACCATTATACTATCTTGAGATGAGTTGATTGAAGAAAATTTATAATCTATAAAACAAACTTGAAAACAAATCTCCCAAATACTGATGGTCAGAGAATCTTCTTTCTGAGTTAAGATTAACTGATAACCGGGAAAAGGATTTTGGACTTCTTCATAACTAGCAACTAAATTCGATTTTTCTAATTGTTTGCGAAGATTATCCATTACCCGAATGAAGGCAGGTTGCATCAATATTTCTGCTTTTTCCCAGTCTGTGGCATTCTTAAAAGTTGGCTTCATTAATTAATCATTGATCATGGACAATTGATAATTTTTTGCGAAGGTAAGCAAAGTGAAAAAACATTGTCTCATAGTTAAGACATAGTGTTGATTTTGCCCACCCTACAATAAGGATAATTTTGGTCTATCTTGTAGATTACAGTAAGGACGACTGAAGCTTAAAGGCGCTTCTAAAGCGTGTTTTTTTAGAAACATAGGGTCACTCATAATTCTATCAGTTTTTCCGTCATAAACCACTTGTCCTTTACTTAATATAATGGTTCTCTCACATAACTCCCAAGCCATGTCAAGATCATGAGTTGCGACTAAGAGAGTTAAGGGTAATTGATCCAGTAAATTAATCAGTTGACGACGGGAACGGGGATCAAGTTGGGCTGAAGGTTCATCTAATACTAAAACTTGGGGTTCCATGGCTAAAACACCTGCGATCGCTACTCGTTTTTTTTCTCCTCCTGATAGGTTATCGGGGTTACGAGAAGCATATATTTCGGGGTCAATATTAACCGCTTCCATAGCTTCAATTACTTTTAATTTTAATTCATGTCCTTTCACTCCTCTATTCATCGGACCAAAGGCTATATCTTCCCACACAGTAGGCATAAATAATTGATTATCAGGGTTTTGAAACACTAGGCCAACAAAGTTACGAATATGGACTAAATTTTTATTATTAATTGTCCATTCTCCTATGGTTATTTCTCCAGCTTGGGGTAAAAAAATACCGTTTAAATGGAATTGTAAGGTAGATTTTCCTGAGCCATTTGCACCAATTAAAGCGACTCTTTCATTGGCTTTCATTGATATATTAATATTATCAAGGGCTAAGTTCCCATCAGGATAACGATAACTAAGATTTTTGATAAATACTGGATTATGGTGCATAATTATATAATAACAAAACCCCTCACTTAAATTCAGGTAAATTCAGGATAACTTAACTAGAAGCACTGGTATAAAATCTTAAGGCAAATTGCCAAAAGTAATGAGAGAGCATTAACAGAAATATAGCTAGTAAACCTGAGAATAACAGCCATGTTTCTTGATTTTTTCCTAGTAAGGTTTCAGCCGGAACTGTAGTTAAAAAAGTTACAGGAACGACAAAGGTAAAGAAAATTCGATAGGCGGTAGGGTAAGCAGAAATAGGATATCTTCCGGCTTCTAATAGCCCTCTTAACACTTCAGTTACATTGTATATTTTCACAAACCAAATACTGGTAGCCCCCAACATAAACCAAATGCTATATAAACTAATGATAGCAAATCCTACTGTAATTATACTTAAAAAATAATTAGGGATATTTAACTCTAATTGAAAACTTGCATAAATGATAATAATGAAACCAAAAATAATATCAGAAAATCCCCAAGGGGAGAGACTTTTGAGGGATAACCAATATTGACTACTAATGGGTTTCAAGAGGATAAAATCAAGGGTTCCTTCTTGAACTTGTTCGACAATACGATTCAAATTAGGTACTAACAAGGTAGCAGAAATTCCTTGTAATACGGTAAACATTCCTAAAATAATTAAAGATTCATTCCAACTCCATCCTGGAAATGTATAATCAGTTCTATAAAATAAGAATAAAGTAAATATACTACCAGTTAAATTAGTTAAACTACTAAAAACAGCGATCAAAAAATTTAAACGATATTCTAATTCTGCTGCGATCGCTGTTACCCAAAATAACTTTAAAACTTTTAAGTAAACAATAATTTTTTTCATTTTTTTAATCTAAGGCATCCATTCTAAAATAAGACTAAATTGACTATCTTTTTTCACCCGTGAATTTTGTTTTTCTATTTCCGTTGCTAGACGAATTTGTTTGGTAATAGCATAGCCAAAAGACAGATTAGTTATACCCACTTCATCATCATCTCCAGGAGAAACAAAAGTTTGAGAAACCGAGATATCAGCAGCACCAGAACGAGATAAAGGAAAAATAACTTTTCCCCCAATATTAACTCCATCTTCTGAGTAATTATTGGTACTAATAGCACGATAACCCACTACGGGAGCAACATTGACATAATAGCCTAAAGGTAATAAATAATATTGTAAATTAACCCCTCCTGCGTCCCGTTCTCCGAAAGAGGTTTCATAGTCTCCACTAATCGTTAAACCGGTTCGACCAATAAAAATATCATCGACAGAAATATTAAGCCCCCCATCGTGTTCAGTGGAGGGAAATTCTGCATATCCTATTCCTACTCTCGTGCGAAAACTGGGATCATTATTGATATCATCTAAAACATCAGGAACCTCTTTCATCCATCGTTGTAAAACAGGACTATTATTAATAATGTCTGGAGGTAAATCAAGGGAATTGTCGGAACTCGTATCAGGGGGTTGACTGTAAACACTCTCAGTCATTGTAGACAATACTGTCAACATTATTACAAGGGAAAAAGTCCTAAATTTTGACTTACTTTTGTAAAAAAACATAGTTAATATTTAAAGAAACGGTTGAGTAATTTGACTTAAATTAACATAAAAGTCATTAACAGGTTGCAAAATGACTTGACGACCTGTCCCCTCAATATAAGATAATTGAATCTTTAAATAATTTAAAGGAAGATATGGGAGTTTTTCTGGCCATTCAATGGCGGTAATACCCGGTAATATTTCCCCTTCTTGCCAATATTGTTCTAAATATAACCCTGCTACGGCTTCGGGTTCAAGACGATATAAATCTAAATGATACAGGGGTAAACGTCCCTGATGATACTCATTAATGAGAGTGAAGGTGGGGCTAACAATCGGTTCCGTAATGCCTAACCCTTCTCCTATACCCTGTACTAATGTGGTTTTCCCCGCCCCTAAGTCCCCTTGAAGCAACAAAACACTCCCTTGAGGCAAATTTTGACCTAATTTCCTGCCAAGGGCTTTGGTTGCTTCAAAATTGGGTAGGATAATCAAGTTAGAGGGGTTACTCATCTTTATTGCCACGAATCAAAAAGCGTACTTCTTCGAGTAAGATATTAAATCTTTGATCATTTTCAGCTTGTCGTTGACTTATTTTCTCCATCTCTTCAGCGTGTCGTTGCTTCATGGCCTGCATCTCTTCTTCAAACCTATCCATTCTGCGTTGCTGTTGAGCAGCAACTTGTAATAATGCTTGGGTTGTCACTCTCAACCCATCCACACTATCTCTGACTTCGGCAACACCATCTCTGACTTCGGCAACAACATCTCTGACTTCGGCAACACCATCTCTGATTTCGGCAACAGTATCTTTAAGTTGTTCAACACTAGATGCTAACTTATCCAGCATTTCATCGGTCCAACGTTGTGTGGTCATTATATTGGTTCCAACTTACTTTATTGACTATTTTTGATTGTAATCCTCTACAAACTTAAATCGTGAGTTAGGGAGGTTCCCCGCACAAAACGTAGTGGCGTGCGTGGGAGGATGTCACGTCCGCCAAATTTCATCAGCAACTTGAATAATATCTTTCATTTGTGGTACATCATGAACTCGTAGAATATCAGTTTTGCCAGCAATGGCAGCGCAACAAGCTGCTGCGGTTCCCCAAACTCTTTTTTTAGGGTCTTTTTCCCCTAAAATATGTCCAATAAAACTTTTACGAGAGACTCCTATTAACATAGGACATCCTAAAACATGAAAGTAAGATATATTTTTTAATAATTCTATATTTTGTTGGTGATTTTTAGCGAAACCAATGCCAGGATCAATAATAATTTTCTGCTTATCAATACCAGCTTTAATGGCTTGATTAATTTGAGTTTTTAACCAGTCAATGATCTCATTAATTAGATCCTGATAATCCGTTTTTTGTTGCATGGTTTGGGGCGTTCCTCGAATGTGCATAATAATGATAGGAACCTCTAAACTTGCTACAGTTGAAAACATTTTCTGATCAAACGTTCCCCCAGAAATATCATTAACAATATCTGCTCCTGCTGCAATGGCTGCTTGAGCGACTTCGGATCGGGTGGTATCAATAGAAATAGGAATAGAACTGTTTTGACGTAATTGTTTAATAACAGGAATCACTCGTTTTAACTCTTCTTCTAGAGTAATTTCTTCGGCCCCGGGACGAGTGGATTGTCCGCCGATATCAATCAGATCTGCACCCCCTTGAATCATATTTTTTGCTTGTTCTAATGCGGTTTCGATACTGTTAAATTCTCCTCCATCACTAAAACTATCAGGAGTCACATTTAAGATTCCCATTAAATAGGTACGTTTTCCCCAATCCAAAATAGTATCTCGAATGCTTAAATAATTCATCGTTGTCATTAATTATTCAACTTAAAAAAGGTAGGGACTAACAGCCGTTAGTCCCTACAAATTTAAACTATTATTGATAATTAACAATGCGAGCAAAGTTAACCGGGTCTAGACTTGCACCTCCAACTAAAGCCCCATCAATATGCTCCTGAGCCATAATTTCATCAATATTATTCGGTTTCACGGAACCACCATATTGAATGGTGACATTTTTATTAGATAGTTGATCACGGATAACACGAATAATACGATTGGCTTCGGTTGCATCGCAAGTATCTCCGGTTCCGATGGCCCAAATGGGTTCATAAGCAATGACTAAGTTGCTTTGATCCACATCCACTAACCCTTTTTGCAACTGATTAATAATAACCGTTTCTGCTTCTCCTGCGTCCCGTTGCTGCTTGGTTTCTCCCACACAGAGAATAGGCGTTAAGCCGTGGCGTTGGGCGGTAATCACTCGTAAATTGGCGGTTTCGTCCGTTTCTCCAAAATACTGACGACGTTCGCTGTGACCGATCACGACATAATCTACGCCCAATTCTGTTAGCATTGGACCAGAAATTTCACCGGTGTAAGCCCCTTTATCTTCCCAGTGGACGTTTTGGGCCCCTAAACGAACCCTTCCCCCATGCAAGCTTTTGGAGAGGATGCTAAGGGCAGTAAAGGGGACGCAGAGAACGATCTCTCTGGGTTCGTCTGTCTCTTCTACTTTTGATTTTAATACTGTTAAAAACTCTAGGGCTTCGGCCTGAGTTTTGTACATTTTCCAGTTACCTGCAATGATAATTTTTCCTACAGCCATTTTCAATAATCTACATCAACAGTTATTTTGCAAACTTCTAGTTTAGTCTGAAGAGGGGATTTCTGAATAGGGGTGTGGTCAAAACCAGTTGTTCAAACCTTTAGTCGAGCAGAGGGAGCAGAGGAAGGGGAGAGGCTCCAGGGGTTTTTCTCGACAATTCTTCCCCTGCCACCGAAAGCACCCCCTGCACCCTCTGCTCACAAAAAACAGATCACCAACCATTTTTGAGCGCACCCGTGTCTTCTACCATAATGGGAATGCCCAAACTATAGTCAATTAATTCAGATTGTTTCTTATTTAAAGAAGAATCGGAGAAAAACCAAAGACAAGTTAGGATATTTGACTTCTCCAGGGGTTAAAACCGCCTGGATTCTAAGCGGTTAAGCTTCCATGGGATCAATCCACATGGAAGCTTGCTTACGATATGATTGAGTTAGATTATCTAGATCATATCGGTGTGGAAGAGCCAAAACTTCCTTACCCACCTTGGCTAGATTGAAACCTAGCTGTGTGGCTACTTTTCTTAAACAATTTGCTGCGGCTTGAACATCAGCGTTAATTAACCAATCTTTAGCAGTCTGATACAATCCACGCTTAATCCGTTTTCCACTAAACTTGTACCCCTTGGGTTTCTCACCATATTTTGGTACCAAATCATTATCAAGAAAACTGGACTGTGAACTGTAGGCTTCTTCGGTTTCAGTAAATACAATGCCTACTGATTTAGCTAACTGTTGAATACGATTTTTAAGCCTTGCTGTTGGAATTTGGACAAAGTTTTGATTATTTGTCTTACCAATATTAATCGAATCTTTTTGTCCATCATTCCATCCAAAAACTATGTGACCAATTTGATGTTTTAAGCAGTAATTGATAATAAATATTGCTGCTTTATTAACAGCATCTCGCATCTGGCAATTACGCTTATGAGTAGCTTGAGCTAATTCGTCATCCCATTAAAATCCCCGTTCGCTCCACTGCCACCCCTTAAAAGGAGGTGGCTATTTCTCGCTCACAGTTTTTTGGGTAT
>JASJDD010000123.1 GCA_030065735.1 Crocosphaera sp.
ATTATAAACCTGCCTGAAGGTTCAGAGATGGCTTGCAAGATAAAGCTGAGAGAGTCGTATCTACAGCTTACCTTGTTTGACGCTCTAGGGCTTTAGAAAACTCCCCACGAAGTTTACGGAGTGCGAGAGTAGTTTATTCTTTAGTTGACTGGGGATTCTTCTCAAAGATGTCATACGACAAAGATAGCCCTGTTTTAATCACAGACTTAATAATCGGACGACCATATTTAGCAGCAGCAGGAAGGGCAATCGTGCCTAATAAAATTGCCCCTAAGCCAACTACTCCACTAAAATCACCGTTTTGATGGTGATCTTCGATGATTTCTTTGAGGTGTAGGCTAAAAACCGATTTATCCCAGTGAATCAATGACATGAGTAAATAACTCCTAAAGAGAAAAATTAATTACTTTCTAGCTGATGTTGAACCAGAGGCCGTAAACTATTTAATCCCGCTACGATCGCAGTTCCATTATGGACGAGGGTAGCTAACAAAGGGTTGAGGCCGACAGTGGTAGCTAACCCTAACGCAGCTAAGTTGGGGCCTACCACCATCAGGGTATTTTGATGGATTAAGTCTTTCGTTTCTTTGGCAATGGCGATCGCTTCTAACAAGTCTGTCAAGTCATTATTCATCAAAACCACATCCGCCGTATCCCTAGCAATATCAGATCCGTTTTCAAAGGAAATGGACACATCTGCATAAGCTAAAGCTACGGAGTCGTTGAGGCCATCTCCGACAAAAGCGACGATTTTACCCCGATGATGCAAGTTGCGGATAATTTTCGCCTTATCTTCGGGAAAGGCCTCTGCATGGACTTGAGAGAGGGGAATCTGTAAACCTTCTGCGACTTCTGTTGCTCGTTTTTGGTTGTCTCCTGTGAGGAGATTGACCTCGATATTATATTTTTTTTGTAAGTGATGGATTAAATTAGCACTTTGGGAACGTAGGGGATCAGTATAGTAAATAATGCCTTGAAATTCCCCATCACAAGCCACATAGATCGGGGATAAAGCGCATTTTTCCTGCATCTTAGGGGTTTCTGCAATGGCTACCCCTTTGCTAACTAATAGCTTCTTACTCCCTACTAATACCGTTTTCTCTGCAATAGTGGCTACTATCCCTAGCCCCACTTCATAGTCCCAATGGTGACGGGGTAAGATGTTAATCTTTTTCTGTTGAGCATAATGGGCGATCGCTTCGGCTACGGGGTGGGTAATGCGTTGTTCGGCCGATGCTGCTAATTGAACAAGGGTTATGGTATCTAACCCTTCCCTGACGGTTTCTACCTCGACTACCTGAATATTTCCTTCCGTTAGGGTTCCGGTTTTATCGAAGACAATGGTATCAATTTCTGATAACAGTTCTAACGTGCGACCACTTCTCACTAAAATACCGTGACGAGTGGTGTGGTTTAAAGCTCCTAAAAAGGCAGTGGGAATGGAAACACGAATACCTGTGACAAAATCTAAAGTCAGAATGGAAGCCACCCGTTGGGGATCTTTGGTAATAATTAAAATCAGGCCAGCTAACCATAAGGATGGCATCATTAATTGTTCCGCTAAATTCCCTGCATAGTTAGCCATACGAGTGTCATGAACGGGAGCTTTTTCTAGGAGTTGAATACTGGCCGCTGCACGGGTTTTATACCCCACTTTTTCACATTTAATCCGAATTTTCCCGGATCTTAATAAGGTAGAAGCATAAACATAACTCTCTTTTTCTACCACAACGGGCATGGATTCTCCTGTTAATTTTTGTTGATCAATAATGGCTTTTCCTCTAATCACTTTGCCATCAACGGGGATACTTTCTCCTGGATAAACCACCACAGTATCCCCAATTTCTACTTCATCACTTTCAACACGAATAATTTTCTTATCCCTTTCTACCCAAGCAAAATGACCAATGGTATCTAATAAATTGCTGGTTTTTATTTCAGTGGAACGGGCAGTTTTTTCACGAATAATATCCCCTAATTCGTGTAAGGTAATGACGAGGGCTGGTGTTACCATTTGTCCTTGTAAACCGCTAAATAATAGGGCTAAACTATCTAAACAATCGATGTTTATTTTTTGTTCATTTAACAGACTTTGATAAGCTCTTTTCACCACAGGAAAAGCAGCCCTTAGTAACATTAAAATAGCTACCATTTTTAATCCAGGAATGGGTAATTTACTAGATCCAAAAGCTAATAATGTAGCTAAACTAGGAATTGTTAAAGTTGACCATTCCTGTAAATATTTTTTATCTTCCTTTTGTGTAATTAAACTAGGATAATTTTCTGCTTTTTCTATAAAATCAATAATATATTTCTCAATATCTAACTCTTTTTCACAATTATAAGCAATTACAATACAACCCGCCCAATCATTTAAGCGAACAGTTTTGATGCCATTTGCTGCTTTTAAAAGCTGTTGAAGACGCAAAGCAAACTGCCGATCATGGCTTAAACGATGGACACGAAATCGGACTCTTCCAGGTATATGATGTATGATCTGGGGAATAGTCTTCATGGGAGATTGTTAAGATTTTTTGATCAGCTTATGTTTCAGTTTTGTGACACAGTTGCTTCTGCTCTATTCATAATATTTAATAAGCGTAAGCCTAATTCTACATCAGATAATCCTTGAGCCTCATAATAAATCACTACTGAGGCCGCAACTCGGTTGATACGGGACTCAATAACATGATCGTCTTCTTCTAATAGTTGGGATAAAATCTCACAGAATTCTATATCTTGGGCTAACTGAGGAATTTTAACTCGTATTCTTCCAGGAACAGAGTGAATAATGGTATATTTGCTATTTTCTTTATTTTCAACCTTCCCCAATCCGTTAGAGCTACTCACAGTAACAATCGGGGTCATGTTTTTGAGATTAACAAAAATTTGACGAGAAATACTTGCAATTGCTAAGTTAACTAAAAGAGCGTTAGCCCCCCTCAGTTGCAAGCGACTGGTAATAAAAATCCCCAGAATAACCGGAAGAATCATCTCAATTTCGCTATGGTCGTTTAAAAATTGGATGAGCTTCTCCTCTGCTTCTTGCAATTTTTTACCATCAGTTGTGGCAACCGAAGCTTGATCTGTCATGCCTTGTTTCCTTGTGATTAAGGGTTGAGTGCAGTTGATGCCCTCTGGGGACATTAACCTTATGGTCACACCTTAATGATAATTGATCTTATGCGTTGGCTCTCTTATTTTAGCACAGGGTTTGATTTAAGAGAAGTAAATATAGTTAAAGAAATATTGTAAATTTCCCGTTCTCCTGAATTGATAAATTCACAAAACTTTGGGTAAAACCATAAAACTTGAAGTCTCTTCTTAACGAACTCCCAAAAATTTATGAATTTGTAAACTCATACGCCATTGAGGATGATTGAGAATATAATCAAAAATTAAAGACTGACTTTCGGGATGATTCCATTCAGGTTGTAAATATTTAATTGTTTCGGGAGGAACCTTTTTTTCCTGTTCTTCTGCCCAGTTTAAGTCCTCTTGATTGGCAATGACCACCTTTAATTCGTTAACCTGGGAATAGATACTTTCATGGGGAACCTTAAAGGGTTTAGGGGAAAATGTTACCCAGTCAAATTGTCCACTAAAAGCATAGGCCCCAGAGGTTTCTAAATGAACCCGTAACCCTAACTTTCGTAACTCTTTGCTTAAGGGAAATAAATCATACATTAAGGGTTCTCCCCCTGTAATCACAACCATAAATGGGTTAGCTGCTTTGGCTGTGTCTGCTAACATTTTAATAGATTGTTGGGGGTATATTTTGCTCGTCCATGTCTCTTTTTGGTCACACCAAGGACAATGAACATCACACCCGGCTAAACGAATGAAAAAAGCACTCATTCCCGTCCATGTCCCTTCCCCCTGTAAGGAGTGAAAGGTTTCTACAATGGGATACGTGGCTAATTTGGGTGCGATCGCTTTGTTGCTGACTGACGCTAAACTATTCATAACCTAGTATTAACACTTCTGACAATTTTAACGGTTTTTTCTGTTTTGCTATGAACTCTCATTTTTATCAACTATTATTGACTTTTCCCTTCGTTATGGTGGGTTTAATTGCTTGTGAGTCTATTGAACCGATTCCTATGGAAAAGATTCCTATCACAGACACTCAACCTTCTAACTCTGCTCCTAGTTTAACCGATCCTGCTTTTCTTAAAGCTCTCGAAGAACTAACTTATCGAGAAATTAATCAATATCGTTTATCTAAAAATTTACCTCCATTAAAAACTAATCCTCAAATTACCCAACAAGCTAGGATTCATAGTGAAAGAATGGCTGCTGGTATTATTCCTGTTGGTCATGAAAATTTAGAACAACGATTAAAAATCATTAGTTTTAGTACACCCCATGATAAAGGAGTAGAAAATGTAGCTACTCATGAAAATGAGTCTGATCCCATTAAAGCTACTTTGAAACAGTGGTTAAATAATCCCGAAAATCTCAAAAATATTGAAGGAAAATACGATGAAACAGGAATAGGGATAGCCCAAAATAGCAAGGGACAATACTATTTTACGCAAATTTTTATTAAAGAAAAACCTTCTATTATTACCCGTTCTCCTGAAATCACTAATAGTTTAGAACCGTGGAAAACATCAGATCCTTTACTGGAAAAAGCGGGTCAAGATGGTCAATTTTTAATCTCCTTAGAACAAGAAATAAACCGTCGAGTTAATCAATATCGTTTATCTAAAAATTTACCGCCATTACAAATGAATGCAGAGATTAGTTATGTTGCTAGACAACATAGCCGAGATATGGCCAGTAAAATAGCAACCTTTAGTCATGATGGTTTTGATAATAGAGCTAAAGCGGTGGGAAAAACCATTCCTTATCGAGCGTTTGCAGAAAATTTAGCCTATATAAAAGGCTATCCTGACCTAGCTGATGTGGCGGTTAAAGGGTGGATCAATAGTCCCGGTCATCGTAAAAATATGGAAGGAAATTTTGACTTAACTGGGGTAGGAATTGCTAAAAATTCCGATGGAGAATATTATTTTACTCAGTTATTTTTATTACAAAGGTAAATCGTTGAAAATGAAGAATTAATAATTGTCAGTTATTTGCTACATTAAAAATATAATCCCTAATTAAACATAATTATGAGTCAAACCATCGATAAAGTAAAAGAAGACTTATCTCATTTAGAAATTATTACTGATCCTCATCAAATCAGCAAATTATCTCTTGATTATTATCATTTTAGCCCTATTTTACAACAAAAACTACAGGATAAACGGGGAGACATAGTAATTCGTCCCACCACAGAAGAAGAAGTTATCCAAATAGCCCAAACTTGCGTTAAATACAAAGTTCCTTTAACCGTTAGAGGGGCCGGAACTGGTAATTATGGTCAATGTATTCCCTTAGCAGGGGGTGTTATCCTCGATACCACCAAAATGCAGCAAATTCTCTGGTTAGAACAAGGGGTTGCTTGTGTGGAACCTGGGGTGAAAATGGCCGCCTTTGATAAACACGCTAGACAAACGGGTTGGGAGTTGCGTATGGCCCCTTCTACCTACCGTAGCGCAACTATTGGGGGGTTTATTGGCGGTGGTAGTGCAGGAATGGGATCAATTACCTACGGACAATTACGCGATCGCGGTAATGTTCGCGCTTTACGCATCGTTACCCTAGAGGATGAACCCTGTCTGATGGAGTTACGAGGGGATGAAGTGCAAAAAGTGAATCATGCTTACGGTACCAATGGTATTATTACACAGTTAGAAATCCCCTTAGCTCCTGCTTATCCTTGGGCTGAAATTATCGTTGTTTTTGATGATTTTATGCAAGTAGCCAGGTTTGGTCAAGGGTTAGGAGATAGTGATGGAATTGTTAAAAAATTAATCACGGTTCACGCTGCACCTATTTGTGGTTATTTACATCAGTTAAAAGACTATTTACCCCAGAACAAACACGCTGCATTTTTGATGGTTTCTGAATATGATTTAGAGGCGTTTCGTGATTTAGTTGATGAATATCATGGGGAAATAACTTATCTAAAAACCGCCGAAGAAGCGAGTAAAGGAACGAGTTTATTAGAGTACACTTGGAATCATACCACTCTTCATGCCCGTGCAGTTGATCCAAGTATTACTTATTTACAGACTTTTTATTTTACTTTGGATAAAGTTGAACATTTTTATGATCATTTTGGAGATGAAGTGATGATTCATTTAGAGTTTATGAAGTTTCAGGGTAAAATCATGCCCGCCGGGTTACAGTTGTTTCATTTTACCAGCGAAGAAAGGGTTAATGAAATCATCCGTTACCACGAAGAAAATGGCGCAGCTATTGCCAACCCTCATACCTATTTATTAGAAGGAGGAGGACGAAAAACCATTGATTCTCCACAGTTAAACTTCAAAAAAGAAGTTGATCCTTACGGGTTAATGAACCCTGGTAAAATGATAAGCAATTAATGATTAGTTATCATCAAATTATGCCCTCATTCAAACTTAGCTAAGTCCCTCAAAATAATGCCATGTTATTAAATTATAATCCTAAAGATTGTCTTCCCTCAGCCGAAGATTTACCCGATTCTGATGATACACCCGTGGATAATCAATTACAAGACCTTATTCCTCACTTATTATTAGATATTCTGGCCTTAATTTGGTCTGAAAGACAAGATTGGTATTTTGGTGTGGATATGGGTATTTATTATGATCCCTATGAACCTGCTATTGTTCCTGATGGCTTTTTAAGTGTTGGGGTTCCTCGTATTATTGATGAAGATTTACGGTTATCTTATGTATTATGGGAAGAACAAAAGATTCCCACTTTAGTGTTAGAAGTGGTTTCTCATAAAAGAAGAAAAGAATATACTAAAAAGAAAGATTTTTATGCAGAAATGGGGATTTTATATTATGTCATTTATAATCCTTTACGGAAAAGAAAACCAAGATTAGAAGTCTATCAATTAAATAAGGGAAATTATGAATTATTAACAGGGGAACCGATATGGTTATCAGAATTAAATTTAGGAATCGGGAAAGAAATTGGAACTTATCAAGGCATAGAAAGAGAATGGTTATATTGGTATGATGAAAATGGTCAGCGTTATTTAACTCCAGAAGAACAAATCAAACGAGAAGGAGAAGAAAAACAAAAGAAAGGAGAAATAGAGGGAAAACAAGACTTAATCTTACGTCAACTCAATGCAAAGTCAGGCAAAATTCCTCTAGCAACTGAACAAAAAATCAAAGAATTATCCTCTAGTCAATTAGATGATTTATCCCTTGCTTTATTGAATTTTTCAGATATAGAAGATTTACAAAAATGGTTAACTTAAACACAAATAGGTGAGGTAAATTAATCAAATGCTATTAAACTATAATCCTAACCATTGTCTTCCTTCAGCCGAAGATTTACCCGACTCTGATGATAAACCTGTGGATAATCAATTACAACACCTAATTCCTCACTTATTATTAGATATTCTGGCCTTAATTTGGGCTGAAAGACAAGATTGGTATTTCGGGGTCGATGAGGAAAGCTCACTTATGCAATCTTTGATTGCAGTGCGTCAGGGGGTAACACCCCCTGAACCCCCTACTTAAAAAACTTAACTACGGATTTGGGATAGCTCTGATCAATAAAGTTAACAAGCTAGTAATGACAGCAACTACCACAGGAATGACAAAAGACTTTGCTCCTTTTAGATCAGCTACTTCCTTAACAACTTCATTTTGACTTGACTCTATTTTTTCTAGTCTCCTATCTATAGAACTGATCTGAACAGACAACCCTTTTGTTGTTTCCTCTAACCGAGCTTGACCCACTTCTAACTTGTTTAATCGCTCATCCATTTTCTCAAATTTTTGATTAGTCTCTTTACGAAAATCACTAAGGTTACTCTCAATCCGATCCAAAATTTTACTCAAGTCTGTCGTAATCTCAATCGGGCTGTTAGACATCGTGTTATTCTCCAGTTAGAAAGATTTATTTGTGTCTCCTAGTTTTTTCTAGGAGATTACCTTTATTATCCATCCATTCAGCTTCATAAATCGTTTCAGAATACCCAAACTAGAACACCCATTAAATTCTTGATTGATGATCGCCACTCTTTAGCTTTCTTAACTAGGTTAAATGTACTCTTTTTAGAAATTCTTGCTAAAGACAAGGAAATTACAGGAGAACCCATAGTATAAGAAAATGTTACAGATACCCCATAACCCCTCAGTAATTTTGCTAAATTAAACGTTAGATATCTCTGCATCTATTTCAACTATGGCTCTCATTGTCCAAAAATACGGAGGAACCTCCGTCGGGTCAGTAGAACGGATTCAAACCGTTGCTCAACGCATCCATCGAACCGTTCAACAAGGGAATACAGTGGTTGTGGTTGTCTCTGCTATGGGTAAAACCACCGATACTCTGGTTAGTTTGGCACAAGAAATTACCGCAAACCCTTCCCGACGGGAAATGGATATGTTACTCTCCACCGGGGAACAGGTGACCATTGCCCTGATGACCATGGCCTTACAAGAAATAGGACAAGCAGCCATCTCTTTAACGGGGGCCCAAGTCGGCATTGTCACCGAAGCCGAACATAGCCGGGCCCGTATTCTTTCCATTAAACCCGATCGCATCAAACGTCATCTTGATAAAGCTGAAGTGGTAGTTGTGGCAGGGTTTCAAGGCATTAGTTCTGTGGAAGATTTAGAAATTACCACCCTAGGCCGTGGAGGGTCCGATACCTCGGCCGTTGCCCTCGCAGCTTCCCTCAAAGCCAGTTTTTGTGAGATTTACACCGATGTTCCAGGGATTTTAACCACCGATCCCCGTCTCGTCCCAGAAGCGAGATTAATGGAGGAAATTACCTGCGATGAGATGTTAGAATTGGCCAGTCTCGGAGCAAAAGTCTTGCACCCCAGAGCCGTAGAAATTGCCCGTAATTATGGTGTTCCGTTGGTGGTGCGTTCCAGTTGGAGTGAGGCACCCGGCACTCGTGTGATTTCCCCCATTCCCAAACCCAGATCCTTAGAGGGGTTAGAACTGACTAAAGCAGTGGATGGCGTGGAATTTGATAGAGATCAGGCAAAAATTGCCTTATTACGGGTTCCCGATCACCCTGGTATTGCAGCTCGCTTATTTGGAGAAATTGCCCATCAACAGGTGGATGTAGACTTAATTATTCAATCCATCCACGAAGGCAATAGTAATGATATTGCCTTTACCGTGATTAAAAATGTCTTAAGCAAAGCCGAGGCCGTCGCAGAAGCCATCGCACCGGCGTTACGGAGTACCCCTTCCAACGTTACCGAAGCGGAGGTGATGGTAGAAACAGGGGTGGCTAAAATTTCCATTGCTGGGGCGGGAATGATTGGCCGGCCAGGCATTGCAGCGAAAATGTTTAAAACCTTAGCCCAGGCTAATATTAACATCGAGATGATCTCCACCTCAGAAGTGAAGGTGAGTTGTGTGGTAGCCAAAGAAGACGGCGATCGAGCCATAGCAGTCTTATGTGAAGCTTTTAATGTGCAATTATCCCCTAACCCAGTTGCTACTAACGCCGTAGCTATGTCTCCCCCAGTACGTGGTGTCGCATTAGATATGAAACAGGCTCAAATTGCCATTCGTCATGTCAAGGATAAACCAGGGATGGCAGCCAGTATTTTTGGGGTTTTGGCGGACAATAATATTAGTGTGGATACCATTATTCAATCTCAGCGTTGTCGTATTTTGGCAGGAATGCCCACCCGTGACATTGCGTTTACTGTTGCCCAAGGAGAGGTTGAAGCAGCGTGTACCGCCTTAAATCGCCTCGCTGATGGCTTTGATGAGGTGATAGTGGATGACGATATTGCTAAAGTGAGTATTGTGGGGGCTGGTATGGTGGGACAACCTGGAGTCGCTGCGAAGTTTTTTACAGCTTTGGCTCAAGAAAAGATCAATATCAAAATGATTGCCACTTCCGAGATTAAAATTAGTTGCGTTGTTCCCAAAGAGGAAGGAGTCAAGGCGTTAAAAGCGGTTCATCATGGGTTTGAGTTAGCAGGGATAGAAACAGTGGAGGTTCCAGCCTAACCATAGCACTACGCATTAGGTGGTAAGGAATCAGAAGTCAGGAGACATTTTATGTCTAATTCCCCTTCAAAAGAACAGGCCGAAAAAAGCATTAAATGGTTAAATGCTAACCGTAAAATGGTTTTAGATTTATATAAAAATCAATATATTGCTTACAATGAAGAAGGCATTATTAGTCATGGTGAAAATTTACAATCTGTTTTAGATATTGCTAATGAGTCAGGAAAAAATTATTTAATTTATTTGGTTCCTCCTCATCGTCGTTCTCTTCAGATTTTGCCCATACATTTTAGATCAGTTGTTCGTCATGATTGGCAACCCAATTATTTAGTAAAATTGAAACATCATGACCGAGAAATAGAAGCAACTATGTTAGTTGATTCAGGAGCAGAAGTTAGTCTTATTTCATTAAAAATGGGTCAACATTTAGGATTAACCTTAGCTGATGCTGAATCGATTTTACTAGCAGAAACCATTGGGGGAAACGTTGAGTATGTGCTGCGTAATCTAGAAATGACTATTGATGAACGTAGTTTTATCGCTCCGGTTGCTTGGTTACAAAATCCTATAGAAACAGAGCAATTATTATTAGGTAGAGAGGTTATTTTTGATAAGTTTAATATCGAGTTTCGACAAGCAGAAGAAAAAATAGTTTTCACTTGGCGCAATCATTAAAATCCTAGTTAGGGTTAAGATTAACCCCAGATTGTCTTTGTAACAACAATTTAAAATTAATTTTTTTCTGAGAATAAGCGATCACTCATAGCAGTTTTTAATTGGGTGTATCAATATTTCGGTTAAGTGAGTGGGGGAAGTGTGGGATGGGTGGGGTTAACGAAGTCAGAAGTTCCTCACTGCGTTCCGGCGCTATCGCACAGAAGTTACTCACTCCCTTCCCTCTCTTCCCCCTCTTGTCTCAACAGATCAATTTTGTTAACCGAGCAGTATTGGGGAGTGTACTTCGACAAGCTCAGCAACAGGGGGGAATTTGTTCTTTTATGTTTAATCTATTGATTTGAAAACTGCTGTCAGATATTTTTTAGCATAAACAACTCAGAATTCTCCTAAAATCTCTTAAAATACCTTTCTATAAAGCTTTCACTTATGGTCTTTTCTAAGAGTGATGGAAAATAGATAAGTTCAGTCAGAGAAGAAATATTTAGGAATTGTTATAATCTACTCTAACTGTACTTCAATCGTTCTGAGGAGTTTTAGTCACATGAAAAAACTAATCTTTACTTTACCTGTTTTATTCGGTCTGATGGGAAGACCCTCCCCAACTTTAGCTCATACCATGTTTACTAACTATTTATTAAATGATAAATTAGAATTTCAAACCACTTATAGTACCGATGAAGTGGCGGAAAATGCTGAAGTTTATGTCTATGCGCCGAATAATTTCGATGAACCTTGGTTAGAGTCCCAAACTGATGAAGAAGGCCGTTTTTCTTTTCTTCCTGATACCTCTATTCCTGGGGACTGGGAAGTACAAATTATAGATGAAGGTCATGGGGAAGTTATTATTGTTCCTGTGACTGAAGATGGAGTAGACTACGAAAATATTAGTTATGAATTGAAACAAGATTTACATTACAGTTCGACTCCTATCTCTCCTTTACACAGTTTATTAATTACTGCTGGAGTAGCTGGTTTATGGTTTGCTGTGTTACGAAAAAGTTAAGGGAGATTTTGTATTTATTTGAAAATAAATATAACTCAATTATTCATGGTGTATTAACAGTATTTTTGTTAATGCACCTTATTTTTTGATGAGAATTTTTGATAATATGAGTTTTTCATAATACTTAAAAAAAGTTGAATTTTAACAGGTATTTTTCAAGCATAGCGTTATCATTAATATAAATATTTTCAAAATGAACTTGATCTGTCTGAAGTTTATCTAGATTTCACTCGAAAAGAGTAGGTTCTGGTTTTTGTGATAGAAGATAATGGTAAAGACAAGAAAATGGAAAAGACAACTTCAGTCTTTTATAGCAAAGTTTTTAATTACGCTGTTAGTGTTTAGTTCGCTTAGTATTTTTATTTCTTCTAGTCCAGTTTCTAGTCAAAATAATTCAAAAGAAAATGACCCTATAAATTTTCTAATTTGTCCCCCATCACAACGAGTTAATATTAATAATCAATATCTATTTTGTATTTGGACAAAAGGGAACTATGATACAGCCTCTGATCGAGCAAAACAAATTAATAAAAATTTTGAATTTTTAAAGCAGCAAATTATTGATAACAATTTAAGTATAGATGTTGATGATCGAGATTTGGTTATTAATAGGAAGTTATTGGCTAATTATGATCATGATGAAATTTTAGATTATCTTGATAAAAAAAATATTAATCTTAAGTATTATGTTGATAATCAAAATAAAAAAATAAAGTTTTGTTTAGATGAGTGTAATGGAGTTGAGAAGAATAAAAAGGATACATTGACTGAAATTTTGAATATTGATAAATTTATTCAAGAATATTACAATAAAAATAAGGATAAAGGTAATATTATTTATGGAATCTTTGATGCTTTGACTTCGGCAACTTGTAATCAAAATGGAATGATTAAAGCTGCTAAATTAGATGATAAAATTGTGTTCTGTTTAAATAATGAGAACTCGTCAAATATTGAACAATTTAATACTAACTTAAAGCAGTTAGCAGAAGATAGAAACACTACAATTCAATCTCTTGAATCTAATCAAACATCAAATCAAGAAAATCTTAGGTTTTTAGAGCAATATGTAACTGGAAGTGAAGAAAATAAACAGAATAAAGAGAAATTAATACAAGCAATTATAGAATATAGAAAAAAATATTGTATAGCACCAGTTAATCTGGGAGATGAAAAATTATTTTGTATATTATCAGGAAAAAATATTGAAGAGGCAAAAGCAAGAGCAAAAGCAATCAGTTCTCAACTGTTATTAATCGCTGAAAGTAATCAAATCAAAACTAATAATCTAACTTACCAAAATAATCAGGATTATTTTGATGTCCCATAATCAAACATCAGGTTATCTTTAACAATCAACCTTTATTTTGTATAAAAACGTCTCTTAATGGACAATCACCTCAACAAAGAGTAAAAAAAATACAACAGCAAATTGATAAAATCAATCAAGCAATTATTCCTTTAGATTCTTTATCTATTGTTAAAGTTAGCGATTTAAACAAAATTATTGGCTCATCTCAATATGATTCCTTGATGGATAACGAGGAAAATATTGATGAAGAAAATCCATCCATTGCGATTATTTCTCAGACGGAGGAATGGATTCCTGATAGAGATAAAGTAGTTATGATTATTAGTAATGAAGATGCTAAATTAATAGAAGATGGAAAAATATCAACTTTTACTTTAGCAAATAACTATTTTCTTAGAATCAAGGAAGCAGTAGAAAATTATAAACCTGAAGAAGCTTGGGTTACGTTTGATTTTGGAACATTTAATGGTCTTTTGTATCGACCATATAATTGGTTATTCAACCGTAATAAAATACAATATGGTTTTGATAAAGAAGGTCACAAAAAACTATTTTTTTTTACTAGATTATATAATTCAAATTATTATAATTTATATTATAGAGCCTCATCAATGAGTAAAGACATAAAAATAGCAGCAACCTTTATTAGGTGGTATAATTTAGCATTTGAAAACCTAATCATATTGCAGAATTTTAAAAAAAATAAAAAACAAATTAAATTCAATAAAGAAATTGACTTAACATTAACGTTTGATAAAAATCAATTTGATAACCTTAATTTAGTTCAAAGTAAATTCGTATTTAACGATTATATAAAATCGATAAGAAGTATTATTGAAAACATTTTAAAATCATTCAAGATAATTGATTATATAGTTACTTTTATAATTGGAGCAATAATAGGATCTTCAATTAGAATTTTAATAATTTATTTAATACGTTACTTTAATCGTCAAAATAACGAAATAAAACTGATATCTATTTATCAATTCTTACTCAATTTTATAATAATACCAGTATTAATACTGTTATTATTGCTATTGATGTTTTTGGAGATATTTTTATACAACAATTTTATTGATAGCTTTATCGGTATTATATTTTCATCTCTACAATATTTTATGTTATCTATTTGGTTATTTTTTAAAAATGATCTACTAGAAATTCTCCCCTTTTTTATAGTTCCGACAATACTAAGCTTGGTTGTCTTAAAAGGCTTACAATGGGTTATTAATCAGTTTTTGATAATCAATCAGAAAAAAGTTAGCAGTAAGAGTAAGCAAAATAAGATTATCAACTCTTTAACAATCATGATCAGCGTATTATTAGGGATTATGATTATATCTCCTAAATTACCCATATTTACTGGATTTTCTGCTTTTATTATTATTATATTGACTTTAACAAGTCCTGCTTTAATTGGAGATCTAATTTCTGGGTTTATTTTAATTCTTGGTAATATTGTTAATGAAAATAATTTTATTAAGACAGGAGATGTTATGGGAAAAGTTGAAGATCAAGGGTTGTTAGTCCATAAAATTAGAACAACTCAAAATAAAATTATTACAATCTCTAATATAGACATTCTTAAAAATTTGGTTACTAATTATTCTAAAACACTAATCGAAGATAAAAATGACAGAAATGATCGCTTAATTATCCATATTTCTATCACACTAGGATATGATGTTCCTTGGCGTAAAGTAGAATATATTCTCATTGAAACAGCAAAAAAGACTAATAATATTTTACAGAATCCAGAACCCTTTGTCTGGCAAAAAAGTCTAGACGATTTTTATATTACATACCAACTCAATGCTTATTTTGATCCCTTTGCAACTCAAAAGAATACGGATGATGATATAGGAAGAATCTATTATCAAACTTACTCTGATTTACTTGCTAATATTCAAGATAATTGTCGAAAATATAATATTGAACTCCTCTCACCCCACTATCAAGTCAATAGATTAACTCAAGATGGGGAAAGTAGTGTTATTCCTCCCTTTTAAAGATAATGGAATTCTTAACCCTTCTCAAGACTACCTTTCTTGTAGTTTAATTACCCCTAGTTCACTTTCCTTGCAACTCGATTAAAAATATGAGATAATAGCTGTTTGTGTGTAAATCTAAATTAATCGAGTCAATTGCTAAATTAAATTATGGCTAGTAAAAAAGGGGTTCGACTGATTATCACCCTAGAATGTACAGAGTGTCGAACAAATACCAACAAGCGATCGCCTGGGGTTAGTCGCTATACCACCAGCAAAAACCGTCG